>NZ_JBFMVT010000002.1:2165374-2474714 GCF_040786275.1 Buttiauxella gaviniae
TGCAGTTGAGTGACAGTTTTCCCGGCTTTGGCGCGTTTCGGTATGAGTTGTGTTTCAAAACGCAATTCATCCAGGCCATCATCCGCCAGCCGCTCTTTGGTGTAGGCAGAGCTGCGATCGGTAAGTGTTTCGCAGTCATTTCGTTCGGCAATCCAGTTCGCCCGCAGCGGCGAAAGCCCGCGCAGAACGTCGATGTTAATCGCGGGATCGCCGTACGGCCCGGAGGTGTCATAAACCGGAATAGCGTCATTAGGGGTGAACTGCGGATTTTCTTTGCTGCCGCCGGTTGCGGTTGGGCTCAATTGAATCTCGCGCATCGGTACGCGGATATCTTCCCGTAAACCGGTGAGATAAATACGTTGCGAGTTGGGGAAAGCGGTTCCTTCCAGCGTATTGATAAAATGCTGAGCGGCAGCACGCTGTTTGCGGCGGTTAGGTTTTTTTTCAGTCATAGACATAGCTCATTCCAGTGATTATCAGGAGTGGCTTGTCAGAACAACGGAGGAGTAATGGATGTGGGACGCCCGCGCACGGGTGATCCCAAAAGCAGAATTACTCTTGTTCCCTTCGCAGGTATTAACCTGATCAGGTTCCGCGGATCCCGAATTAACGGTCTCAGCCGGTGCTTAACGCACTCGGCACTCCGACAAGAAGAAACCCATATTGCTACGGGTCGATATGTAAACTACTCGTTAACAGTGCAGAACTCAAGCCGGGCGTGCAAGAGTGTCGGTGTCATTTGCACTGTCATCTAAACCGTGGTCGTACGCTAGCTGAATGAGTTTATCTTCCAGCGAGAACCGAGATTCCAGTGCTTCGCCGATGCCGGACAACGCATTCTGAAATTCAATGTAATTATCATGATCGATTGCGCTTTCGAGATGCGAATCGTAGAAATCCATGATTTGCTGGGTATTGGCTTCCAACTGTGGGTAAAGATGCGTTGCCGCTAAAAGCGGGCTGCTACCTTCCATTTCGCTAATAATGCGTTCATAAATGTTGAAGTGGCCTGACGACAGATAATCCACCAGATTGTGGCAAAAATTATCCAGAGCTTTTTCATCGAGCGCAGTATGGGATTCCTTGTTAGGCTTCATCCCAACCATATTGTAATAAGCCACCAATAAATGTTTGCGGGCATGTAGCCATTGGTCGACTAACTCATTACTACCACCAACGCGCTCAGTCAGATTTTCTAACTGGTTAAGCATGATTGACTCCGTGAGTTATATACTCGTCATACTTCGATTTGCAGAATGTGGCTGCTATTCGAATTGTCGCGAGCAGAAGATGTAACGCAAACGTACCCAAAATTGTTACGGCTATTTGTTTATACCAGTGAACTCGGGGATGTGCACCAGGTTATGGAACGTGTAATTCAAAAGTTAGATCAGGGCTGGTTTATCGTCAGTCATGAACAAAAATTGTGGTTGCCAAAAGGCGAGCTACCTCACGGAGTTGCACAAGATTTCCAGCTAGAAGGCGCCATTGGGTTGCCTATTGGCGAGTGGGAAAATGAACCCGTGTGGCTGGTGCAGCAAAATCGCCGGGCTGATATGGGCTCGGTACGCCAGATCATCGATCAGGATGCTGGGCTGTTTCAACTTGCGGGGCGTGGCGTGCAATTAGCTGAGTTTTATCGCTCACACAAATTTTGCGGCTACTGCGGGCATGAAATGCACGTCAGCAAAACCGAATGGGCGATGCTGTGTAGCCATTGTCGTGAGCGCTATTACCCGCAAATTTCACCGTGCATCATTGTGGCGATTCGTCGTGACGATCATATTCTGCTTGCCCAGCATACGCGCCATCGCAATGGGGTTTATACCGTGCTGGCAGGGTTTGTCGAAGTCGGCGAAACCCTGGAACAGGCTGTAGCGCGTGAAGTGATGGAAGAAAGCAGTATCCGCGTGAAAAATTTACGCTATGTCACTTCGCAACCGTGGCCGTTCCCACAATCTCTGATGACCGCGTTTATGGCGGAATATCACAGCGGTGAGATTAAAATCGACCCGAAAGAGTTACTGGATGCGGGCTGGTATCGGTACGATCAATTACCGCTATTGCCTCCACCAGGCACGGTGGCGCGTCGCCTGATTGAAGACACCGTTGCTCTGTGTCGGGCAGAGTATGAATGACGTGGTAAACTGGCGGGATACACTCGTCATATTTCGAGTTGCAGGGGTGTTGGCCGCACTCACTCACCCCAGTCACTTACTAAAGTAAGCTCCTGGGGATTCGTGAGCTTGCCGCCTACCTGCAACTCGAACTATTTAGAGTTCCAGCCAAAGGAAATTCAAAATGACTGAACTGAAGAACGATCGTTACCTGCGGGCGCTACAACGCCAGCCTGTAGATACCACGCCAGTATGGATGATGAGGCAGGCAGGTCGTTACTTGCCAGAATACAAAGCAACGCGTGCGCAGGCGGGGGATTTTATGTCCCTGTGCAAAAATGCGGAGTTAGCTTGCGAAGTGACTCTGCAACCGTTGCGTCGCTACCCGTTGGATGCGGCGATCCTCTTCTCTGATATTCTCACTGTGCCAGATGCGATGGGGTTGGGCCTCTATTTTGAAGCAGGTGAAGGCCCGCGTTTTCGCTTGCCGATTACCAGCCGCGCGGAGGTAGAAAAGCTGCCCATTCCTGACCCGGAAGATGAACTGGGTTATGTGATGAACGCGGTGCGTACCATTCGCCGCGAGCTGAAAGGCGAGGTGCCGTTGATCGGTTTTTCCGGCAGCCCGTGGACGCTGGCAACCTACATGGTCGAAGGCGGCAGCAGTAAGGCCTTCACCGTTATCAAAAAGATGATGTATGCCGACCCGCAAGCGCTGCATTTGCTGCTCGATAAGCTGGCACAAAGCGTCACGCTGTACCTGAACGCGCAAATCAAAGCTGGCGCACAGTCAGTGATGATTTTCGATACCTGGGGTGGCGTGCTGACAGGTCGCGACTATCAGCAGTTCTCGCTCTATTACATGCACAAAATCATTGATGGCCTGCTGCGTGAAAACGAAGGTCGCCGCGTGCCTGTGACAATGTTCACCAAAGGTGGCGGCCAGTGGCTTGAAGCGATGGCGGAAACCGGTTGTGATGCACTGGGGTTAGACTGGACTACCGATATTGCCGACGCACGTCGTCGTGTCGGTCACAAAGTCGCGTTGCAGGGCAACATGGACCCGTCAATGTTATATGCATCGCCAGCGCGTATCGAAGAAGAAGTTGCTACGATTCTGGCCGGATTCGGCAAAGGTGAAGGGCATGTCTTTAACCTTGGGCACGGCATTCATCAGGATGTGCCGCCAGAACACGCGGGCGCTTTCGTGGAAGCGGTGCACCGTTTGTCAGTGCCTTATCACCAGTAAAATTTAAGGAGAGGGAATGGATCTCGCAGTGCTTCGTCAGCAACAGATCGAACTGGCTTCACAGGTTTGTCGCGAAGATCGCTTTGACGTTGAGTCTCCGGCGTTAATTGCGGGTGCCGATGTAGGCTTTGAGCAGGGCGGCGATGTCACGCGTGCCGCAATTGTGCTGCTGAAATATCCTTCCCTCGAACTGGTTGAATATCAGGTGGCGCGTATCGCCACCACCATGCCTTATATCCCTGGATTCCTCTCTTTTCGTGAGTATCCCGCACTGTTAGCGGCCTGGGAGATGCTTTCGCAAAAACCTGACCTGCTGTTTGTTGATGGTCACGGGATTTCGCATCCACGGCGTTTGGGCGTTGCCAGCCATTTCGGCCTGCTGGTGGATGTTCCAACGATTGGTGTTGCTAAAAAACGCTTATGCGGGCGCTTTGAAGCGGTAGGCGATGAAGTGGGGGACAAACAGCTGCTTATTGATAAAGGCGAACCCCTCGCGTGGGTGTTGCGTAGCAAAAAGCGTTGCAACCCTCTGTTTGTTGCAACAGGCCATCGTGTAAGCCTTGATACGGCTCTGCTGTGGGTCAGTCGTTGCATGGCGGGTTACCGTTTACCTGAGCCTACCCGCTGGGCTGATGCTGTGGCATCGGGGCGTCCAGCTTTCACGCGGTGGCAAGCAATTCAAGGGTGATTAAGGTAAACTGCCGCTAATATTCCGTCTCTGAGACATCGTTATGTTACAAAACCCAATCCATCTGCGCATGGAGAAACTGGAAAGCTGGCAGCATGTCACTTTCATGGCTTCTTTATGCGAACGTATGTATCCGAATTACGCCATGTTCTGCCAGCAAACTGAATTTGGTGATCCTCAGCTTTATCGCCGTATTCTCGATCTGATTTGGGAGACGTTGACGGTTAAAGACGCGAAAGTAAACTTTGATAGCCAACTTGAGAAACTCGAAGAAGGCATTCCTGTTGCGGACGACTATGATATTTACGGTGTCTACCCGGCGATTGATGCATGCGTCGCACTGAGCGAATTACTTCATTCACGTCTTTCAGGGGAAACGCTGGAGCATGCGATTGAAGTGAGTAAGGCATCCATTACCACCGTTGCGATGCTGGAAATGACCCAGGCTGGTCGTGAAATGACCGACGAAGAGCTGCGTGCAAACCCGGCTGTTGAAGAAGAATGGGACATTCAGTGGGAGATTTTCCGCTTGTTGGCGGACTGCGAAGAACGCGACATCGAGCTGATTAAAGGGCTCCGTGCAGACTTGCGCGAGGCGGGTAGCAGCAATATTGGTATAAATTTGCAGCAGTAAGACAGCAAAACGTGACTTACAGTCCGAATTGTCACCCCTGAAGGCTTCCAATTAGCCCCCCGTCTGGTCTACATTTGTGGGGCGAAAAAAAGTGGCTATCGGTGCGTGTATGCAGGAGAGTGCTTTTTTGGCATTTCCGTCGCACTCGATGCTTAGCAAGCGATAAACACATTGTAAGGATAACTTATGAACAAGACTCAACTGATTGATGTAATTGCTGACAAGGCTGATCTGTCTAAAGTACAGGCTAAAGCTGCTCTGGAATCTACTCTGGCTGCAATTACTGAGTCTCTGAAAGAAGGTGATGCTGTACAACTGGTTGGTTTCGGTACCTTCAAGGTAAACCACCGTGCTGAGCGCACTGGCCGTAACCCACAGACCGGTAAAGAAATCAAAATCGCCGCAGCTAACGTGCCGGCATTTGTTTCTGGTAAAGCACTGAAAGACGCTGTTAAGTAAGTTAACCAGTGTCAGTGAACAGTTTTAGCAGGGGGGCGTTTACGCCCCTTTTGTTTGCCTGGCGTCCTCTGGTTACGCTTGCAAGCACAGCACTGCTAATCGCGTGCAGCAGTCATCCTCCTCTCCCTCCGTTTACGGCAAGCGGCTATATTGCCGATCAGGGCGTGGTGCGCATCTGGCGCAAGGACAACAGTGATGACGAAAGCGTTCACATGCTCACGGTATTTAGTCCAATACGAACAGGGAAGACCACCACCAGTGATTACCGCTGGCAGGGGGAGCAACTGCTTTCTATTGAAACGACAATTCAGAGTGAGCCGCCAGAAAGCGTAAAAGTTCGTTTTGACGATCATGGCGAATTGAGCTTTATGCAGCATGAAGTGGACGGCCAAAAACAGCAGCTTTCCAACGATCAAATTGCTTTATACCAATATCAGGCAAGCCAGACCAAAGCGATCAGCGAAGCATTACGCATCGGGCGTGTTGTTTTGCGGCAAGGGCGCTGGCATAGCAATGGCACAGTGACGACCTGTGAAGGCGAGACATTCGAGCCGAAACTCGATAGCGTGTCGCTAAGTCATATTACGAATCGTCAACGACACTCATCGATGGATGTCAGCATTGCCTGGCTTGAAGCGCCGGAAGGTTCGCAGCTTTTACTGGTCGCGAATCAGGACTTCTGTAGCTGGCAGCCGAAACCGGAAGACTTCTGAGATAAAATTCCTTGTGGGTCGGATAAGCGTTAACGCCAACCGACATAGCAGGTGGATAGCGCTGATGCTTATCCGACCTGCCCTGTTAGCCGTTCCTGTTACTTTGCGTTTTCACGCTCAATGGCGCGATAGCCTATATCTGAGCGGCTAAAACTGCCCTCCCAGTGAATATCCTTCATCAACTCATAAGCCCGCTGTTGCGCTTGTGCGACGGTATCGCCCAGGGCGGTAACACACAGAACGCGTCCACCATTCGTCACGACCATATCGTCTTCACGCAGTTTCGTTCCGGCGTGGAACACTTTGCCGTCGGCAACTTCTTCCAGCGGCAGGCCGTGAATCACATCGCCATTACGGTAATCCGCAGGATACCCGCCCGCAGCCATAACGACGCCTAACGAAGGACGCTCGTCCCACTTCGACGTAGTCTTGTTGAGTTTACCGTCACAGGCGGCGAGACACAGCTCGACCAGATCGGATTGTAGGCGCAGCATAATCGGCTGAGTTTCCGGGTCGCCAAAGCGGCAGTTAAACTCGATAACCTTCGGGTTGCCTTGCTTGTCGATCATCAGGCCGGCATACAGGAAACCAGTATAGATATTCCCTTCCGCCGCCATACCGCGCACGGTTGGCCAGATAACTAAATCCATCGCGCGCTGGTGGACTTCATCTGTGACAACCGGGGCAGGAGAGTAAGCACCCATACCGCCGGTATTCGGGCCGCTGTCGCCATCGCCGACGCGTTTGTGATCCTGGCTGGTAGCCATCGGCAGAACGTTCTCGCCGTCGACCATCACGATGAAGCTGGCTTCTTCGCCGTCGAGGAACTCTTCCACTACGATGCGGTGCCCGGCATCGCCGAATGCGTTGCCCGCCAGCATATCGTTAACAGCGGCTTCCGCTTCTTCAAGCGACATCGCGACAATCACACCTTTACCGGCGGCCAGGCCGTCGGCCTTAATCACAATCGGCGCGCCTTTTTCACGGACGTATGCCAGTGCAGGCTCTACTTCGGTGAAGTTCTGGTATTCAGCCGTTGGGATTTTATGGCGAGCCAGGAAATCTTTGGTGAAAGCTTTGGAACCTTCCAACTGGGCAGCCCCCTGAGTTGGTCCAAAGATTTTCAGGCCAGCGGCGCGAAACGCATCTACAACGCCAATCACCAGCGGTGCTTCCGGGCCAACAATCGTCAGATCGATTTTTTCATTTTGCGCAAAGCTGAGTAGGGCAGGAATATCCGTAGGGTTAATTGCTACATTCTGTAAAGCGGGTTCAAGAGCGGTCCCCGCGTTACCCGGCGCAACAAATACAGTACGGACTAACGGCGACTGCGACGCTTTCCAGGCAAGCGCATGTTCGCGCCCGCCATTACCAATCACTAATACTTTCATATACAGGTGCTCCGGATTAATGGCGGAAGTGGCGCATGTCGGTGAAGATCATCGCGATCCCGTGCTCATCGGCTGCGGCGATCACTTCTTCGTCACGGATCGAACCACCCGGTTGGATAACACAACTCACGCCAACTGCTGCTGCTGCATCAATACCATCGCGGAATGGGAAGAAAGCATCGGACGCCATGGCGGAACCTTTCACTTCCAACCCTTCATCGCCTGCTTTGATACCGGCAATTTTAGCGGAGTAAACGCGGCTCATCTGACCGGCACCTATGCCGATGGTCATATTATCGCGCGCGTAGACAATCGCGTTGGATTTAACAAACTTTGCCACTTTCCAGCAGAACAGGGCGTCACGCAGTTCCTGCTCGGAAGGCTGGCGTTTGCTAACAACGCGAAGATCGGCGGCTGTGACCATGCCCAGATCGCGATCTTGTACTAACAGCCCACCGTTCACACGTTTGAAGTCCAGACCTGAAACGCGCTGCTGCCACTGGCCGCAAATCAGAACACGGACGTTTTGTTTTGCTGCGGTGATCTTCAATGCTTCTTCGCTAGCCGAAGGGGCAATAATAACTTCGACAAACTGGCGAGAGATAATCGCCTGCGCGGTTTCGGCATCCAGTTCGCGGTTGAAAGCGATGATGCCGCCGAATGCAGAGGTTGGGTCGGTTTTATAAGCGCGGTCGTAGGCATCTAATAAGGAATCACTGACTGCCACACCGCAAGGATTGGCGTGCTTCACGATAACGCAAGCTGGCTCGCTGAACTCTTTCACGCATTCCAGCGCGGCGTCGGTATCCGCAATGTTGTTATAAGAAAGCGCTTTACCCTGAACTTGCGTTGCGGTGGCAACGGATGCTTCCTTAATTTCTTCTTCTATATAGAAGGCCGCTTGTTGGTGGCTGTTTTCGCCATAACGCATATCCTGTTTCTTAATGAAGTTCAGGTTCAGCGTGCGAGGGAAGCGGCCAGAAGGATCTTTACTTTCGCCATGATAAGCCGGAACCAGGCTGCCGAAGTAGTTGGCGATCATGCTGTCGTAAGCGGCGGTGTGCTCGAAAGCTTTAATAGCGAGATCGAAACGGGTTTCTAACGTGAGGGAACCTTCGTTGCTATCCAGCTCGTTGATAATCGCTTCGTAGTCACTGCTCTTAACCACGATGGCCACGTCTTTATGATTCTTCGCTGCGGAGCGAACCATTGTTGGACCGCCAATATCAATATTCTCTACCGCATCTTCCAGAGAGCAGCCTTCGCGTGCAACGGTTTGGGCAAATGGGTAAAGGTTGACGACAACCATATCAATAGGGGAGATGGCGTGTTCTGCCATGATGGCATCGTCCTGGCCGCGACGGCCCAGAATGCCGCCGTGAACTTTTGGATGCAGAGTTTTGACGCGTCCATCCATCATCTCCGGGAAACCGGTGTAGTCAGAGACTTCGGTTACCGGCAGGCCAGCTTCAGCCAACAGACGAGCGGTTCCGCCTGTAGAAAGCAGCTCTACACCACGTTGGGAGAGTGCCTGGGCGAATTCGACGATACCGGCTTTGTCAGAAACACTGAGCAGAGCGCGGCGTACAGGACGACGTTGTTGCATGGTTTGATCCCTTAGCTTTGGTTCGCATATAGAAGAGCGTTAGCTGAATTTTAGTTATTTTCCCTAAAACTCAGCTAACGCCCCAAAACGGGGCGTCAATTTATTGCGGGTGCATTGTAGCGAAAACGTTTGCGTCACGCTCGCAAAATTTGGGGCTTCATCACGATTGTGGATAACTGTGTGCGCAACTGCGTATAAGGCGGGGTTTTGCTGTGGAATGCAGCAGTCAGTCAGATTCGTGCAAATTTAGGGTTGCGGCCCCGGCAGAACTCCCTATAATGCGCCTCCATCGACACGGAACATGTGAACAACATCACAGAGTAACGGCGGCGATGAGAGTCAAATATCCTGAAATTAAGGGTTGACTCTGAAAGAGGAAAGCGTAATATACGCCACCTCGAGTTAGCAAGCGAAAGCGCGTAACTCACTGCTCTTTAACAATTTATCAGACAATCTGTGTGGGCACTCGCAGGATTGATATCTCAGATACCTCCGGGTATCAAAAAAATATCAAGTCTTGAAGAGTGACCAAGCAGTAATTCATTTAGTTGAATTATTACGAAAGTTAATTTTTGAGCACCGCTTACTCATTGTAAGCAAATCAAGCTTTTAATTGAAGAGTTTGATCATGGCTCAGATTGAACGCTGGCGGCAGGCCTAACACATGCAAGTCGAGCGGCAGCGGGAAGTAGCTTGCTACTTTGCCGGCGAGCGGCGGACGGGTGAGTAATGTCTGGGAAACTGCCTGATGGAGGGGGATAACTACTGGAAACGGTAGCTAATACCGCATAACGTCTTCGGACCAAAGAGGGGGACCTTCGGGCCTCTTGCCATCAGATGTGCCCAGATGGGATTAGCTAGTAGGTGAGGTAATGGCTCACCTAGGCGACGATCCCTAGCTGGTCTGAGAGGATGACCAGCCACACTGGAACTGAGACACGGTCCAGACTCCTACGGGAGGCAGCAGTGGGGAATATTGCACAATGGGCGCAAGCCTGATGCAGCCATGCCGCGTGTATGAAGAAGGCCTTCGGGTTGTAAAGTACTTTCAGCGAGGAGGAAGGCATTGTGGTTAATAACCGCAGTGATTGACGTTACTCGCAGAAGAAGCACCGGCTAACTCCGTGCCAGCAGCCGCGGTAATACGGAGGGTGCAAGCGTTAATCGGAATTACTGGGCGTAAAGCGCACGCAGGCGGTTTGTTAAGTCAGATGTGAAATCCCCGGGCTCAACCTGGGAACTGCATTTGAAACTGGCAAGCTTGAGTCTTGTAGAGGGGGGTAGAATTCCAGGTGTAGCGGTGAAATGCGTAGAGATCTGGAGGAATACCGGTGGCGAAGGCGGCCCCCTGGACAAAGACTGACGCTCAGGTGCGAAAGCGTGGGGAGCAAACAGGATTAGATACCCTGGTAGTCCACGCCGTAAACGATGTCGACTTGGAGGTTGTTCCCTTGAGGAGTGGCTTCCGGAGCTAACGCGTTAAGTCGACCGCCTGGGGAGTACGGCCGCAAGGTTAAAACTCAAATGAATTGACGGGGGCCCGCACAAGCGGTGGAGCATGTGGTTTAATTCGATGCAACGCGAAGAACCTTACCTACTCTTGACATCCACAGAATTCGGCAGAGATGCCTTAGTGCCTTCGGGAACTGTGAGACAGGTGCTGCATGGCTGTCGTCAGCTCGTGTTGTGAAATGTTGGGTTAAGTCCCGCAACGAGCGCAACCCTTATCCTTTGTTGCCAGCGGTCCGGCCGGGAACTCAAAGGAGACTGCCAGTGATAAACTGGAGGAAGGTGGGGATGACGTCAAGTCATCATGGCCCTTACGAGTAGGGCTACACACGTGCTACAATGGCGCATACAAAGAGAAGCGACCTCGCGAGAGCAAGCGGACCTCATAAAGTGCGTCGTAGTCCGGATCGGAGTCTGCAACTCGACTCCGTGAAGTCGGAATCGCTAGTAATCGTAGATCAGAATGCTACGGTGAATACGTTCCCGGGCCTTGTACACACCGCCCGTCACACCATGGGAGTGGGTTGCAAAAGAAGTAGGTAGCTTAACCTTCGGGAGGGCGCTTACCACTTTGTGATTCATGACTGGGGTGAAGTCGTAACAAGGTAACCGTAGGGGAACCTGCGGTTGGATCACCTCCTTACCTGAAAGATACGAACTTGCGTAGTGCTCACACAGATTGTCTGATAGATGTAAAGAAGCAAGGCGTCTTGCGAGTGAGACTTCAGTGTCCCCTTCGTCTAGAGGCCCAGGACACCGCCCTTTCACGGCGGTAACAGGGGTTCGAATCCCCTAGGGGACGCCACTTGCTGGTTTGTGAGTGAAAGTCGCCGACCTCAATATCTCAAAACTGACTTAGCAGTCACGTTTGAGATATTTGCTCTTTAAAAATCCGGAACAAGCTGAAAATTGAAACGACACACTGTTTCCTTTCTCCGTAATAAGAAAGGAAGTGAGGTGTGTTCGAGTCTCTCAAATTTTCACGACACCGATTGTGTCTCACGAGACACCTTCGGGTTGTGAGGTTAAGCGACTAAGCGTACACGGTGGATGCCCTGGCAGTCAGAGGCGATGAAGGACGTGCTAATCTGCGATAAGCGTCGGTAAGGTGATATGAACCGTTATAACCGACGATTTCCGAATGGGGAAACCCAGTGCAATCCGTTGCACTATCGTTAAGTGAATACATAGCTTAACGAAGCGAACCGGGGGAACTGAAACATCTAAGTACCCCGAGGAAAAGAAATCAACCGAGATTCCCCCAGTAGCGGCGAGCGAACGGGGAGCAGCCCAGAGTCTGAATCAGTTTGTGTATTAGTGGAAGCGTCTGGAAAGTCGCAGGGTACAGGGTGATACTCCCGTACACAAAAATACACCTTCTGTGAACTCGAAGAGTAGGGCGGGACACGTGGTATCCTGTCTGAATATGGGGGGACCATCCTCCAAGGCTAAATACTCCTGACTGACCGATAGTGAACCAGTACCGTGAGGGAAAGGCGAAAAGAACCCCGGCGAGGGGAGTGAAACAGAACCTGAAACCGTGTACGTACAAGCAGTGGGAGCCTCTTTATGGGGTGACTGCGTACCTTTTGTATAATGGGTCAGCGACTTATATTCTGTAGCAAGGTTAACCGTATAGGGGAGCCGCAGGGAAACCGAGTCTTAACTGGGCGTTAAGTTGCAGGGTATAGACCCGAAACCCGGTGATCTAGCCATGGGCAGGTTGAAGGTTGGGTAACACTAACTGGAGGACCGAACCGACTAATGTTGAAAAATTAGCGGATGACTTGTGGCTGGGGGTGAAAGGCCAATCAAACCGGGAGATAGCTGGTTCTCCCCGAAAGCTATTTAGGTAGCGCCTCGTGAACTCATCTTC
This sequence comes from Buttiauxella gaviniae, assembly GCF_040786275.1. Classification (NCBI taxonomy): domain Bacteria; kingdom Pseudomonadati; phylum Pseudomonadota; class Gammaproteobacteria; order Enterobacterales; family Enterobacteriaceae; genus Buttiauxella; species Buttiauxella gaviniae. Next base: position 2,177,617 of record NZ_JBFMVT010000002.1, read on the forward strand.
GGGGGTAGAGCACTGTTTCGGCTAGGGGGCCATCCCGGCTTACCAACCCGATGCAAACTACGAATACCGAAGAATGTTATCACGGGAGACACACGGCGGGTGCTAACGTCCGTCGTGAAGAGGGAAACAACCCAGACCGCCAGCTAAGGTCCCAAAGTCATGGTTAAGTGGGAAACGATGTGGGAAGGCACAGACAGCCAGGATGTTGGCTTAGAAGCAGCCATCATTTAAAGAAAGCGTAATAGCTCACTGGTCGAGTCGGCCTGCGCGGAAGATGTAACGGGGCTAAACCATGCACCGAAGCTGCGGCAGCGACACTTAGGTGTTGTTGGGTAGGGGAGCGTTCTGTAAGCCGTCGAAGGTGGCCTGTGAGGGCTGCTGGAGGTATCAGAAGTGCGAATGCTGACATAAGTAACGATAAAGCGGGTGAAAAGCCCGCTCGCCGGAAGACCAAGGGTTCCTGTCCAACGTTAATCGGGGCAGGGTGAGTCGACCCCTAAGGCGAGGCCGAAAGGCGTAGTCGATGGGAAACAGGTTAATATTCCTGTACTCGGTGTTACTGCGAAGGGGGGACGGAGAAGGCTATGTTGGCCGGGCGACGGTTGTCCCGGTTTAAGCATGTAGGCGGGAAGTTTAGGTAAATCCGGACTTCTGTATAACGCTGAGGTGTGACGACGAGGCACTACGGTGCTGAAGTGACAAATGCCCTGCTTCCAGGAAAAGCCTCTAAGCATCAGGTAACATCAAATCGTACCCCAAACCGACACAGGTGGTCAGGTAGAGAATACCAAGGCGCTTGAGAGAACTCGGGTGAAGGAACTAGGCAAAATGGTGCCGTAACTTCGGGAGAAGGCACGCTGTCGGTAAGTGAAACCCCTCGCGGGTGGAGCTGAAGGCAGTCGAAGATACCAGCTGGCTGCAACTGTTTATTAAAAACACAGCACTGTGCAAACACGAAAGTGGACGTATACGGTGTGACGCCTGCCCGGTGCCGGAAGGTTAATTGATGGGGTTAAGCGCAAGCTGAAGCTCTTGATCGAAGCCCCGGTAAACGGCGGCCGTAACTATAACGGTCCTAAGGTAGCGAAATTCCTTGTCGGGTAAGTTCCGACCTGCACGAATGGCGTAATGATGGCCAGGCTGTCTCCACCCGAGACTCAGTGAAATTGAAATCGCTGTGAAGATGCAGTGTACCCGCGGCAAGACGGAAAGACCCCGTGAACCTTTACTATAGCTTGACACTGAACACTGGTCCTTGATGTGTAGGATAGGTGGGAGGCTTTGAAGCGAGGACGCCAGTTCTTGTGGAGCCAACCTTGAAATACCACCCTTTAATGGCTGGTGTTCTAACGTAGACCCGTGATCCGGGTTGCGGACAGTGTCTGGTGGGTAGTTTGACTGGGGCGGTCTCCTCCTAAAGCGTAACGGAGGAGCACGAAGGTTAGCTAATCACGGTCGGACATCGTGAGGTTAGTGCAAAGGCATAAGCTAGCTTGACTGCGAGAGTGACGGCTCGAGCAGGTGCGAAAGCAGGTCTTAGTGATCCGGTGGTTCTGAATGGAAGGGCCATCGCTCAACGGATAAAAGGTACTCCGGGGATAACAGGCTGATACCGCCCAAGAGTTCATATCGACGGCGGTGTTTGGCACCTCGATGTCGGCTCATCACATCCTGGGGCTGAAGTAGGTCCCAAGGGTATGGCTGTTCGCCATTTAAAGTGGTACGCGAGCTGGGTTTAGAACGTCGTGAGACAGTTCGGTCCCTATCTGCCGTGGGCGCTGGAGAATTGAGGGGGGCTGCTCCTAGTACGAGAGGACCGGAGTGGACGCATCACTGGTGTTCGGGTTGTCATGCCAATGGCATTGCCCGGTAGCTAAATGCGGAAAAGATAAGCGCTGAAAGCATCTAAGCGCGAAACTTGCCCCGAGATGAGTTCTCCCTGAGCCTTTAAGGCTCCTGAAGGAACGTTGAAGACGACGACGTTGATAGGCTGGGTGTGTAAGCGTAGCGATACGTTGAGCTAACCAGTACTAATGATCCGTGAGGCTTAACCTTACAACACCGAAGGTGTTTTGGTGAGAGAGATTTGATTTTAATTTTCAGCTGAATTCCGGATTTAGGTTAACGGTCACCCGGGAGGTGACGGTTAATGAAACAGAATATGCCTGGCGGCACTAGCGCGGTGGTCCCACCTGACCCCATGCCGAACTCAGAAGTGAAACGCCGTAGCGCCGATGGTAGTGTGGGGTCTCCCCATGCGAGAGTAGGGAACTGCCAGGCTCCAATCAAGTAAGAAGCCCTGCACTGACGTGCAGGGCTTTTTGCCGTCTGCGGTTTATGGAAATTCACTTCCTACCCTCATGATAATCCTCTGTAAATACCGCCTATCTCTAGAGTAATCCACTACAGCTAAAAACCGTTTTTAAGTGAAACATTTTCAACTATCTTATGATTACTCGACATTTGACAAGCGGCGAGTTATCTTCAGCTATCTGGATGTCTAAACGTTTAAACGTATGCTGTGAGGATATAAGGTTATGCCAATTCGGGTGCAGGATGAGTTACCAGCCGTCAATTTCCTACGGGATGAGAATGTCTTTGTTATGACCTCATCGCGCGCAAGCAATCAGGAGATCCGTCCGCTAAAGGTGCTCATACTTAATCTGATGCCGAAAAAGATCGAGACGGAAAACCAGTTTTTACGTCTGCTTTCTAACTCTCCTCTACAGGTTGACGTTCAATTATTGCGCATTGATTCACGTGAATCCCGCAATACACCCACTGAGCACCTCAATAACTTCTACTGCAATTTCGACGATATTCAGGATGAAAATTTTGATGGGTTGATCGTGACGGGTGCTCCATTGGGCCTGGTGGAATTTAACGACGTGGCTTACTGGCCGCAGATCGAACAAGTTATCCATTGGGCGAAAGATCACGTCACCTCTACGCTCTTTGTCTGTTGGGCTGTACAGGCTGCGCTGAATATTCTCTACGGTATCCCTAAACAAACGCGTAAAGAGAAGCTATCTGGAGTCTATGAGCATAAACTCACTTACCCGCATGCTCTGCTGACACGCGGTTTTGATGACACCTTCCTCGCTCCTCACTCTCGTTATGCAGATTTCCCGGCCTCTTTGATTCGTGACTACACCGATCTGGAAGTTCTGGCCGAGTCAGAAGAAGGGGATGCCTACCTTTTCGGCAGCAAAGATAAGCGTATTGCCTTTGTTACCGGGCATCCGGAGTATGATGCGCACACGCTTTCTGGCGAGTTTTTCCGAGATGTGGAAGCCGGCCTCAATCCTGATGTCCCATATAATTATTTCCCGAATAACGATCCGCAGAAGAAACCGCATGCGACATGGCGTAGCCATGGGAATTTGCTATTCACCAACTGGCTGAACTACTACGTTTACCAGATCACCCCATTCGATCTGCGTCATATGAATCCCACTCTCGACTAAGCGTTTCAGCATCCCGCCAGCTATACGATCAAGGCACCTCAAGGTGCCTTTTTTCTTTTCTAAAAACACATTCCCTTCGTAATAAAAATTTAACTCTAGTAATATCAAAAAGATGAATGATTTTAAAAACAAAAATGGAAATTGTTTTTGATTTTAAAAAATCATGCAGTAGTCTTAATTCTGTTGAGCGAAAACCAGACACTGGACGTACCAGATCTATTTGCTCGAGACAGGATGAGACATGGGGATAAATCCAATGACACAACAGACAGTTAGCGCAGAGTTGGCCTTTAGCCAACCGTTCGGCGAACAAGAGAGACAGATCCTGACGCCTGATGCAGTTGAATTTCTGAGTGAGCTTGTGACGCGTTTTACGCCACAACGTAATAAATTGCTGGCAGCACGCACTGCCCAGCAGGCAGAAATTGACGCGGGCACACTTCCAGACTTTATTTCGGAAACCAGTTCCATTCGTGAATCTGAGTGGGCAATTCGCGGAATACCTGCCGATTTACTGGACCGATGCGTTGAGATCACCGGGCCGGTTGAACGTAAGATGGTGATCAACGCGCTGAATGCTAACGTCAAAGTATTCATGGCTGATTTCGAAGATTCTCTGGCCCCGAGCTGGAGTAAAGTTATCGACGGGCAGATCAACCTGCGTGATGCTATCAATGGCACCATCAGTTGGACTAACGAAGCGGGAAAAATTTACCAGTTGAAGCCCGACCCTGCGGTGCTGGTTTGTCGTGTTCGTGGTCTGCACTTGCCGGAAAAACACGTTACCTGGCGCGATGAGCCGATCCCTGGCAGTCTATTTGATTTCGCGCTCTATTTCTTCCACAACGTCGATACTCTGCTGGCAAAAGGCAGCGGCCCCTATTTCTATCTGCCAAAAACGCAATCCTGGCAGGAAGCGGCCTGGTGGAGCGAAGTCTTCAGCTTTACCGAAGATCATTTTTCCCTGCCACGTGGCACCATTAAAGCGACGTTGCTGATTGAAACGCTACCAGCCGTATTCCAGATGGACGAGATCCTGCATGCACTACGCGATCACATCGTTGGGCTGAACTGTGGCCGCTGGGACTATATTTTTAGCTACATCAAAACCCTCAAGAATCATCCAGATCGCGTTTTGCCCGACAGACAGTCCGTTACGATGGATATGCCTTTCCTGAACGCTTATTCACGCCTGCTAATTAAAACTTGTCACCGTCGCGGGGCTTTTGCCATGGGCGGCATGGCGGCATTTATCCCCAGTAAAGACAGTCAACGCAATGACTGGGTGTTAAACAAAGTCAAAGCAGATAAACAAATGGAAGCCACCAACGGTCACGATGGCACATGGATTGCGCATCCAGGCCTTGCTGACACAGTAATGGAAGTCTTTACCAAAGCATTAGGTAACGATAAAAACCAGCTTCATGTTTTGCGTACAGAAGATGCTCCGATTACTGCAAAACAGTTGCTGGAAGCGTGTCCAGGCGAGCGAACAGAAGCGGGTATGCGCGCCAATATCCGCGTTGCGGTGCAGTACATCGAAGCCTGGATCTCAGGCAATGGTTGCGTGCCGATTTATGGGCTAATGGAAGATGCTGCCACTGCGGAAATCTCGCGAACTTCAATCTGGCAGTGGATTCATCATGAAAAAACGTTGAGTAACGGCGAAACGGTCACCAAAGCATTGTTCCGCCAGATGCTGGCCGAAGAGATGTTCATTATTCAGGAAGAGTTAGGTGACAAGCGTTTCAGCCAGGGGCGCTTTGATGAAGCGGCCCGCCTGATGGAGCAAATCACCACCTCTGATACGTTAATCGACTTCCTTACGCTGCCGGGCTACCGCCTGCTCGCTTAAACCCTACTTAAATAAAAATAAAGGAGCATCTGCCATGACTAAAACCTCACGCAACCAACAAATCGAACAATTACAGCAAGACTGGACGCAACCACGCTGGGAAGGCATCAAGCGCCCGTATAGCGCAGAAGAAGTGGTTAAACTGCGCGGTTCGGTAAACCCGGAGTGTACGCTGGCGCAAAACGGCGCGGCGAGAATGTGGCGCCTGCTGCATGGTGAATCGAAAAAAGGTTATATCAATAGTCTCGGTGCGTTAACCGGTGGGCAGGCGTTGCAACAGGCAAAAGCGGGTATCGAGGCCATTTATCTTTCAGGTTGGCAGGTGGCGGCGGATGCTAACCTGGCTTCCAGCATGTACCCGGATCAGTCGCTCTATCCAGCAAACTCTGTACCCGCGGTGGTTGATCGGATCAACAACACTTTCCGTCGCGCCGATCAGATCCAGTGGGCGTCGAACATTGAGGAGGGCGATCCGCGCTATGTCGATTACTACCTGCCGATCGTGGCAGATGCCGAAGCCGGTTTTGGCGGCGTATTAAATGCCTTTGAGCTGATGAAGTCGATGATCCAGGCTGGTGCGGCAGCGGTGCACTTTGAAGATCAGCTCGCATCAGTCAAGAAGTGCGGCCATATGGGCGGCAAAGTGCTGGTTCCTACTCAGGAAGCGATTCAGAAATTGGTCGCGGCACGTCTTGCCGCAGATGTGATGGGCGTTCCAACATTGTTGATTGCCCGTACCGATGCCGATGCCGCCGATTTAATCACTTCAGATTGTGATGAGTATGACCGCGAGTTTATTACGGGCGAACGTACGCAAGAAGGTTTCTACCGCACCCGTGCAGGCATTGAACAGGCTATCAGCCGTGGCCTTGCTTACGCCCCTTACGCCGATTTGGTGTGGTGTGAAACCTCGAAGCCAGATCTCGAGCAGGCGCGTCGCTTTGCTGACGCCATTCACGCCCGTTTCCCAGGAAAACTGCTGGCTTATAACTGCTCGCCGTCCTTTAACTGGAAGAAAAACCTCGACGACAAAACCATTGCTTCGTTCCAGGAGGCGCTGTCAGCAATGGGTTACAAATATCAGTTTATTACGCTGGCGGGCATTCACAGCATGTGGTTCAACATGTTCGATCTGGCGCACGCCTATGCGCAGGGAGAAGGGATGCGACATTACGTTGAAAAAGTGCAGCAGCCAGAATTTGCCGCAGCGCCCGAAGGTTACACCTTCGTATCCCATCAGCAGGAAGTGGGAACCGGCTATTTCGACCGTGTGACGACGATTATTCAGGGCGGCGCTTCGTCTGTTACCGCATTGACTGGGTCAACGGAAGAAGAGCAATTCTAAAAACGTACTCGATCAGTGCCCGCTCCATGAAGGAGGGGGCCAGGGTGAGGGCGTAAGCCCTTTACGGAGAAACCCATGACACGCAGGCTGGAACTATTAATCGCTCACACCATCCTGCAAGGTTTTGACGCGCAGTATGGCCGCTTTCTTGAGATAACTGCCGGAGCGCAGCAGCGTTTCGAGCAAGCTGACTGGCATGCGGTTCAGCAGGCGATGAAAAGCCGCATCCATCTCTATGATCATCATGTAGGTTTAGTGGTGGAGCAACTGCGTTGTATTACGGGTGGCAACAATACGGACGATGAGTTTTTATTGCGAGTTAAAGCGCAGTACACGCAGCTATTACCGGATTACCCTCGGTTTGAAATCGCCGAAAGCTTTTTCAATTCCGTCTATTGTCGGCTCTTCGATCACCGCTCGTTATCTCCCGAGCGGCTTTTTATTTTCAGTTCTCAAGAAGAGCAACGCTTTCGCACCATTTCTCGTCCGCTATCTAAAACCTATTCTCCTGCTTTAGGCTGGCAACCGCTGCTGCGCTCTCTGCTAAGGGATTTGCCTTTGCGTTTACCGTGGCAGGATGTGGGGCGCGATGCCGGGTATATTGTTGCACATCTGGCCGAAACCTTTGGTGTCGAGGCTCTGGAGCACGCCCAGCTTGAGGTCGCCAACGAACTTTTTTATCGTAATAAGGCCGCCTGGCTGGCAGGAAAACTGATTTTTCCGAGCGGCAAAGTTCCCTTTTTGCTGCCGATTCATCGCACTGACGACGGGCAATTAGTCGTTGATACGTGCTTAACCAGCACCGCCGAGGCGAGCATAGTTTTCGGCTTCGCACGTTCATATTTCATGGTTTATGCCCCGCTTCCTGCCGCTCTGGTTGAATGGTTGCGTGAGCTGCTGCCCGGTAAAACAACCGCCGAACTGTATATGGCGATTGGCTGCCAGAAACACGGCAAAACAGAAAGTTACCGGGAATATCTGACTTACATTTCCAAAACTGATGAGCAATTCATTGAAGCCCCTGGCATCCGCGGCATGGTGATGCTGGTGTTTACGCTTCCCGGTTTCGATCGGGTATTCAAGGTAATTAAAGACAAGTTTGCGCCGCAAAAAGAGGTGACAGCCGAACGTGTGCGGGCTTGCTATCAACTGGTTAAAGAACACGATCGCGTCGGGCGAATGGCCGATACTCAGGAGTTCGAAAACTTTGTGCTGTCTAAACACCAAATTAGCCAGCCATTATTGGAATTATTGTGGCAGGAAGCGCCAGAAAAAATGACGGATCTCGGGGACCGAATCGTCATTAGCCATTTGTATATTGAACGGCGTATGGTGCCGCTTAACTTATGGCTGGAGCAGGCCGAAGGTCAGCAACTGCGCGACGCGGTAGAGGAATATGGCAATGCCATTCGCCAGCTTGCCGCCGCCAATATTTTCCCGGGTGACATGCTGTTTAAAAACTTTGGCGTCACCCGTCACGGGCGTGTTGTTTTCTACGATTACGACGAAATTTGCTATATGACTGAAGTGAATTTTCGGAACGTCCCGCCATCGCGTTATCCGGAAGACGAACTCTCTGCTGAACCGTGGTATAGCGTGGCGCCGGGCGACGTATTCCCGGAAGAATTCCGTCACTATTTATGCGCCGATCTACGTATTCGCCAGATTTTTGATGAAATGCACAGCGACCTGTTTCGTGCCGATTACTGGCGAGCGTTACAAGAGCGAATCCGCAATGGGCATGTGGAAGATGTTTTTGCCTATCGCAAGCGACAGCGATTTATCACTCGTTTTGGCGAGTTAAAGCAGGCGGGTTAGCGCCCGCCGCCGTATGCCTGGGTAATCTCTTTCGCCGCTTTAATCACTAACGCGCCCAACTCTGTTACGCGGTCGTCAGTAATGCGTGAAATCGGGCCGGAAATTGAAATCGCAGCAAACGCTTCATGATGTTCGTCATAAATACACGCCGCCACACAACGTAAGCCCAACGCATGTTCTTCATCATCAAACGAATAACCCCGTTTGCGGGTTTGCGCTAAATCTTCTTTCAGATGCAGCGGGGAAGTCAGCGTTGCAGGCGTATAGCTGTGCAACCCTTTGCGATGCAGCAGCGTTGCCACCTGATCGTCGCTTAGATTGGCGAGAAAGACTTTCCCTGCACCGGATGCATGCATCGGCAATTTGCCACCAATCGGCGCTGACATGCGCATTAACTGAGCGCATTGCACCTGGTCGATAATAATCGCCTGATGATCGCTATGGTCGAGCACCGCCAGATTCACTGTTTCACCCGAATCTTCCATCAGCTTGCGCAGCATCGGGTGGACAATCGCCAGCAGATTACGGCTTTGCAGGAAACTACTGCCGACTACAAAAGCGTGTGCGCCAATCGTCCAGTGCCCAAGATCGCCAATCTGGCGTACAAAACCCAGTTGCTGCATGGTAGTGAGCAGACGATGTGTTGTGGAGTTAGGTAAGCCGGCCTGCTGCGCAAGCTCTGTGAGCGCAACGCTACCATGCGATTCCGCAATCCATTCAAGCAGTTTCAGGCCGCGTGTCAGTGACTGAACCTGTCCGGTAGGCTGAGGCGCGGCAACTGTGGCAGCGCGTGGTTTTTTTCCACGTTTGGCGGGAACGGCAGCGACCATAACTGACTCCTGTTTTCGTATCGTGGAAATCATTTTCGTTTTATTTGGCGATAATGCAACCGGCATCGGACTCATCGGATCAGTCAGGTGAACATGTCTCATGTTCCATTGCTTTGCGACTATTACAAGTTATGACAGTATGGCTCAGTGGTCTGACAGGCTTGGGTAAACAGGTGGGAGCGAGAGTGAGCAATAAATTAGAAAAACTGCATCAGCAGTTGAAAGAACGCATTTTGGTGCTGGATGGCGGTATGGGAACCATGATCCAGAGCTACCGTCTTGATGAGAGCGATTTCCGGGGTGAGCGCTTTGCGGACTGGCCGTGTGACCTGAAAGGGAACAACGATCTGCTGGTACTGAGCAAACCGGAAATTATTGCCGCTATTCACTACGCCTACTTTGAAGCCGGGGCCGACATCGTCGAAACCAATACCTTCAACTCAACCACTATCGCGATGGCGGATTACCAAATGGAATCCCTGTCGGCAGAAATTAACTACGAAGCCGCAAAACTTGCCCGCGCTTGTGCCGATGAATGGACTGCTCGCACGCCGGAAAAACCACGTTACGTGGCGGGTGTGCTCGGCCCAACCAACCGCACGGCCTCTATCTCTCCAGACGTAAACGATCCTGCGTTCCGTAACGTCACTTTCGATCAACTGGTGGAAGCCTACCGCGAATCCACCCGTGCGCTGGTGGAGGGTGGGTCCGATCTCATCATGATTGAGACGGTGTTCGATACCCTGAATGCTAAAGCGGCTATTTTCGCCGTTAAAACCGAATTTGAAGCGCTCGGCGTTGAGCTGCCGATCATGATTTCCGGCACCATCACCGATGCTTCCGGTCGTACCCTTTCTGGTCAAACGACTGAAGCGTTCTACAACTCATTACGTCATGCGGATGCACTCACCTTCGGGCTGAACTGTGCGTTGGGGCCAGATGAGCTGCGTCAGTACGTGGCAGAACTTTCACGCATCGCCGATTGTTATGTCACCGCGCACCCGAATGCCGGGCTGCCAAATGCCTTCGGTGAATACGACCTTGATGCAGATGAAATGGCGCGCCAGATTGGCGAATGGGCACAGGCCGGTTTCCTGAATATCATCGGTGGCTGCTGCGGTACCACGCCTGCGCACATCGCGGCAATGAGCAAAGCTGTTGAAGGCGTTGCACCTCGTCAAGTGCCGGAACTGCCTGTTGCATGCCGCCTGGCTGGCCTCGAGCCGCTGAACATCGGTGCCGACAGCCTGTTCGTGAACGTCGGGGAACGTACCAACGTTACCGGTTCCGCCAAATTTAAGCGCCTGATCAAAGAAGATAAATATAACGAAGCGCTGGAAGTGGCACTTCAGCAGGTGGAAAGCGGCGCGCAGATCATCGACATCAACATGGATGAAGGGATGCTCGACGCCGAAGCGGCGATGGTGCGTTTCCTCAACCTGATTGCGGGTGAGCCGGACATTGCCCGCGTGCCAATCATGATTGACTCCTCAAAATGGGACGTCATCGAAAAAGGGCTGAAATGCATACAGGGCAAGGGCATCGTTAACTCCATCTCCATGAAAGAGGGGATTGAGCCGTTTATCCACCACGCAAAACTGGTGCGCCGCTACGGTGCCGCGATGGTCGTTATGGCCTTTGACGAGGTTGGGCAGGCGGATACGCGCGAACGCAAAATCGAAATTTGCCGCCGTGCCTACAAAATTCTGACCGAGGAAGTCGGCTTCCCGCCGGAAGACATTATTTTTGACCCGAATATCTTTGCCGTCGCAACCGGCATCGAAGAGCACAACAACTATGCCCAGGACTTTATCGGCGCGTGTGAAGACATCAAGCGCGAACTTCCCCATGCAATGATCTCTGGTGGTGTGTCGAACGTGTCGTTCTCGTTCCGTGGTAACGACCCGGTGCGCGAAGCGATTCACGCCGTGTTCTTGTATTACGCGATTCGTAACGGCATGGATATGGGTATCGTCAACGCCGGGCAACTGGCGATTTATGATGACTTATCGGATGAACTGCGTGACGCCGTCGAAGACGTCATCTTAAACCGCCGCGATGATGGCACTGAACGTTTGCTGGATCTGGCAGAAAAATATCGTGGCTCCAAAAGCGATGATGGCGCAAATGCCCAGCAGGCGGAATGGCGTACCTGGGATGTGAAAAAACGTCTTGAATACTCGTTGGTAAAAGGTATCACCGAGTTTATCGAGCTGGATACCGAAGAAGCCCGTCAGCAGGCGACGCGCCCGATTGAAGTGATCGAAGGGCCGCTGATGGATGGTATGAACGTGGTCGGCGACCTGTTTGGCGAAGGGAAAATGTTCCTCCCGCAGGTGGTGAAATCCGCCCGCGTAATGAAGCAGGCAGTGGCATACCTCGAACCGTACATCGAAGCCAGCAAAGAAAAAGGCTCTACCAACGGTAAAATCGTGCTTGCCACGGTAAAAGGCGATGTGCACGACATCGGGAAAAACATCGTTGGCGTGGTGCTGCAATGTAACAACTATGAAATTATCGACCTCGGCGTAATGGTGCCAACCGAGAAGATTTTGAAAACCGCACGTGAAGTGGGGGCGGATATTATCGGCCTGTCCGGCCTGATTACCCCGTCGCTCGATGAAATGGTTAACGTCGCCAAAGAGATGGAGCGCCAGGGCTTTACGCTGCCGCTGCTGATTGGCGGGGCAACGACATCCAAAGCGCACACGGCGGTGAAAATCGAGCAGAACTACAGCGGCCCAACGGTTTATGTGCAGAACGCCTCGCGCACCGTAGGCGTGGTTGCGGCGCTGCTTTCTCCGACCCAGCATGATGAATTTGTCGAACGCACGCGTAAAGAGTACGTCACTGTACGTACTCAGCATGGCCGTAAAAAACCGCGTACTCCCCCGGTTACATTGCAAGCCGCGCGTGAAAACGACCTGGCATTTGACTGGGCAAGCTATACACCGCCTGTTCCACATCGCCCAGGTGTGCAGGAAGTCACCGCCAGCATCGAAACGCTGCGTAACTACATCGACTGGACGCCGTTCTTTATGACCTGGTCGCTGGCCGGGAAATATCCGCGCATTCTTGAAGATGAAGTGGTTGGCGAAGAAGCGCAGCGTCTGTTCAAAGACGCCAACGATATGCTCGATAAACTGCATGCGGAAAAATTACTCACCCCGCGTGGCGTAGTCGGTATCTTCCCGGCAAACCGTGTGGATGACGATATCGAAATCTATCGCGACGAATCTCGTACCCATGTGCGGACCGTCGCGCATCATCTGCGTCAGCAAACGGAAAAAGTCGGTTTTGCTAACTACTGTCTGGCCGATTTTGTTGCGCCGAAACACAGCGGCAAAGCGGATTACCTCGGCGCATTTGCGGTAACCGGTGGTTTAGAGGAAGACACGTTAGCCGAGGCTTTCGACGCACAGCACGATGATTACAACAAGATCATGGTGAAAGCGATTTCCGACCGTCTGGCGGAAGCCTTTGCGGAATACCTGCACGAACGTGTGCGCAAAGTCTATTGGGGTTATGCACCAACGGAAAACCTCAGTAACGAAGAGCTTATTCGTGAAAACTACCAGGGGATTCGCCCGGCACCGGGTTACCCGGCCTGCCCGGAACACACCGAAAAATCGACTATCTGGGAACTGCTGGACGTGGAAAATGTGATCGGTATGAAGCTCACAGAATCCTACGCGATGTGGCCTGGGGCGTCCGTTTCCGGCTGGTATTTCAGCCACCCAGACAGCAAATACTACGCTGTGGCGCAGATTCAGCGTGACCAGGTGGAAGATTATGCGCGTCGTAAAGGGATGGCGGTTACCGACGTTGAACGCTGGTTAGCACCGAATTTGGGCTACGACGCGGATTAACCTCTAATTGGGTGGATGACGCTTTCGCTTATCCACCCAACAACACCGATTCCGTAAGTCGGGTAAGCATCAACGCCACCCGACAAAACCTTCCCTCGCACCCTATTACCGCTAATCCATATATACTGGAAAGAGAAGGAATTTCTTCACTCAAACTAACCAGGAGAAAGAGTGCTTACCTTATTGCATCTGCTTTCTGCGGTGGCGTTACTGGTATGGGGTACGCATATTGTGCGTACCGGCATCATGCGTGTTTATGGTGCCAATCTCCGTAGTGTGCTCAGCCGCAGCGTTGAAAAAAAACCGTTCGCCTTTTGTGCGGGCATCGGTGTAACCGCGCTGGTGCAAAGCAGCAATGCCACCACCATGCTGGTGACCTCTTTTGTTGCTCAAGACCTTGTGGCGCTCACACCCGCGCTGGTAATTGTGCTGGGGGCGGATGTGGGTACTGCGCTGATGGCGCGAATCCTGACCTTTGATCTTTCCTGGCTTTCACCGCTTCTGATCTTTATCGGCGTTATTTTCTTCCTGAGCCGCAAGCAAACGCGTGCCGGGCAACTCGGGCGAGTCGGCATCGGCCTTGGGCTTATTTTGCTGGCGCTAGAGTTGATTGTTGCCGCCGTTACGCCGATTACGCAGGCCTCCGGCGTACAGGTGATTTTCGCCTCGCTAACCGGCGATATCATGCTTGATGCGTTAATTGGGGCGATGTTTGCCATCATCAGCTATTCAAGCCTGGCGGCCGTATTGCTGACGGCGACGCTGACGTCTGCGGGAATCATCTCGTTTGATGTCGCCCTATGTCTGGTGATTGGTGCCAACCTCGGCTCAGGCCTACTGGCCATGATCAACAACAGCACGGCTAACGCTGCTGCGCGCCGCGTCGCACTTGGCAGTTTGCTGTTTAAGCTGGTGGGCGGGGTGATTGTGCTGCCGTTCGTCCATCTTCTGGCCGATGCGATGCAAAAACTTTCGCAGCCGGAATCCGAGCTGGTTATCTATTTCCACGTCTTCTACAACTTGATTCGCTGCCTGGCGATGGTGCCATTTGCGGGGGCGATGGCACGATTCTGCCGCCGCGTGATCAGCGAAACGCCGGAAATTGATGCTCGTATGAAGCCAAAACATCTGGACGTCACCGCGCTTGATACCCCGGCTCTTGGGCTGTCCAATGCGGCGCGTGAAACGTTACGCATGGGTGATGTCCTGGAGCAAATGCTGGAGACCTGGAGCAAAGTCATGCACGGCGAGCCGCGCCAGGAAAAAGAGCTGCGCAAGCTGGCCGATGATGTGGATGTGCTCTATACCGCGATAAAACTGTATATGGCGCAGATGCAGAAAGAGGAACTGGCGGAAGTCGAATCGCGCCGTTGGGCTGAAATCATTGAGATGTCCCTTAACCTCGAACAGGCCGCTGATATTCTCGAGCGTATGGGCAGTGAAGTCGCTGATAAATCGCTGGCCGCGCGGCGGGCATTCTCGCCAGATGGGCTCAAAGAGCTGGATATTCTGCTTCAGCAATTAACCAGTAATCTGAAGCTCAGCCTGTCGGTATTTTTCTCAGCCGACGTCAACAGCGCCCGCCGTTTACGCCGTAATAAACACCGGTTCCGCATCCTGAATCGACGTTTCTCCCACGCGCATGTGGATCGCCTTCATCAGCAAAACGTCCAGAGTATTGAAACCAGCTCGCTTCACCTCGGTTTGCTTGGCGATATGAAGCGCCTGAACTCTCTGTTCTGCGCGGTCGCCTATAGCGTGCTTGAACAGCCGGATGATGACGAGCGCGACGAGTATTAACCTCTCAGGCACTTTCAAAATTGAAGGTGCCTTGCTCTGAATGGCCGCGATGCTGTTCAGGTAGGAAAACGAGAAGGGAAAATATTCGTTCAATGGACGACTTAACAAGAGGCACGATTTGAATCTGGAAAGTAGGCCGCAACGTCATTTAACGTTCTGCGAAACGCCTCCAGATAATCCGACAATGTCTCTCCTTCTTGTTCGCATCGACTCTCAGGTAGGGTATATTCCAGGTTTTACGGAGGAACCATGCTGACCAACTCATCTATACGTCTGAACAAATACATTAGCGAGAGCGGTATCTGCTCCCGTCGTGATGCCGATCGTTACATCGAACAGGGAAATGTTTTTATCAACGGCAAACGCGCCGCGATTGGCGATCAGGTATTTGCCGGAGATGTGGTGAAGGTCAACGGTCAGTTAATCGAACCCCGTGACGAAGATGATCTGGTGCTTATCGCGCTGAACAAACCTGTGGGGATCGTCAGCACCACTGAAGACGGTGAAAGAGACAACATCGTTGATTTTGTGAATCACAGCAAACGCGTTTTCCCCATTGGGCGATTAGATAAAGACTCTCAGGGGCTCATTTTTCTTACCAACCACGGTGACCTGGTAAACAAGATCCTGCGTGCCGGGAATGACCACGAAAAAGAATATATCGTTACGGTCAACAAACCGGTCACCGACGAATTTATTCGCGGTATGGGCGCGGGCGTGCCGATGCTGGGCACGATAACCAAAAAGTGCAAAGTGAAGAAAGAAGCCCCGTTTGTGTTCCGCATTACGCTGGTGCAAGGGCTTAACCGTCAGATTCGCCGCATGTGCGAACATTTTGGCTATGAAGTGACGAAGTTAGAGCGTACTCGCATCATGAATGTCAGCATGAAAGGGCTGCCGCTGGGCGAATGGCGGGATTTAACCGACGATGAATTAATTGAGTTGTTTAAATTAATTGAGAATTCTTCTTCCGAGGCCAAACCTGCGAAGAAACCAAAGGCAAAACCTGCCGCGGTGAACGCTGTGAAAAAACCGGTGGTTAGCGGGCCGAAGAGTACGGCTAAAACCCCGGCGGAGCTTGCATCACGCAAACGCTTTGCCCAGCCAGGGCGCAAGAAAAAGGGACGCTAAGTTAGCGTTTCCCACGGGAGTGGTTGTTTGCAGACCAGGAATAGGTTGCAGACGTATCCGGTTTTAATGCTTTTTGCTTTTTAATCTGGCGGACTTTTTTAGCCGCCAACTCACGTTCTGCTATCAGTTGGTCGATATAGGTTTTTTTAACGTGGTTGATTTCTGAGTTTGTCAGGGGGCGACCATGGGCGATGCGTGCGCGGTCGAGTCGCGTTTTCAGTTCGCGCTGCTCGGCTTCGGTCATATCTTGCTGTGTCAGTCTTGATGTGGACATCGTTGCGGCCTCTTAAGAAGTGGCCTCCAGTGTAAAGCAAAGTGCCCGCCAGCTCAGTAAAAATCACCTTCTCGCAGCAAAGTTACCCTTAATACATGAATGAAATACCCTTTGGGTTATCGCCTGAAACGAAAAATGCCGGAAATAAGTCCGGCATTTGTATTCATTGCATGAGTAGAAACTTTTACTCAAACAGATTGTGATGAAGTTTCTGCACCACTTTTTCTGCGTCATCCCCAGGTACCAGGAAGCACAGGTTATAGCTGGATGCGCCGTAGCAAATCATGCGGATGTTGAACGGGTCAAGCACGCCAAACACCTCTTTACCCACGCCGCAGGCCTTGGATAATTTGTTACCGATGATAGCCACCAGCGCCAGGTTCTCTTCCACTTCTACGCGGCAAAGCGAGGAAAGCTCGGTCAGCAAAGATGTGGTCAGCAGGCTGTCATCTGTAGACGTTACGCAGGTGGTATCCAGCGTCAGGGCAATACTGACTTCAGATGTGGTAATCAGATCTACGGAGACGTTGTGATGCGCCAGAATATTAAAGACTTCCGCAAGGAAACCGTGGGAGTGAAGCATACTCAGGCTATGCAGCGTCACCAGGGTTTGTTTGCGGCGCACGGTCAGAGCGCGGAATAACGGCGGATTGTCCGTTTTGTTGCACACCAGTGTACCGCCTGCTTTCGGGTCTTTGCTGGAGCCAACAAACACCGGGATATCGCTACGAACCGCAGGCAGCAGCGTTGCCGGGTGGAGCACTTTTGCACCGAAAGTCGCCATTTCAGCGGCTTCTTCAAAAGCAATTTTGTCGATACGTTTTGCCGCTGGCACCATACGTGGATCGGTCGTGTAAATGCCCGGTACGTCCGTCCAGATATCAACCCGGCTGGCATGCAGCGCTTCGCCCAGCAGTGCAGCGGTGTAGTCGCTGCCGCCACGGCCTAGTGTGGTCGTACGGCCTTTTGATTCGCTGCCGATAAAGCCTTGAGTGATGACCAGGGAGTCTGCCAGGCGCGGTTGAAGCTGTTGGCTTGCTAATTCACCTAAAGCGGCAACATCAGGTTCTGCACGGCCAAAGCGGTCGTTGGTGCGCATGATTTTACGAATATCAAACCATTGCGCGTCGACTTTACGCTCACGCAGGATCTCGACAAACAGCAGCGTAGACATCAGCTCGCCATGGCTTACCAGTTCGTCAGTTAACGCGGTAGACGTGGCAAGCGAAGCGGCTTCAGCAAGCGTGGTGATGTTTTCAAGCAGGCGCTCAACTTCTTCGCGGATGATCTGGGGATTAGCCAAACGTTCGACAATGTCATACTGAATTTTGCGAATCGCATCGAGCTTCACGAAACGCTCAGTCGCTTCAAGCCCGCCTGCCAGCGCAACCAGCAAATTGGTGATACCAGCGGAAGCGGAAAGTACCACGACGCGAACGTTTTCATCAGCAAGCACGACATCGGCGCTGCGGTTCATTGCGTCGTAATCAGCAACGCTGGTTCCGCCAAATTTGGCAATAACGGTGTGTGGGAAAGACATAACAACCTCGTGTCAGGGAGCCATTTTTTATATGGCATAAAAATTTTAAGCCTTGGCACAAGGGAAGAGCGGGAAAGGGGCAGACGTAGAAAAGTAGACCTGAACTACGGTTACACCCAGAAGCGCCCCACCTTGTCTACCTGTAGCGGCTATTTCCGCTATCCGGTATGAAGCATCCGACTGTCGAATACTTCTGGTGACAACCCAAGGGATTCAGCCCCCGTAGTCGATAACGTGCACTGCCATATGCACATTACCTCGGCGCCGCTCCCCCTCTCGTGTTGTCTGCGGAATGGCTCCTCAAACACGATACCTGGGCGACGCGCCTCTTCTGGCTTACTCACAAGTGAGCAAGTAGCCCTCTAGAAATAAAATTTTACGGCCCCGTTGTCAATAAATAACGGGCTACAGATTATTCTTAGGTACAAAAATCATCACAAATCGCTTTGGGAGATATACAATTGACCGCAGTCACAGTTCTCAAATCAAAAGGGTAACGCTATGAAAAATATCAACCCAACGCAGACTGCTACATGGCAGGCTTTGCAGGCGCATTTTGACGAAATGAAAGATGTCACTATCGCTGAGCTTTTCGCTCAGGATGCTGACCGTTTTGGGAAGTTTTCCGCCACTTTCGATGATTTAATGCTGGTGGATTATTCCAAAAACCGTATCACAGAAGAGACTCTGGCTAAGCTGCAAGCGCTGGCGAAAGAGACGGATTTGCAGGGCGCAATCAAATCCATGTTCTCTGGTGAGAAGATTAACCGTACTGAAGACCGTGCCGTGCTGCACGTTGCATTGCGTAACCGCAGCAACACGCCTATCGTCGTTGACGGCAAAGATGTGATGCCGGAAGTGAACGCGGTGCTTGAGAAGATGAAAACCTTCTCTGAAAACATTATCAGCGGCAACTGGAAAGGCTATACCGGTAAAGCGATCACGGATGTGGTTAACATCGGTATCGGCGGCTCAGACCTCGGCCCATTCATGGTGACCGAAGCGCTGCGTCCATACAAAAACCACCTTAACATGCACTTTGTTTCCAACGTTGACGGCACTCACATCGCCGAAGTGCTGAAAAATGTTGATCCAGAAACTACCCTGTTCCTGGTCGCGTCGAAAACCTTCACCACGCAAGAAACCATGACCAACGCCCACAGCGCGCGCGACTGGTTCCTGGCAACAGCGGGTGATAACAAGCATGTAGCGAAACACTTCGCAGCGCTTTCCACCAATGCGAAAGCCGTTGGCGAGTTCGGTATCGACACCGCGAACATGTTTGAATTCTGGGATTGGGTCGGCGGCCGTTACTCCCTGTGGTCCGCAATTGGCCTGTCCATCATCCTGTCTGTAGGCTACGAAAACTTCGTGGAACTGCTGAGCGGTGCCCACGCGATGGACAACCATTTTGCGAATACCCCGGCAGAACAGAACCTGCCGGTGCTGTTGGCGTTGATCGGTATCTGGTACAACAACTTCTTCGGTGCAGAAACCGAAGCGATTCTGCCATACGACCAGTACATGCACCGTTTTGCGGCGTACTTCCAGCAAGGCAATATGGAATCTAACGGCAAATACGTTGACCGTAACGGCAACGCTGTGGATTACCAGACTGGCCCAATCATCTGGGGCGAGCCGGGCACTAACGGCCAGCACGCGTTCTACCAGTTGATTCACCAGGGAACCAAAATGGTTCCTTGTGATTTCATCGCGCCAGCAACCAGCCACAACCCGCTTTCCGATCACCATCCGAAACTACTGTCTAACTTCTTTGCACAGACAGAAGCGCTGGCGTTCGGTAAAGCTCGCGATGTGGTTGAGCAGGAATACGCAGCCGAAGGTCTTGATCCGAAAACCCTGGACCACGTTGTGCCGTTCAAAGTGTTTGAAGGCAACCGCCCAACTAACTCCATCCTGCTGCGTGAAATCACGCCGTTCAGCCTCGGTGCATTGATTGCGCTGTATGAACACAAGATCTTCACTCAGGGTGCCATTCTGAACATCTTCACCTTCGATCAGTGGGGCGTTGAATTAGGTAAGCAACTGGCGAACCGTATTCTTCCAGAGTTGGGTGACGAAGCAGAAATCAGCAGCCACGATAGCTCCACTAACGGCCTAATCAACCGCTATAAATCCTGGCGCGCACAGTAAGCAATTTGAGTTAAATATAAGCCGACGTTATGTCGGCTTATTCATTTTAATAATTATAAGATTATTCCCCTTGTTGCATTATATCCCTGACTCACTTCCGTGAGGTTAATCCTAAAAGTGTGTAATCCCTGATAATTCAGTAGGGTTATTTTCGGATTAATTAGATTTCATTCGCACGTAAAATTATTTTAATTTACTGTTTTTTATGAAATTAATTAAATTATAAATCTCATATAAATATTATTTTTCTAATAATCTTAAAGCGCCATTCCTATTTCCCGTTTCGGCCTGCCCTTATTACTTGTTGTGTATACTCGAAAACGCCTGAAATTCTTTCGGGCAAATCTCCATTCATTCAATGAAGGGAAATTGTTATGAAGAAAGTTCTTTATGGCGCTTTAGCCATATTTACGCTGGCAGCCGCTGGCACCGCGAGTGCTGACCCGATATCCGTGGGTGAAGCAGCCGGTGCTCAGGCAACGAATGTGTCCGCAGGGAGTTCTACTGCGACCAGCGCCAGCACTGTCGGTTCGGCAGTGGGTGTAGCGCTTGCTGCAACCGGTGGCGGTGATGGTTCCAATACCGGGACCACAACCACCACGACGACCAGCACCCAGTAATTTCACGGGTGATTTAACTCTAACCACACTTCGGTGTGGTTATTTCTCCGGGGAAACCTCGTGCAGCAACTCGCAATCCTTCTTGCCTGCCTGTTACTTCAGGCGTGCTCTGACACGACCAAAGGCCTGGGCTCATCGCTCTGGCACAGCGTGGCTGGTGACGATGGCATCCAGCTAACCAATGACGATATTCAGAATATGCGCTACGCCAGCCAGTACATGCGCATTAATAACGGCCCGCAGCTCTTCGTGGTTCTGGCGTATGACGAAAATGACCAACAAAAATGGGTCACACAAGACCGGGCGATGATCGTCACTGAACATGGCCGCATCGTAAAAACTTCAGGCCTTGGGGATAACCTTCAGCAAGTCACAAATCTGGCAAGCGACCCGCTGGTAAAGGCGAATCAGATTATTGATGGTTCTGGCTGGACGCGCCAGATGGGCTGGACTGAGCAACAGCAGGTACGCATGGCGACAGCGCGCTCGACCTTTACCTGGGATGGCACCGACACGTTAAAAGTTGCCGATAGCACTACGCCTGTGCGAGTGCTCGACGAAGAAATTACCGCCGCCGGTAAAACCTGGCATAACCGCTTCTGGATAGACAGCGAAGGGCATATTCGTCAGTCAACACAATATCTAGGCCCGGCTTATTGGCCGATTACCACGGTTCTTCTAAAGGCGGCGAAATAATGAAAATAAACGCCAAAGTTAATCCATGGTGGATGGCGCTTTGCTTATCCACCCTACAACTGAGTGCAGCTTCTTACGCAGCAGGGAACGTGACGCTTTACCCTTCAAATCAACAACTCACCCAAGTTGATAGGCTAGCCGATTTAGTCACGCAACCCGCACTTGCTCACGCCTGGTGGCCGGGCGCTGTGATTAGCGAAAGGCAGGCATCAGCCGTAGCTGAACAGCAGCATCAAAAATTACTGGCAGCCCTAAGCGGATTTGCCGCCGAGGAAGACGGCGACGATGCCGCAGCCATCAACGGCGTGCGTCAGCAAATGCAGGCTATTCACGTGACAGGGCGGCAGTTTGTCAATCTCGACCCCGATTGGGTACGTGTCCATCCTCGCGCCAATGTTCCGTTGCAGGGCGATTACAGTCTTTGGGCTGGTCCGCAGCCAACCACCATCACATTACTGGGTTTGGTTAGCTCGCCAGGCGTGAAGCCCTTTGTTGCCGGGCGCAGTGCGGATGAATATCTGGATGGCATCGACAAACTGAGCGGGGCGGACGATAGCTACGCCTGGGTGATTTATCCGGACGGGAAAACACAAAAAGCGCCCGTTGCGTACTGGAACCATCGCCACGTTGAACTAACGCCCGGAAGCACCCTGTTTGTCGGCTTTAAAGACCGGCTTTTTAACTCTGATTTCAACGAATTGAATCAGCAAATCCTTAACTCTCTGACTCATCGGAGACCGGATTGATGAAGAATAAATATCTCTACAGTCTGCTGGCGCTGGCGATCTCTTCTGCCTGCCAGGCGGAAACTTTCGCCGATCCCGTCGGCCCGTCTCAATCGGATTTCGGCGGTGTGGGCTTGTTGCAAACACCGACGGCACGCATGGCACCTGAAGGCGAATTTAGCCTTAACTATCGCGATAACGATCAGTACCGCTTTTACTCGGCTTCGGTGCAGCTTTTCCCATGGCTGGAAACCACGCTGCGTTATACCGATGTGCGAACCCGTGAATACAGCAGCGTGGAAGCCTTCTCTGGTAACCAGACTTACAAAGATAAAGCCTTCGACATGAAAGTGCGTCTTTGGGAAGAGGGCTACTATTTGCCTCAGGTGTCGGTCGGCGTGCGCGACTTAGGCGGTACCGGCCTGTTCGACAGTGAATATGTGGTGGCGAGCAAAGCCTGGGGGCCGTTCGATTTCTCGCTCGGCATGGGCTGGGGCTATATGGGAACCAGCGGGAACGTGAAAAACCCGTTTTGCGAAGTCAGCGACGGGTACTGCTATCGCGACAACAGCTATAACCAGGCTGGCTCGTTCAACTTCAGCGGTATGTTCCACGGCCCGGCATCTCTGTTTGGCGGTATTGAATATCAAACTCCATGGCAGCCGCTACGCCTGAAAGCGGAATACGAAGGCAATAATTACACGCAGGATTTTGCCGGGAAACTCGAGCAGCGTAGCAACTTTAACGTCGGCGCGATCTACCGCGTCACCGATTGGGCCGACGTTAACGTCAGCTATGAGCGCGGTAACACTTTCATGTTTGGTGTGACGCTGCGGACGAACTTCAACGATTTGCGCCCGGGCTATAACGATAATCGTCGCCCGCAATACCAGCCGCAGCCGCAGGATGAAATTTTGCAGCCGACGGTGGTGGCGAATCAGCTTACGCTTCTCAAATATAACGCGGGCCTCGCCAATCCCAATATTCAGGTAAAAGGTGACACCCTTTATGTGACGGGTGAGCAGGTGAAATACCGCGATTCCCGCGAAGGCATTGAGCGTGCTAACCGTATCATCATGAATGACCTGCCGGAAAATATCCGCACCATTCGCGTCACTGAAACACGCCTGAATATGCCGCAGGTAACGACGGAAACGGATGTCTCCAGCCTGCGTAACCATCTGGAGGGTGAACCGCTGGGGCACGAAACGCAACTTGTGCAAAAACGCGTTGAGCCCGTGGTGCCAGAGAAAACGGAGCAGGGGTATTATATCGATAAATCGAAGGTCAATTTCTCGATAAATCCGGTGCTTAACCAGTCTGTTGGCGGGCCTGAAAGTTTTTACATGTACCAGGTAGGCGTGATGGGAACCGCCGACTGGTGGATGACGGATCACCTCCTGACGACCGGGAGCCTGTTCGCCAACATCGCCAATAACTACGACAAATTTAACTACACCAACCCGCCGAAAGACTCGACGCTGCCGCGCGTACGTACGCATGTGCGTGACTATGTAGAGAACGATATTTACGTCAATAACCTGCAGGCCAACTACTTCCAGTATCTGGGTAATAGCTGGTACGGGCAGGTATACGGTGGCTATCTTGAAACCATGTATGGCGGTGCTGGCGCGGAAGTGCTGTATCGACCGGTCGACAGTAATTGGGCGATTGGCGCGAATGCTAACTACGTCAAACAACGTGACTGGCGCAGCGCGCAGGACATGATGAAGTTCACCGACTACAGCGCACCAACCGGGCATCTCACGGGATACTGGACGCCGCCGTTTGCCAATGATGTGCTGGTGAAACTCAGCGTTGGGCAGTATCTGGCGAAAGATAAGGGCGGTACGCTGGAAATCTCGAAACGCTTCGACAGCGGCGTGGTGGTTGGGACTTACGCGACCATTACTAACGTTTCCAAAGAAGAGTACGGGGAAGGGGACTTCACCAAAGGTTTCTATGTGAATGTGCCGCTGGATATCTTCTCGTCTTCGGCAACCCGCAGCCGGGCGCAGATTGGCTGGACGCCGCTCACGCGTGACGGTGGGCAGATGCTGGGACGTAAGTTTGACCTGTACAGTATGACGAGCGATCGGAGTTTGAATTTCCGCTAAGGACACTCTCACCCCGGTTTGGACCCCACCCCAACCCTCCCCTTTGTACAGTCCGGGGACATCGTGAACACTTGTTCGGGGACATGGTAGACACTTACAACTAAGGCATGAGTACTTCTTTCAGGAGCCGCTTATGCCGTGGGATGCGAGAGATACCATGTCATTACGTACCGAGTTCGTTCACTTTGCCTCGCAGGACGGGGCCAACATCCGGGCGCTCTGTCGTCGCTTTAACATTGCGCCTGCCACAGGTTACAAGTGGCTGCGCCGCTGGCTGGCTGAAGGCCACGCGGGCCTCACTGAGCGCCCGCGAACACCCCGTCATTCTCCCCACTGCACGCCTGAGGCTGTTGTCGACCTGTTACGCCAGGCTCACGCACGCTATCCGGCATGGGGCGCCCGCAAGATAAAGGTCGCACTCGAGCGCCAGGGCCACACCCTGCCTGCCTTCAGCACCGTCCATAACCTGATGGCACGCCATGGGCTGTTGCCCGGCCTCCCGTCCGGCATTCCTGCCACCGGGCGTTTCGAACATGCTGCCCCTAACCAGCTCTGGCAGATGGATTTTAAAGGGCATTTTCCGTTTGCCGCCGGTCGCTGCCATCCACTCACCCTGCTCGATGACCACTCCCGTTTCTCCCTGTGCCTGGCCCATTGTGCCGACGAGCGCCGCGGGACCGTACAGGCTCAGTTGCGGCAGGTCTTCGAACGCTACGGTTTGCCGGAGCGGATGACCATGGACAACGGCGCGCCCTGGGGAGATACCACCGGAACGTGGACAGCGCTGGAGCTGTGGCTGATGCGCCAGGGTATCTGCGTCGGGCACTCACGGCCTTATCACCCGCAGACCCAGGGCAAGCTGGAGCGGTTTCACCGCAGCCTGAAGGCTGAACTGCTGCAGGGGCGCTGGTTCCTCAGCAGTGAGCAGCTGCAGCAGACGTTCGACAGCTGGCGGGACAGATACAACCTGGAACGGCCTCATGAGGCCCTGGGAATGCAGGTGCCGGCATCACGCTACCAGCCCTCATCGCGGCAGTATCAGGCCCGTCCGGCGGCGGCAGAGTATGATGCCGGGATGATGGTCAGGAAGGTGGATATAAGCGGAAAACTCAGTATTAAGGGGATGCAACTGAAGGCGGGCAAGGCGTTTATCGGCGAGCATGTCGGGTTGAAGGAGACAGGAGAGGGACAATATGAAGTGTGGTGGTACAGCACAAGAGTGGGCGTGATCGACCTGAAAAACAGGTCGATCACGATGGGTAAAGGATGTTAAAAAGTGTTCACCATGTGTCCGAACACCTGTCTACCATGTCCCCGGACTGTACACCTTACCAGGGGAGGGAGCCGTTAACTCCTCCCCCTGGTAAGGGGGAGGCTGGGTGGGGGTCATTTAAACGAAAAATATAGATCCAGATCACATTTTTAACGTATAACAGCTCCTGGACTACAACGAAAGGGAGGCTGATATGCCTGCAACACCCCGTGTCGAATGGATCTCTACCGTCATGCAAATGGTGCTCAATTTGGGCCTGCTGGCTCTCGGCATCATACTTATTATTTTTCTCGGCAAAGAGACGTTCCATTTGGCGAATGTGCTTTTTGCACCTGGCGAACAGGCGAGCAAATATCTGTTTATCGAAGGGCTGGTGGTTTATTTCCTCTATTTCGAGTTTATCGCGCTGATCGTTAAGTACTTCCAGTCTGGCTACCACTTCCCGCTACGCTACTTTATCTATATCGGTATTACCGCCATCGTACGATTGATCATCATCGACCATAAGTCGCCTATGGATGTGATCATCTATTCCGGCGCGATTTTGCTGCTGGTGATTACACTTTGGCTATGCAATAGCAGCCGTTTAAAACGCGAATAAAAAAAGGCGGCCTTAGGGCCGCCGGAAATGATAATAAGGTCAAATTGAGGGTTTGCAGTGGCATTACCCTTTATCTATTGGGCTAGCGCTGCGTTGGCTGCCTTCATTCGCCCCAGTCACTTACTTTAGTAAGCTCCTGGGGACTCTTGCAGTTGTCGCCTTGCTCTAACCCGATATCTCTCGGGTAAAATTACATAATGTGAAGCAATAACTAACAGGAAATCTTAACCTTTCACCCCGCCAGCGGTCAGGCCGCTCACCAGCCAACGCTGCGCCAGCAAAAACACCACGGTAATCGGGATAGCTGAAAGCACAGCCGCTGCGGCAAAGTCGCCCCACAGGTAGTTTTGTGGGTTCAGGTATTGCTGCATACCTACCGCCAGGGTGTAGCTGTTAACGTCTCTCAACAGCAGGGAAGCGACAGGCACTTCGGTAATTGCGGCGATAAACGACAGGATAAACACCACCGCCAGAATCGGCACAGAGAGGGGGAGTAACACCAGGCGGAAGGCTTGCCATGGGGTTGCGCCATCGAGCGCCGCGGCTTCTTCCAGCGAGTTATCAATCGTTTCAAAGTAGCCCTTAATCGTCCAGACATGTAGCGCGATACCGCCAAGATAGGCGAAGATTACCCCGCCATGCGTATTCAGGCCGATAAATGGAATGTACTGGCCGAGACGGTCAAACAACGCATACAGCGCCACCAGGGAGAGCACCGCCGGGAACATCTGGAAAATCAGCATCCCTTTAAGCAGCGTTGCTTTGCCAGGAAAACGCATACGGGCAAAGGCGTAAGCGCATGTCGTTGAAAGCGTTACGATCCCCAGCGCGGTAATTGCCGCGATCTTAATTGAGTTCCAGAGCCACAGCAGCACCGGGAACGGCGGCGGCGTTACGCTGCCGTCGGCGTGTTGAACGCTAAAACCTAGCGCCAGCTTCCAGTGCTCCCAGGAAACCTGGTCCGGGATAATACTGCCCGTCGCGAAGTTACCCGGACGCAGTGAAATCGCAATCACCATCAGCAGCGGGAACATGATTGCCGCGATAAAAATCAGCAGCAGTAAGTGCGTTGTGAATAAACGCAGTTTCTGAGATTTGGGTTGAACCATAGCCATAATATTTCATTACTCCTTAAACACCGTTCCAGGCTATTTTGCTTGCCATTTTGAACCTGGGCTGTGCTCAAAATCCTCACGTACTTCGTGTACGCTCCGGTTTTTCCGCGCAGTCCGTGTTCAAACTGACTGCGCCAATTGCGCCTGGTCTTTTCAGGCTTAATCAAACTTCATGCGGGTGGCTTTCAGGTTAACAATCGCCAGCGCGCCAACCAGAATGAAGATAAGCGTTGCGATAGCCGCAGCCAGGCCAAAGTCCTGACCGCCGCCGCCTTCAAAGGCGATGCGGTAGGTGTAGCTCACCAGCAAGTCCGTATAGCCAGCAGGCGTTGTGGTGCCGAGTCGGTCTGGCCCACCGTTAGTTAACAGTTGAATCAGCACGAAGTTGTTAAAGTTAAAGGCAAAACTTGCGATCATCAGCGGCGTCAGCGGCTTAATCAGCAGCGGCAGCGTGATCTTAAAGAAGTTCTGGAACGGGCCTGCGCCGTCCATTGCCGAGGCTTCATACAGATCGTCCGGAATCGCTTTCAGCAAGCCCATGCACAGAATCATCATGTACGGATAACCCAACCAGGTGTTCACGATAATGATCATCGAACGGGCGGTTGTCGGGTCGCTAAACCAGGCGGGTTTGATACCAAACAGCGAGCTCAACATCATGTTGATTTCACCGAAGCTTTGGTTGAACAAGCCTTTGAAAATCAGGATAGAAATAAACGAGGGCACCGCATAAGGCAGAATTAACATTACGCGGTAAATCGCTTTGCCTTTCAGTGATTCCCACTGCACGACACACGCCAGAACCATGCCTACGGCAACGGTCAGGATTACCGTCAGAACAGAGAAAACCACGGTCCAGACGAAAATCGCCATGAACGGTTTCTGAATGCCTTCGTCATGGAATACGCGCAGGAAGTTCTTCCAGCCAATCGTCACGGTGTAGCCGGGGCTTAATTGCTCGTTGCCCCAGTTGCCGTCGGCGTTAACTGATTGATAGAAACCAATGTCGTTATTCGGGCGGTATTTCACACCGCTTTGGTTGTTGGTCAGCTCACCATTTTCACCCTGGGTATAGAGCGGGCGAGTGCCGGAGAACTGGCGCAGGGAGCTCATGGTCAGCGTGCTTTCATCAGGCATTTCAGCGGTGATTTGCGTCAGCGCCGCGCGGTTTTGCGTAATCACGCGCAGATTGGCTTTCTCGCCGCCTGGCAGGGCATCTGCTTCTTTCAGTTTCAGGTGTTGCTCGCCACCAAATTTAAAGGTGTCGGAGATGAAATTTTTGCCGGTTTCGCCGTCGGTGAGGCCCAGTTGCCACTCATCACCCGCAGGATAAAGGCCGAAATTAAAGGTCTTGCCCGCCTGATACTGGCGGTCCATCAGCACCTGTTGGGCGCGCTCTTGCGTCAGTTGGTTGGTGCTGCTGTAGTTGGTAAAAGCGATGGCAATGGTACACACCAGCGGGAACAGGACGAACAACCCCATCCCGGCCAGACCCGGATAAACATAGCGCCAGGCGTATGCTTTGCGGTTTGCATAAATGTATAAGCCAAGTGAGCTTAAAATCAGCGTCATAATGGCGAACAGGTACTCCCCCTGGGCGTACATCAAGATAATCAGATATCCAACCAGCAGTCCCAACAGGCCGATGACTGACCACTTCAGTACATCGCTTTGCCACCAGTGGCTCTTTTTAACAACATCCATGGGGTGTTCCTCTACCTCTACAACGTCTTAAAGCGGTGGATGGCACGGCGTTTATCCACCCTACACACAGAATATGTAGGGCGGGTAGGCCTGCGCCACCCGCCATTTTTTTACTTAGTAATACGTCCCTGAGCGTCTTTCAGCGCTTCGTCTACGGTCTGACGACCGCTAACGGCGTTGATGACGGCGGTGCGAGTGGCATACCAGAAGGCGGCCATTTGCGGGATGTTAGGCATGATTTCGCCTTTCTGGGCGTTATCCATGGTCGCAGCGATACGTGGATCTTTCGCCAGTTGATCTTGGTAAGATTTCAGTGCAACAGCGCCCAGCGGCTTGTCTTTGTTGACTTCAGCCAGACCCTGATCGGTCATCAGGTAGTTTTCCAGGAACTCTTTCGCCAGTTCTTTGTTCGGGCTGGCAGCATTAATACCAGCGCTCAGAACACCCACGAACGGTTTAGACGGCTTGCCTTTGAAGGTCGGCAGCAGCGCAACGCCGTAATTGATTTTGCTCTTCTCAATGTTGGACCATGCCCACGGGCCGTTAATGGTCATCGCCGTTTCGCCTTTGTTAAAGGCCGCTTCTGCGATGGAATAGTCGGTATCCGCGTTCATGTTTTTGTTTTTAATCATGTCGACCAGGAAGGACAGGCCCGCTTTCGCGCCAGCGCTATCCACGCCCACATCTTTCACGTCATATTTGCCGTTTTCGAGCTTGAATGCATAACCGCCATCAGCGGCAATCAGCGGCCAGGTGAAGTACGGTTCTTGCAGGTTGAACATCAACGCGCTCTTGCCTTTCGCTTTCAACTGTTTATCCAGCGCAGGGATCTCTTCCCAGGTTTTTGGCGGGTTCGGTACCAGGTCTTTGTTGTAAATCAGCGAGAGCGCTTCAACCGCAACGGGGTAGGCGATGATTTTGCCGTTGTAACGAACGGCGTCCCAGGTAAACGGATAGACTTTGTCCTGGAAAGCTTTGTCTGGAGTGATTTCGGCCAGCAGGCCAGATTGTGCGTAACCACCGAAACGGTCGTGAGCCCAGAAGATGATGTCCGGGCCATCACCGGTCGCCGCAACCTGCGGGAATTTTTCTTCTAGTTTGTCAGGGTGTTCGATGGTGACTTTAATACCGGTGTCTTTCTCAAACTTCTTGCCCACTTCGGCCAGGCCGTTATAGCCCTTGTCACCGTTAATCCAGATGACCAGTTTGCCTTCTTCTATTTTTGCCAGTGCAGAGGCGGAAAACATCATCGTTGTCAGAGCAGACAGAGCGAGGATGCGGGCGCCAGTTTTAATTTTCATATGTCCCATCCTTTGAATGGTGGTTTGCACGATACCCGTCATCCTTCGAGCTGCAGGGGTGTTGGCTGCAGAAGCTCACCCGAATCACTTACTGAAGTAAGCTCATCGGGACTCGCTTCCTGGCCGCCTACCTGCAACTCGAATGCTATAGGGTATAGATTGAGTAACTCGGCATGGTTAGTTTGCGCAGATGGCAAGTGCTTCTCATCCTCCTTAGCCCTACGCCCCACCCCTGGTATCTGTGATCTGCATTACATAACTGACAGTTATGTGTACTGGAGCACATAAAACGAGGCCGAATTTTGAAACCACGATCACGAAAATCTCTTGCCCCGAATGTAACCGGTTGCAGACCAGCCCCTCTCATCCTCCCATCTCCTCCCCCATAAAAAACAGCGGGGTGGAGGATTCACGAAATGTATAGATCCGTCATAGTCCGACACATCTTGAATTACCTGCCAATGAGCAGCGTGATGGAATGAAGGGAGAAGTACATGGCAAGCGTACAGCTACGGAACGTAACAAAAGCCTGGGGTGATGTGGTGGTATCGAAAGATATTAACCTCGACATTCAGGAAGGTGAGTTCGTGGTTTTTGTTGGACCGTCAGGCTGCGGTAAATCCACACTGTTGCGCATGATTGCAGGACTGGAAACCATCACCAGCGGGGACTTATTTATTGGTGACACCCGCATGAATGAAATTCCACCCGCTGAACGCGGTGTCGGCATGGTGTTCCAGTCTTACGCGCTTTATCCCCATCTCTCCGTTGCGGAAAATATGTCCTTTGGCCTGAAACTCGCGGGCGCGAAGAAAAGCGAAATTAATCAGCGCGTCACTCAGGTTTCCGAAACGCTGCAACTAGCACATTTATTAGAGCGCCGCCCTAAAGCGCTTTCCGGTGGGCAGCGCCAGCGCGTAGCGATTGGCCGTACGCTGGTGGCTGAGCCGCGCGTATTCCTACTTGATGAACCCCTTTCCAACCTTGATGCGGCGCTGCGTGTGCAGATGCGCATTGAGATATCCCGTCTGCATAAGCGCCTTGGGCGCACGATGATTTACGTCACTCACGATCAGGTCGAAGCGATGACGCTGGCCGACAAAATCGTCGTGCTGGATGCAGGGCGCGTGGCGCAGGTCGGTAAACCGCTCGAGCTGTATCACTACCCGGCGGATCGTTTTGTTGCGGGCTTTATTGGCTCGCCAAAAATGAATTTCCTCCCGGTAAAAGTGACCGCCACGGCAATCGATCAAGTCCAGGTTGAATTACCAAACCGTCAGCAAGTCTGGCTGCCCGTTGAGAGCAAAGAAGTTCAGGTGGGTGCCAATATGTCTCTTGGCATTCGCCCTGAACATCTCCTGCCAAGCGATATTGCTGACGTCACTCTTGAAGGTGAAGTGCAGGTTGTTGAACAGCTTGGCCATGAAACTCAGATTCACATCCAAATCCCCGCCATCCGTCAGAACCTGGTGTACCGCCAGAATGACGTGGTGTTGGTAAAAGAGGGTGCCACATTCGCTATTGGCTTGCCGCCAGAGCGTTGCCATCTGTTCCGAGAAGATGGCACCGCATGTCGTCGGCTGCATCAAGAGCCAGGTGTTTAAGCATTCCCATAAAAAGAAAAGCAATGATCTCAGGAGATAGAACGATGATTACTCTGCGCAAACTCCCACTGGCAGTTGCCGTAGCAGCAGGCGTTATGTCTGTTCAGGCTCTGGCTGTGGATTTCCACGGTTATGCCCGTTCTGGTATCGGCTGGACCGGTAGCGGCGGCCCACAAGAATGTTTCCAGGCAACGGGTGCACAGTCTAAATACCGTCTTGGTAACGAATGTGATACCTACGCTGAAATTAAATTAGGTCAGGAAGTCTGGAAAGAAGCTGATAAGAGTTTCTATTTCGACTCTAACATTGCCTATAACTCGAATCAGTTAAGCGACTGGGAAAACGATAACACCCCAGCAATCCGTGAGTTCAACGTGCAGGGTAAAAATCTGATTGACGCATTGCCAGGCGCCAATATGTGGGCCGGTAAACGTTTCTACCAGCGTCATGACGTGCATATGATCGACTTCTACTACTGGGATATTTCTGGTCCTGGTGCAGGCCTGGAAAACATTGATGTAGGGGTGGGTAAACTGGCATTTGCTGCCACTCGCAACACCGAAGGCGGCGGTTCTGCAGCATCAGGTAAATACAATGCCGATGGTACTCGCAATTATAGCAACAAAGTACCGAACGATACCTATGATGTTCGCTGGTCTGGCCTGGAAATTAACCCAGGCGGTACGCTGGAGTTGGGGGTTGACTATGGCCGCACCAACATTCCAGACGATTACTACCTGCAACCAGGTGCAGCGAAAGATGGTTGGATGGGGACCCTTGAACATACGCAAAGTATGATGAAAGGCTTCAACAAGTTTGTTGTTCAGTATGCTACCGACTCTATGACGTCTAACGGTAAAGGTCGCGCGGAAGGCGGTAGCGTGAACAACGACGGTCACATGATCCGCGTTCTCGACCACGGTGCTATCACTCTGGCGGATCGCTGGGACCTGATGTACGTCGGTATGTACCAGAACCTGGATATGGATGATAACCAAGGTACTGAATGGTACACCGTAGGTGTGCGCCCAATGTTCAAATGGACGCCAATCATGAGTACCCTGCTGGAAGTTGGCTACGACAACGTGAAATCCCAGGAAACGGGCGATCGTAACAGCCAATACAAAATTACCCTGGCACAACAATGGCAGGCAGGTGACAGCATCTGGTCCCGTCCGGCACTACGTGTCTTCGCAACCTATGCTAAGTGGGATGAGAAATGGGGCTATGCCAAAACTACTCCTGGTGGTGATAGCGTAACTCGCTTCGCTATTTCCGATTCTACCAGCAACGGCACCTTCTCCAACAGCCGCGGTAACGACGATGAATTCACCTTTGGTGCCCAGATGGAAATCTGGTGGTAATACGGCGTTAATCTGAAGTGAAGAAATGATGGGGAGTTTGCGACTGAACTCCCCATCATGATTACCCTCTATGCCAATGCCTGTTTCGATGGAAAGCGCTATTGCCTGGCTAACTTTCCACCGATTTCCCATTCGAGGTCTATAAAAATGAAAATGAAAAAAAGTCTCCTCGCACTCTGCCTTTCCGCAGGGTTGCTCGCCAGCGTTCCCGGAATTAGTCTGGCAGATATCAATATCGTTCCGCAGGATGTTTCAGCCGCTCCGTCAATTCCTGAATCTACATTACAAAATCTTGTCTGGACGCCGGTTACCCAAAACAAACTGCATACCACAAACCTTGCGACTGGCGGACAGTCTCTGGGGGTCGCTGACATTATTGGCCCAGTAGCGGCTTACAGCGTTCCGGCGGGTATTGGTGAACTGACTATTACCCTTACTAGCGTCGTTGAAAAAGATACGGTCTTCGCACCAAACGTACTGGTTTTGGATCAAAACCTGCGCCCAGCTGCATACTTCCCAAGCAGTTTCTTTGCCTACCAGGAACCAGGCGTAATGTCTGATAACCGCCTGGAAGGAACGTTTAAATTAACGCCAGCATTGGGGCAGCAAAAACTCTATTTATTGGTCTTCACAACCAGTAAAGATGCACAACAAACCACTAAGATGATTGATCCTGCCAAAGCCTATGCCAAAGGCAATGGTAACGCGATCCCAGATATTCCAGACCCTATTGCGAGCCATGGCACGACAGGCACGCTGAAATTGCGAGTAAAAACCTCTTCTGGTTCAAGCATTTTAGTGGGACCACTCTTTGGTTCATCTGGCCCAGATCCTGTGACTGTGGGTAACACAGCAGCTCCTGCTACCGCTTATGCTGCACCTGTTGCAGCAACAGCCGCAGCGCCAGTAGCCGCCCCAGCTCCTGCCGCGAAAAAAGAACCTGTACTTAGCGATACAGAGAGTTACTTCAACCAGGCTATAAAAGAAGCGGTAGCAAAAGGCGATGTTGATAAAGCCCTGAAACTGCTAGATGAAGCTGAACGCCTGGGATCGACTTCTGCCCGTAAAACCTTTATCAGCAGTGTAAAAGGCAAGGGGTGATCGTTTCCCCGCAGTGCTGATGTTTGAAGTTTGGTGCGCATAGTCATGCGCACCTTTTTTTTGCCCATCATCCTTCTTTATCCTTCGAGCTGACTGGGATTTTGAGTGCAGCCGCCTTGATTCAACGCGAATCATTTAGAAGGCTTCCGTTCTGTTAAATTGTTGTGAGCTTTTGCCTGCCACGCTCTACCTATTCTGCGTTACAATGAAAACCGATTTTGTTTCGGAGAAATTCCCATGTCTGACGCGCTTTCGCCACTGCGCGCCTTACGTTTTGAGGCTACGATCCCTGAGGAGCTGAGCGCGTCGCTTCTTGACTGGTTATTGCTTGAAGACTCAATGACCAAACGCTTCGAGCAATATTGCTCGCGGGTTACCGTTCGCATTGTGCGTGAAGGTTTTTTTGATTCGCGTGCCGACCTTCCTGAAGCTGATATGTTGCCCGAAGCCGAACGTTACTGGCTGCGAGAAGTGGTGCTCTGCGGTGACGATGAGCCGTGGCTGCTGGGGCGCACCGTGGTGCCTGAATCGACCCTTGAAGGTCCTGAACTTGCCTTGCAGCAGCTTGGCACTACGCCGCTTGGGCGTTATCTATTTAATACATCTTCCCTGACACGGGATTTTATTGAGATTGGCCGAAGTGCGGATCTATGGGGGCGTCGTTCCCGCCTGAGATTAGCCGGAAAGCCGTTGATGCTGACCGAGCTGTTCCTTCCCGCATCCCCGCTGTACGAAGAGGAAAAATAATGGAGTGGAGTCTGAAACAGGGCAAATGGCAGGCATATCAACGCCTGATGCGGCTTGATAAACCGATTGGTTCGCTTTTATTGTTATGGCCGACTTTATGGGCGCTGTGGCTTGCGACGCCGGGCGTACCGCCGCTGACGATTTTAGGCGTGTTCGTCGCCGGAGTCTGGATGATGCGCGCCGCCGGATGTGTGGTAAATGATTATGCCGATCGCAAATTTGATGGTCATGTAAAACGTACCGCGCACAGGCCGTTGCCGAGCGGTGCCGTGAGTGAAAAAGAAGCGCGCATATTATTTGTGGTGCTGGTGCTGCTCTCATTTTTACTGGTGCTGACGCTTAACACGATGACGATATTGTTGTCGGTAGCGGGTTTAGCGCTGGCCTGGGTTTATCCCTTCATGAAGCGCTACACCCATTTGCCGCAGGTCGTGTTAGGCGCGGCATTCGGCTGGTCAATCCCGATGGCATTTGCTGCGGTGAGCGAATCTGTCCCGCTGAGCTGCTGGCTGATGTTTTTAACCAACATCTGCTGGGCGGTGGCTTATGACACGCAGTACGCAATGGTTGACCGCGACGACGATCTGAAAATTGGCATTAAATCCACGGCAATACTGTTTGGGCGCTATGACAATCTGATCATCGGTATTTTGCAGGTAGCCGTGTTGGCATTGCTGGTATTGATTGGCTGGCTGAACGGATTGGGCGGGGCTTTCTACTGGTCGATTGCTCTGGCAGGCGCGTTATTTATTCATCAACAACGATTGACGGCTAATCGCGACCGCGATGCCTGTTTCAAAGCATTCCTGAATAATAACTACGTTGGGCTGGTACTGTTTATTGGCCTGGTGCTGAGCTTGATGCACTTCTGATTTGTTGGGCTGGAATGTCGGGTGGCGCTGGCGCTTACCCGACCTACGATTCCAGATACGGCTGCATTTGTAAGGCGGATAAGCGCAAGCGCCATCCGCCATCTACGTTTACTCCACCGCAGCCTGCGACGTCGCACTTTCAATCGTCAAACGCACATCCGGCATGATCAGTTCTGCCAACATCTGGTAGACCTTCATGGTTTCGGTTGGCTCCGCGTCTCCGGTATCGCTGATATAGCCTTCATCACGCAAGGTCAGAACCAGCGAGGTGAAGACCGCTTTATCAAAGAATTCCGGTGCGTTAATGCCATGCAATACCGATAAACGCTGGGCGACGGTGCGGCTTTCGCGCTCCAGTGTTCCACGGTTAATGGATGGATTAGCGCTCAGTAGCCAGAAGGTAATGGCGTAACGTTGCAGCGTTTCACGAACACCCGCAGCCAGTAACTGCATGGTGCGTGAACGAGCCGGATTAATCAGCACTTCATCACCCGCAAGGGTAATCAGTTCCTGACGAACCATCTCGTTAAGCAGCAACTCAATTTCACCAGCGAGTTCAGCGGTGTCCCAGCGCAGGAACAGCTCAGCCTTCAGCATCGGGTAGAGTAATTCAACCTGACGCAGGAGTTCGCTGCGGGAAATATGGCGATGCTGCGTGATGATTGCCGCCAGCAGAGAAGGTAACACCAGCATATGCAGAATGTTGTTGCGGTAATACGTCATTAATACCGCCTGCTCGCGCGGCAGAATAATAATGTCACCGATATTGTCTTTCTCTACTTCAAACTTATTCATCTGCAACGCGTGTTCAATCAACGCTTCTGCCGGTTGGTCTGGTGCAGTTGCATCCGGTGAATACGGCACGTTTCGCAGCAGGCTCAGATAACAGTTGAGCTGCTCGGTCAGTTGTTCACGGGTGAGTGAACGCTGACGCGACGCCAGGAGCGCGGTACAGCACAGGTTCATGGCATTCGCTGCCCCTGCATTGTTAATTCGCACCATCAGCTCGGCGGCAATTTCATTAACCGTTGGCGTCAGCCACGCAGGGCGGATCGATTCGATTGGGTCGATGGAATCGCGCCACTCAGGAACACGCTGGTTCAGGAAGGTCATCAACGGCATCGGTTCGCCGAAGTTAACATAGCCCTGGCCGAGATTACGTAGCTTACTCAGACCACGAACCATCTGCATGAAACCTTCTTTTTCTTTTGTCGCACCGCGCAGTTCTTTGGCGTACGTTCCCACTTCCATTACATGTTCATAGCCAATGTAAATCGGCACTAATGTAATAGGGCGAGTACCGCCGCGCAGCATGGCCTGAATGGTCATCGACAGCGTGCCGGTTTTCGGATCGAGCAAACGACCGGTACGAGAGCGACCACCTTCCACAAAGTATTCAACGGAATAGCCGCGGCTAAACAGTTCGCCAAGATATTCACGGAACACGGTGGAATAGAGTTTGCTGCCCTTAAAAGTACGACGAATAAAGAACGCACCCAGACGGCGGAAAATCGGGCCTGCTGGCCAGAAGTTCAGGTTAATCCCCGCCGCGATGTGCGGAGGCACTAGCCCTTGATGATAAAGCACATAAGACAGCAGCATGTAGTCCATGTGGCTGCGATGGCAGGGCACATAGACAATCTCATGGCCGTCGTGAGCCAGTTGGCGCACGCGTTCTGCATTATGAACGTTGATGCCCTGATACAAACGGTTCCAGGTCAGCCCCAACACGCGGTCAGTTAAACGAACCGCTTCATACGAGAAGTTAGCCGCAATCTCTTCCATTAATGCAACAGCGTTTTGCTGCGCTTTTTCGTGGGAGATTTTCTTACTACGCGCTTCATCTTCTACCGCGCGGGCGATAGCTTTTGAGGCCAAAAGCTTGTTAAACAGATCCTGGCGCACCGGCAGACGCGGCCCGATAGTCGCCAGGCGCTGGCGAGCAAAGTGCATACGCGCCACGCGAGCCAGCTTCTGAGCAATTTTCTTGTCTGTACCGTGATCGGTTGCCATCTGGCGCAGAGAAACAGGTGCGGAGAAACGCACGAAGCTGTCGCGACCCAGCCAGGAAACAGCGAAAAATTTCTGAATGCCGTTTAGCATTTTTAATGGCGGATTCACTTCGCCTTTTTCGCGCCCTGGAGAGCGGCCAAACATCACCGATACCGGCACCATCTGCACATCCAGATTAGGATTGCTGCGGTGCAGGTCGAGGTAATCATGGAACAGCTTAATCGACTCTTCTTTCGGCGTGTAATAAGTGAAGACACGCGGCCCGCCATGGATAAAGACATAGCGTGGCAATAAAGCGCCGTCTATTTCTAACGGCTCCAGAGGATCGGGCAAGTTATGCGCGAGGCATTGCGCGCGCAAGGTTAATAAATCCGCCTTTGAGTTATACGGCAAAACGTACATGATTGGGCGAGTGGGATCTAAGCCCAGTTCGGCCTGTGGATCAGCCGGAATGGACTTGCTCTTTACCAGAACGCCTAATGGTAAATTAAGTAATTTGTAGTAAATTCTTGGCCAGCCTGACATAAACGATGTAAAGCCTCAGGTTAATGATGCAAATTCGCCGCAAGAATATCAGAATCTTGTCTGAATTTCTGTGGCGTTCAACTATTGATAAGCATTGACGCAAATAATTTGAAAAGGTTTCCCTAAATGGCGAGTAGCACCACTGGACTTACCCGTATTATCAAAGCCGCAGGCTATTCATGGAAAGGGCTTAAAGCAGCCTGGATTAACGAAGCCGCTTTTCGTCAAGAAGGCGTCGCCGCGGTTATCGCCATTGCCATTGCCTGCTGGTTAGATGTCGACCCTATTACCCGTATTTTACTGATCGGTTCTGTCGTGCTGGTCATGATTATCGAAATTCTCAATAGCGCGATTGAGGCGCTTGTTGACCGTGTTGGCACGGATTATCACGAACTTTCAGGGCGCGCCAAAGATATGGGCTCTGCCGCTGTATTAATCGCCATTATCCTTGCGGTGATCACCTGGGTCACGCTGCTTTGGCAGCATTTGCGATAGTCTTTCCAGAATAGTTAAGTGCCTGGTTTTTTGCTCAATTTGTGGTTCCAAAATCGCCTTTGACTGTATATACTCACAGCATAACTGTATAAACACCCAGGGGGCGGAATGAAAGCGTTAACTACCAGGCAGCAAGAGGTGTTTGATCTTATTCGGGATCATATCAGCCAGACCGGCATGCCACCGACTCGTGCCGAGATTGCTCAACGTCTGGGGTTCCGTTCTCCGAACGCCGCTGAAGAGCATTTGAAAGCACTTGCCCGTAAAGGCGTGATTGAAATTGTTTCTGGCGCATCACGTGGTATTCGTTTGCTGGTGGAAGAGGTCACAGGTATTCCGCTGGTCGGGCGTGTTGCGGCGGGTGAACCGCTTCTGGCGCAGCAACATATCGAAGGTCACTATCAGGTTGATCCTTCGTTGTTCAAGCCGAATGCTGATTTCTTACTGCGCGTAAGCGGGATGTCCATGAAAGACATCGGCATTATGGATGGCGATCTGCTTGCTGTTCATAAAACTCAGGATGTGCGCAATGGCCAGGTTGTGGTTGCGCGCATTGATGACGAAGTTACCGTTAAGCGCTTAAAGCAGCAGGGTAATACCGTCCATCTGCTGCCAGAAAACAGCGAATTTGAACCGATTATCGTTGACCTGCGTGAGCATAACTTCTCCATCGAAGGCTTGGCGGTTGGGGTTATTCGCAACGGCGACTGGCTGTAAAACTTCTTTAGGCGATGCGCATTCCAGCGCATCGCTATCCTCACTCTCTTTCTGGATTAGCCATGCGATTTTTCTCGACGGCTGATAGCGCGCTCTGGCGCCTCGCCTTACCCATGATTTTTTCCAATATCACCGTTCCCCTGCTTGGCCTGGTGGATACGGCAGTTATTGGTCATTTGGATAGCCCCGTTTATCTCGGCGGTGTCGCTATCGGCGCAACGGCAACCAGCTTCTTATTTATGCTGCTATTGTTTTTGCGCATGAGCACCACGGGTTTAACCGCCCAGGCTTTCGGCGCCAACAATCCCTCAGCTTTAGCGCGTGCTCTGGTTCAGCCTTTAATGCTGGCATTAGGGGCGGGCGCTGCGATTATCCTGTTACGTGACCCGCTGATTTCCCTGGCCCTGCATATCGTTGGTGGTAATCAGGATGTGCTCTGGCAGGCACAGCGTTTTCTTGAGATCCGCTGGCTAAGCGCTCCGGCCTCGCTGGCTAATCTCGTGCTGCTGGGGTGGCTACTGGGTGTTCAATATGCCCGTGCGCCCGTTATTTTGCTGGTTGTGGGGAACGTGCTGAATATTGTGCTCGATGTGTGGCTGGTTATGGGCCTGCATATGAATGTGCAGGGGGCTGCACTGGCGACGGTCACTGCGGAATACGCAACGTTTATCATCGGCCTGTTGATGGTGAAAAAGGTGATGGGGTTGCGCGGCATCAGCGTTGAAATGCTTAAACAATCCTGGCGCGGTAACATCCGGCGTTTACTGGCGCTTAACCGAGACATCATGTTGCGTTCATTGCTGCTCCAGGTGTGTTTCGCATCAGTGACTATTTTTGGGGCGCGTTTAGGCAGTGAAATTGTCGCCGTAAATGCCGTGCTGATGACGCTGTTAACCTTCACGGCCTACGCGCTTGACGGCTTTGCTTACGCCGTTGAAGCCCATTCCGGGCAGGCCTATGGCGCAAAAAATCGAGGGCAATTGCTTGAGGTTTGGGGCGCTGCCTGCCGCCAGTCCGGCTTCGTTGCGCTGATGTTTGTGGTGATATACGCCGTGTTTGGCGAGCATATCGTTTCGTTGCTGACGTCTATTCCTGAACTACAGTTGCAGGCCGATCGCTACTTGCCGTGGCAGATAGTGTTGCCGGTGGTTGGAGTCTGGTGTTATTTGCTGGATGGCATGTTTATTGGTGCCACACGCGGGGCGGAGATGCGTAACAGTATGGCCGTTGCGGCTGCGGGTTTTGGCATAACGTTATTTACCGTTCCGTGGTTGGGTAACCATGGTTTGTGGCTTTCGGTGGCGGTTTTTCTTGCGCTTAGAGGCTTGTCGCTAGGTTGGATTTGGCGTCGCCACTGGCGGGAAAATACCTGGTTCAGCCCTTCCTCAAATTGAGCCGCTTGGTTAAAGATTCTTAATTTTCTCCTTACCGCCATATCGTTGACTACAATTAATTTCACGTCCAGCAGAAACAGGGTGTCAGCCAGTCGGCAGCACCGGGACGTTGTTAACTTTTAGCAGTTCTTAACCGAACGATGAGGATATTACTATGAATAAAGACGAAATCGGCGGTAACTGGAAACAGTTCAAAGGCACAGTAAAAGAGAAATGGGGCAAACTGACTGATGATGACATGACTGTCATTGAAGGGAAACGCGATCAGTTGGTCGGTAAAATCCAGGAACGCTATGGATACCAGAAGGATCAGGCAGAGAAAGAAGTCGGCGAGTGGGAAAGACATAACAAGTATCGCTGGTAATCAGCATCTCTCAGATGTGTAAAATCTCATAGGCTACCCTGCCCAGGTACATGGATGTACCGTTCCCTTTCCCCTCGCAATACATTTCAAACAAAGTTCAAACCAGCCAACCTAGCGCGATTTTTTCTTCGACTGAATTGAGTGATCGTGCTCGCACGCATCATGATGGCTACAGGCTTCAACTTCCGCACACGTACTGCACAAACCATGCGCTTCAATCACATTATGCTGTAAAGCAAAACCCAACTGCGCCGCCAGTTGGTGCATGATGTCTTCTACGCCTTGTGCAGCATGCTCTTTCACCGCTCCGCATCTATCGCAGATAAACATCGCTGAAGAGTGCGTTGGCTGATCGATC
The DNA here is from genome assembly GCF_040786275.1 of Buttiauxella gaviniae. Lineage (NCBI taxonomy): Bacteria > Pseudomonadati > Pseudomonadota > Gammaproteobacteria > Enterobacterales > Enterobacteriaceae > Buttiauxella > Buttiauxella gaviniae. Next base: position 2,219,406 of record NZ_JBFMVT010000002.1, read on the forward strand.
AGGTGACACAAAACATAACTATTCGTTGACTCTACACGGTGTACAAAACCTTGTTCGAGAAGAAAATCGAGCGCACGATAGACCGTTGGGGGTTTAGCTTGCGGTTCACTGGCGCGTAATAAATCCAGCAAATCATAAGCGCTGATCGCACCCGCTTGCTGCGTCAGCAAACGCAGCACTTCAAGGCGTTGTGGCGTCAGGCGCACATTACGCTGCTCGCATAGTTTTTCAGCCTGCGCTAACACGTTTTGTGAAGTCGTGATGTCCATCAGCATTCCCCTGTAGATTAGCCCTACACTCTATCACAACGTGCAAAAAACGCCGAATGGTGCGCCATTCTGGTCACATCCTTTTGAGATGACTATCCCGGAGTTGGTTATGAATAAACCTGATTGCATTCGCCACTGGCAAGAACTGGAAGGTGAGGACGACTCAACTTACCCGGACAGCGCTGAGCGATTTTCTATTGGCGCGCCACTGGCTCGTAAACTGGGTTTAACACGCCTGGGGATCCACCATGAGCGTCTGTTACCGGGCCGTCGAACTTCCTATCCACATGCGGAAAGCAGCGAAGAAGAGTTCGCCTACGTTCTGGAAGGGCACCCGCAGGTGTGGATCAACGGGCATCTTTATTCCCTGGAGCCCGGCGATAGCGTTGGTTTCCCGGCTGGAACTGGCGTTTGCCATACTTTTATTAATAATACGGAACATGAAGTTCGGCTGCTGATTGTCGGCGAAGCAAACAAAGCTGAAAACAGAATTTACTACCCGTTAAATGCGAGCTATGCCGCACAACGCCAGGATAGATGGATTGATCATCCCCCGCAGTTTTTCGGCCCGCATAATGGTCTGCCTTCACGAAAACCGAACGGTAAACTATAAATAAGTTTGCATGGAAATTTTGAACTCATAATCCCCACGGATAGAAATGGGATTTTAATGGGCGAAACAGCCCACTTTTAAGCTTTTTATTCACAGCAATAGTCCGCCTCGGTTCAGTCATAACTGGCAGGGGCAAATTTTTATATCTGTTAACAGACGGACGAGCGGTGAATGAAAAAAACTAAAACTCTGGTGGCGCTCAGCGCTGCATCTTTATTTGTGGCAAATCACGCCAGCGCGGCGGGTACCTGGTCAGAAGCACGTAGTGATGCAATGGGGGGAACGGGAGTTGCCTCTGCAAGTTACGGAAGTGGGGTATTAACAAACCCTGCATTACTGGCAAAAGCAAAGCAGGACGACTCGGTGACCGTTATTTTGCCGTCTGTCAGTGCGCAAATTACGGATAAAGATAATCTGCAAGATCAGATTGATGACATCAGCGATAAGGTCGACCAATACAAAGACGTTATCGACGATCTAACCCTGCAGGATATCCTTCTCAATCCCGGTGGTTCACTCAATCAATTACAAAGTGCGGCGGGAGATCTGGCGGGAGAGCTCGAAGACCTGCGAGGGAAAACGGCGCAAGCCAAAGCGGGGGCCAGCATTGCCGTAAGCATTCCCAACGATGTACTTTCGATGGCGTTTGTCGCAAAAGCCTACGCCCGAGCGCACGTCAATTCTTCTATCGATCAGCAGGATATTGATTATCTGCACGGCATCGAAAATTCCGATGTTGTTGCCGGTGGCGTAGCTTTGGATGCCGCAATCAATGGCTCTGATACCATCACCCGCAATTTAAACTCTACAGCTTCTGGCCGCGCGGCTATCGTTTCTGACTATGGTGTGGCGCTGGCGAAGCAATTTGATCTTGGCGGTGTGCCGGTTTCCGTGGGCGTGACGCCGAAGCTACAAAAAACCTGGCTGTATAACTACACCACATCGATTTATGCCTATGACAGCAATGACTGGAACAGTAGCCGCTACCGTAATGACGATACGGGTTTCAACGTGGATGCGGGTCTGGCGGCCGATTTTGGAGAAAACTGGACGCTAGGCCTGAGTGGACAGAACTTGATCTCACGTGACATTGATACCAAGGACGTCCTCATTACCAATGGCAGAACGGGTGAAACAGTAAACTACAAAGACACCTACCAGATTCGCCCATTAGTGACGGCTGGCGCGGCCTGGCATAACGATCTTATTACCCTTAGCGCCGATGGCGATCTCACTGAAACCAAAGGTTTCAAAAGCGAAGAAAATTCGCAGTACGTTGGCGTGGGTGCGGAAGTCCGTCCGCTCTCATGGCTCGCGGTGCGGGCTGGCTATCGCGCAGATGTGAAATCAAACGACAGCAACGTTTTTACCGGTGGCGTCGGTTTTGCACCGTTTAATCGTGTTCATGTCGATTTAATGGGGCTGTACGGCGAAGACGAAACATGGGGGGCGGGCGCACAACTCAGCGTCACTTTCTGATGAATTAAGCCGTCGGGACGAGCGGGTGTCCCGACGCTGCTTTATGCTATAGTAGCGACCCTTTTTTAACCGTAGCCCGTAAACGCCAGTGCCTATGTCCTCACAAACCAACCAGACACCTTTCCAGCCGCATCGTTTCTCTATTGCCCCGATGCTTGACTGGACCGACCGCCACTGCCGCTATTTTTTGCGCCAGCTATCAAGCCAGACGCTGCTGTACACCGAAATGGTGACAACCGGCGCGATCATTCACGGCAAAGGGGATTATCTGGCGTACAGCGAGGACGAGCATCCCATCGCGTTGCAGCTAGGCGGCAGCGATCCGGCAGCCCTTGCGATTTGTGCGAAACAGGCTGAAGAACGCGGTTACGATGAAATTAACCTGAACGTGGGCTGCCCGTCTGACCGCGTGCAAAACGGCATGTTTGGTGCGTGTCTGATGGCAGACGCCCAGCGCGTTGCCGACTGCATCAAAGCAATGCGTGACGTGGTTTCCATTCCCGTCACGGTCAAAACGCGTATCGGCATTGATGACCAGGACAGCTATGAATTTCTGTGCGATTTCATCGGCACGGTAGCCGGGAAGGGTGAATGCGAGATGTTTATCATCCATGCGCGTAAAGCCTGGCTTTCTGGTTTAAGTCCAAAAGAAAACCGTGAAATTCCACCGCTGGATTACCCGCGTGTATACCAGTTGAAGCGTGATTTCCCGCACCTGACGATGGCCATCAACGGCGGCATTAAAACGCTGGAAGAGGCAAAAGCCCATCTGGAACATATGGATGGCGTAATGGTTGGGCGCGAAGCCTATCAGAACCCAGGTCTGCTTACAGCGGTCGATCGTGAGATTTTCGGCATTGACTCGCCGGAAGTCGATACCGTTGCTGCGGTTCGTGCCATGTATCCGTATATCGAGCGCGAACTGGCAAACGGCACTTATTTAGGGCATGTCACTCGCCATATGCTTGGTTTATTCCAGGGCATTCCAGGCGCTCGCCAGTGGCGACGTTATCTGAGCGAAAATGCCCACAAAGCCGGTGCCGGCATTTCAGTGGTTGAACATGCTTTGTCCTTGGTTGCGGATAAGCGCTGATATTTAACCGTAATAGTTGGGTGAATTACTCAGGTACTGCGGAGTTGATCACAACCTGGTATCTTTCTGGCTAAGTTTGCAGGTTGCGGCATATCAATTATTTACCAAATCTGACAATATTAACGGGTTGCGAAAAAACGAATTCATCGCGCTGTACCCTACATACTGTGCGAACAAAAAAAGAATGGGCTTCCCTCGGGAAGCCCAAATTCTTTTAGGGAATCAGTAAACTAGAGCCTTGTGTGCTGCGGCTTTCCAGCGTTTTATGAGCAAGAGCAGCATCCCGCAGGGCAAACTTCTGATTTTCAGCGACATCCACTTTTATCACGCCGCTGGCGATTAACGAGAACAACTCGTTGCAGGCTTCTTCCAGCTCCTCGCGCGTGGTCACGTAACCATTCAATGACGGGCGAGTAACATACAGCGAGCCTTTCTGGTTCAGAATACCCAGATTCACACCCGTAACCGGGCCCGAAGAGTTACCAAAACTCACCATCAAACCCTGTCGTTGCAGGCAATCCAACGACGATTCCCAGGTATCTTTGCCCACCGAGTCATAAACCACCGCGACTTTTTTACCCCCGGTAATCTCTTTAACACGCTCAACCAGATTCTCTTCGCGATAGTTAATCGTCTGCCACGCACCGGCATTTTTGGCGCGTTCCGCTTTTTGTGCGGAGCCCACGGTACCAATCAGTTTTGCCCCCAGCGCTTTGGCCCACTGACATGCGATTAACCCAACGCCGCCTGCGGCCGCATGGAACAAGAAAACTTCATTGGCTTTGATATCGTAAGTTTTGCGCAGCAGATAATAGACGGTTAAGCCCTTGAGGAACGACGCGGCGGCTTGTTCGAAGGAGATAGCATCCGGGAGTTTCGCTGCTTTGTCCGCCTGCACGTTATGAACACTGCTGTACGCGCCTAAGCCAGACTGCGCGTAGACCACGCGATCGCCGACTTTAAGATGAGTTACCGCCCCGCCGACTTTGCTCACCACCCCCGCAGCCTCGGTGCCGAGCCCACTTGGCAGCATCGGCGGTGGATATAAACCACTGCGGATATAGGTATCGATGTAGTTGATACCTATCGCTTTGTTTTCAACTTGCACTTCGTGTTCTGCGGGGGATGTCGGGGTAAAATTAACGACTTTTAAGACTTCCGGCCCGCCGTGCTGACTAAATTCAATGCGTGTTGCCATGAGAACTCCTTCTGTTTCCTCGGAGGGAGATAGAGTAAACTCTCGTCTCTCTTATCTGATTTTGGTAACTCCCTCACTATGGCAGGAAATAAACCCTTCAACAAACCGAAAGAACCCCGCGATCGTCAGATGGAAGGGCTGAAAATGCCGCCACATTCTCTGGAAGCGGAGCAGTCGGTATTGGGCGGTTTAATGCTGGATAACGAACGCTGGGACAACGTTTCCGAGCGCGTCGTGGCCAACGACTTTTTCAGCCGTCCGCACCGCATGATTTTCACCGAAATGCAGCGTTTGCTGGAGATGAGCAAGCCTATCGACCTGATCACGCTCTCGGAATCCCTTGAATTACAGGGAAACCTGGAAAGCGTAGGCGGGTTCGCCTATCTGGCAGAGTTATCTAAAAACACGCCAAGTGCGGCGAACATCAGCGCTTATGCTGATATCGTGCGTGAACGTGCGGTTGTCCGTGAAATGATTGCCGTGGCGAATGAAATCGCCGATGCCGGTTACGATCCGCAAGGGCGTACCAGCGAAGATTTGCTCGACCTCGCCGAATCGCGCGTGTTCCAGATTGCTGAAAGCCGCGCCAACAAAGACGAAGGGCCTAAAAGCATCGACCAAATCCTTGAAGCTACCGTCTCGCGTATCGAATCGCTTTACCAGACGCCGCACGATGGCGTAACGGGTGTCGATACGGGCTATCAAGACCTGAACAAGAAAACCGCAGGTCTGCAAAAATCGGATCTGATCATCGTGGCGGCGCGTCCGTCGATGGGTAAAACCACCTTCGCCATGAACCTGTGCGAAAACGCCGCGATGTTGCAGGAAAAACCGGTGCTGATTTTCAGCCTTGAGATGCCCGGCGAACAGATCATGATGCGTATGCTGGCGTCACTTTCCCGCGTCGACCAAACCAAAATCCGTACCGGTCAGTTGGATGATGAAGACTGGGCGCGTATTTCGAGCACCATGGGTATCTTGCTTGAGAAGCGCAATATGTACATCGACGACTCCTCCGGCCTGACGCCAACCGAAGTTCGCTCCCGTGCGCGCCGTATCTATCGTGAACATGGCGGCCTGAGCCTGATTATGATCGACTACCTTCAGTTGATGCGCGTCCCGTCGCTTTCTGACAACCGAACGCTGGAAATCGCCGAGATCTCTCGCTCGCTAAAAGCGCTGGCAAAAGAGCTCCAGGTGCCTGTCGTGGCGCTCTCGCAGCTTAACCGCTCCCTGGAACAACGTGCCGATAAACGCCCGGTAAACTCCGACTTGCGTGAATCCGGCTCCATCGAGCAGGATGCCGACTTAATCATGTTTATCTATCGCGACGAAGTTTATAACGACAACAGCGACGAGAAAGGCATCGCGCAAATCATCCTCGGTAAACAGCGTAACGGCCCGATCGGCACCGTGCGCCTGACGTTCAACGGCCAGTGGTCACGCTTTGATAACTATGCGGGCCCGCAATACGACGAAGACTAAATCCTCGTCATCCTTCAAGCCACACCTGCGTTGGCTGCACTCACTCACCCGAATCACTTACGTGAGTAAGCTCATCGGGATGAGCTCCCTGGCCGCCTTGTTGTGACTCGAATGATTGAGAGGATTGGTGAGAATAAATAACTATTTTGGCAAGGAATAAACATGCAAGCGGCAACCGTAAAAATTAACCGCCGCGCTCTGCGACACAACCTGCAACGCCTGCGTGAACTGGCACCCGCCAGCCGTATGGTGGCGGTAGTGAAAGCAAACGCATATGGGCATGGTCTGCTGGAGACCGCCCAAACCCTGACCGACGCCGATGCTTTTGGCGTGGCGCGTCTCGAAGAAGGCGTTCGCCTGCGGACGGGCGGCATTACTCAGCCCATTCTGCTGCTGGAAGGCTTCTTTAACGCAAGCGACCTCCCGACCATCGCCGAGCAGAATTTCCAGACCGCCGTTCACTGCATCGAACAGCTCGAAGCGCTGGAACAGGCGGAATTAAGCCAGCCGATTACCGTGTGGATGAAACTCGATACCGGCATGCACCGCCTGGGCATCCTGCCGGAAGAAGCCGAAGCGTTTTATCAGCGGCTTTCACGCTGTAAAAATGTCAGCCAGCCGGTGAATATCGTCAGCCATTTTGCCCGTGCAGATGAACCTGAATCTGACGCCACACCGCGCCAACTCGATATCTTTAACTCGTTTACCGCAGGTAAACCCGGCCAGCGTTCTATTGGCGCGTCTGGCGGAATTTTACTGTGGCCGGAATCGCATCTGGATTGGGTGCGTCCAGGCATCATTCTTTACGGTGTTTCTCCGCTGGAGCAAAAACCGTGGGGCGTGGACTTTGGCTTCCAGCCGGTGATGTCGCTGACATCCAGCCTGATTGCCGTTCGCGCGCACAAAGCCGGGGAAGCGGTCGGTTACGGCGGCACCTGGATTGCTGAACGCGACACGCGTTTGGGCGTGGTTGCCATTGGTTACGGGGACGGTTATCCGCGTGCGGCGCCATCGGGTACACCCGTGCTGGTCAATGGTCGTGAAGTGCCGATTGTCGGGCGCGTGGCGATGGACATGATTTGTGTCGATCTCGGCCCGCAGTCAGAAGAAAAAGTCGGTGATAGCGTGGTGATGTGGGGAGAAAATCTTCCGGTTGAGCGCATTGCAGAAATCACAAAAGTAAGTGCTTACGAACTTATCACCCGGCTGACGTCAAGGGTGGCGATGGAGTATCTAGACTAAACGTTTCGGTGGATGGCGCTATCGCTTATCCACCCTACAAACTCGGTTTTCGTAGGTCTGGTAAGGCGCAAGCCGCCACCCTACAAATCGCACAGTGCCGCATATCACGTAGGTCTGGTAAGGCGCAAGCCGCCACCCTACAAATCGCACAGTGCCGCATATCACGTAGGTCGGGTAAGGCGCAAGCCGCCACCCTACAAATCGCATAGTGCCGCATATCACGTAGGTCGGGTAAGGCGTAAGCCGCCACCCGACGTTCGGCATCCGACAAAATATCGCCAGACTCACCAAACCTCTCGATCTCCCCCCAGCTTCCGGTTTACAGTGGTTACCCGCGACACTGTAAACCAGGAGAACCTCACCGTGTTTCAAAAAGTTGACGCCTATGCTGGCGACCCCATCCTTTCCTTAATGGAACGTTTCAAAGTTGATCCACGCAGTGAAAAGGTAAACCTCAGCATTGGTCTTTATTACAACGAAGATGGGGTTATCCCGCAGTTACAGGCCGTCGCGCAAGCAGAAGAGCGCCTGAATGCCCAGCCGCACGGCGCGTCTCTTTATCTGCCGATGGAAGGGCTGAACACCTACCGCAGCGCCATTGCACCTTTGCTGTTCGGGGCTGAACATCCAGCCTTGCTTGAGGGGCGTATCGCCTCTATTCAAACGCTTGGCGGCTCTGGTGCGCTAAAAGTCGGCGCAGACTTCCTGAAAACGTATTTCCCAAATTCGCAGGTCTGGGTCAGCGACCCTACCTGGGAAAACCACGTTGCTATCTTTGGCGGCGCGGGTTTTGAAGTGAACACCTATCCGTGGTTCGATACCGAAACTAACGGTGTGCGTTTTGAAGCGTTGCTGGAAACCCTGCAAACGCTGCCTGCGCAAAGCATTGTGCTGCTGCATCCGTGCTGTCATAACCCAACGGGTGCTGACCTGACAGAGGCCCAGTGGGATGCCGTTGTCGAAATCCTTAAAGCTCGCGAGCTGATTCCGTTCCTCGATATTGCATACCAGGGCTTCGGTGCCGGTATGGAAGAAGATGCCTATGCGATTCGCGCAATTGCCCGCGCCGGGCTGCCTGCGTTGGTCAGCAACTCTTTCTCTAAGATTTTCTCCCTGTACGGCGAGCGTGTCGGTGGACTTTCGGTGGTGTGTGAAAATGCTGAAACGGCGGGCCGCGTCCTGGGCCAGTTGAAAGCGACAGTACGCCGGAACTACTCCAGCCCACCAAACTTTGGTGCGCAGGTTGTGGCCGCCGTGCTTAACGATGAGCAACTGAAAGCCAACTGGTTGGCCGAAGTTGAAACCATGCGCCGCCGTATTCTCGATATGCGCCAGGCTCTGGTCTCAGTTTTGAAGGCTGAGATGCCAGACCGTAACTTTGATTATCTGCTGCAACAGCGCGGCATGTTCAGCTACACCGGCCTGAGTGCCGCTCAGGTTGATCGCTTGCGCGATGAGTTTGGCGTGTACCTGATTGCCAGCGGCCGTATGTGTGTCGCCGGGCTTAACAGCAATAACGTACACCGCGTAGCGAAGGCGTTTTCGGCTGTAATGTAAGTACTCGCTTACCAGGGGAGGGAGATTTAACTCCTCCACCTGGTAAGGGGGAGGCTGGGTGGGGGTCATTAAGGAAAAGGTTGGAAAGAGATTGGTTTTCCACGCATTTCCCATTCTGTGATCATCACCTTTTTCTATGACAAATCCTGAAAAATTCCTTTTACTGCCAGCCGCTGAAAGGTATGGTCGGGTAGATTTTTGACCAGTCATTCTACTTTCTAACGATAAAAATTAACGATCATAAAAGGGAAAACGATGCGCAAAATTACGCTGGCATTGAGTGCCGCTTGTTTATTACTAGGATTAAATCAGTCGGTTATTGCGAAGGTTTCTGCACCTGCGCCGCTGAATCCTGGCGTCACCGTTGCGGAACTGGCGCAACAAGTTCCGGTTCACTGGGTCTCTGTCGCGCAAATTGAAAATAGCCTGTTAGGGCGCGAACCGATGGCCGTTGGGTTCGATATCGACGACACGGTGCTTTTCTCAAGCCCCGGCTTTTACCGCGGGCAGAAAGAGTTTTCACCCGGCAAACAGGATTACCTGAAAAACCCTGAGTTCTGGGAAAAGATGAACAACGGCTGGGATGACTTCAGTATGCCGAAAGAGGTGGCGAGAAATCTTATCGCGATGCACCTCAAACGTGGCGACAGCATCTATTTTGTGACGGGTCGCAGCCAGACTAAAACAGAAACCGTGACCCAAACGCTCCAGAACGATTTCCAGATCCCACAGGCGGAGGTAAACCCAGTTATTTTTGCGGGCGATCACCCCGGCCAAAATACGAAAACACAGTGGCTAAAAGATAAGAAAATCAAAATATTCTACGGCGATTCAGATGGCGATATTACTGCGGCACAAGATGTAGGCGCACGTGGCATTCGTCTGTTACGCGCTTCGAACTCCAGCTATCAACCTTTACCAAAAGCCGGTGCGTTTGGTGAAGAGGTGATTGTTAACTCCGAATATTAATTTTTCCAACCATTCAACACGGCGATGTGCAAAAGCAGATCGCCGTTTTTTTCATCAAAAATCCCCCGTTGAATTTTACTTTTGGCGAGTTGTTCGCACACTTAAAAAGACCATCTTCTTAAACTGGTCAGCACATCGTTTTCACGGGAGTTTTTTAAGGGGAATAAAAATGACTAATTCGGAGTTATTGCAGTACTGCATGAACAAACCCGGAGCGGAACAAACGGTTCATAGCGACTGGAAGGCGACACAAATTAAAGTCGCAGATGTAATGTATGCGATGGTTCATGACGTGGAACAACGGCCTGCGGTTTCGCTGAAGGCAAGCCCGGATCTGGCCGATTTGCTGCGTGAACAGCATCAGGATGTTTTCCCTAGCGCACATCTCAACAAAGCACACTGGAGCACGGTTTATCTGGATGGGACGCTGCCTGATTCGCAGATCTACTATCTGGTGGACGCCTCCTATCAACAGGCGTTATCGCTGCTGCCTCAACAGACAAGGCAGCAGCTTTCAGACTAATTATTTCAATAACGGTTTAAGGAAACGCGCGGTGTGTGAGGCTTCACACGTTGCGACGGTTTCTGGCGTGCCGGAAACGAGAATTTCGCCGCCGCCGCTGCCGCCTTCTGGGCCAAGATCGACAATCCAGTCAGCGGTTTTAATCACGTCCAGATTATGCTCAATCACCACGATAGTATTGCCCTGGTCTCTGAGCTGGTGCAGAACTTCCAGCAGTTGCTGAATATCGGCAAAGTGCAGGCCAGTCGTTGGCTCATCGAGGATATACAACGTTTGGCCCGTGCCGCGTTTTGAAAGCTCACGCGCCAGTTTCACTCGTTGCGCTTCACCGCCGGATAGCGTCGTTGCAGACTGCCCAAGACGAATATAAGACAGGCCCACGTCGATAAGCGTTTGCAGCTTGCGCGCCAGGGCAGGAACGGCATCGAAGAACTCACGTGCATCTTCAATCGTCATATCCAGCACTTCGTGAATGCTCTTCCCTTTGTACTTAATTTCCAGCGTTTCGCGGTTATAACGCTTGCCTCGGCACTGGTCGCACGGCACGTAAATATCCGGCAGGAAGTGCATTTCGACTTTAATTACGCCATCGCCCTGACAGGCTTCGCAGCGCCCGCCGCGCACGTTAAAGCTGAAACGCCCTGGCGTATAACCACGCGCACGGGATTCCGGCACACCCGCAAACAGCTCACGCACTGGCGTAAACACGCCGGTATAAGTGGCCGGGTTTGAACGCGGAGTACGGCCAATCGGGCTCTGGTCGATATCGATAACTTTGTCGAAATGTTCCAGGCCGTGAACATCGCGGTACGGCGCGGGTTCTGCAATCGTCGCACCGTTCAACTGGCGCTGGGCAATCGGGAACAACGTATCGTTAATCAGCGTCGATTTACCGGAACCCGAAACCCCGGTGATGCAGGTAAACAGGCCCACCGGCAGCGTCAGCGTCACGTCTTTCAGGTTATTGCCTTTTGCGCCAACCAGTTTCAGCACTTTTTCTGGGTCGGCAGGCACACGGTTTTTTGGAACCGCAATTTCGCGTTTGCCGCTGAGGAACTGCCCGGTCAGGGACTCCGGCACATCCATGATGTCCTGCATGGTGCCTTCCGCCACCACCTGGCCGCCGTGCACGCCAGCGCCTGGGCCGATATCGATAATATGGTCTGCGGCGCGAATCGCATCTTCGTCGTGCTCAACCACAATCACGGTATTCCCGAGATCGCGCAGGTGAATCAGCGTTTCCAGCAGGCGCTCATTATCGCGCTGATGCAGGCCGATTGACGGTTCATCTAGCACGTACATCACGCCGACCAGGCCCGCACCAATCTGGCTTGCCAGACGAATACGCTGCGCTTCGCCGCCGGATAGTGTTTCTGCGGAACGTGAAAGCGACAGGTAATTCAGGCCGACGTTAACCAAGAATTTCAGACGATCGCCAATCTCTTTCAGCACTTTTTCAGCGATCTGCGCGCGCTGCCCGCTGAGCTTCATGTTCTGGAAGAACTCCATCGCATGGCCAATGCTCATATCTGAAATCGTTGGCAGCGGGGTATTTTCAACAAATACATGGCGTGCTTCGCGGCGCAGACGGGTGCCTTCGCAGCTTGAACACGAACGGTTGCTGATAAATTTCGCCAGCTCTTCACGCACAGCAGAAGATTCAGTCTCTTTGTAGCGACGTTCCATGTTGTGCAGAACGCCTTCGAACGGATGGCGGCGAACAGAGGTATCGCCACGGTCGTTGATATATTTAAATTCAATGCTTTCTTTACCAGAACCATTGAGCACCACGTTTTTCACGCTGGCGCTCAGTTCGTTCCACGGCGTTTCTACATCGAATTTATAATGCTCTGCAATCGAGCGCATCATGGTGAAGTAATAGAAGTTACGGCGATCCCAGCCGCGAATGGCACCGCCAGCCAGCGAAAGCTCACCGTTTTGCACTACACGTTCTGGGTCGAAATATTGCTGCACGCCAAGCCCGTCACAGGTTGGGCAGGCACCGGCTGGGTTGTTGAACGAGAACAGACGCGGTTCCAGCTCGCGCATGCTATAGCCACAAATTGGGCAGGCGAAGTTTGCGGAGAACAGCAGTTCTTCAGCTTTTTCGTCGTCCATATCGGCTACAACAGCAGAACCGCCGGACAGCTCGAGCGCGGTTTCAAATGATTCAGCCAGACGCTGGCCGATATCTTCACGCACTTTGAAACGGTCAACCACCACTTCAATGGTGTGTTTCTTTTGCAGCTCAAGTTTTGGTGGATCGGACAGATCGCACACTTCGCCGTCGATCCTTGCGCGGATATAACCCTGGCTTGCCAGGTTTTCCAGCGTTTTGCTGTGCTCACCTTTCCTGTCTTTAATGATCGGGGCGAGTAGCATCAGGCGCTTGCCTTCCGGCTGCGCTAAAACGTTATCAACCATCTGGCTGACAGTTTGTGCCGCCAACGTCACATTGTGATCGGGGCAGCGCGGCTCACCCACGCGGGCATACAGCAGACGCAGGTAGTCGTGAATTTCAGTGATGGTGCCGACCGTTGAACGCGGGTTGTGCGACGTGGATTTCTGCTCGATAGAAATCGCAGGCGACAAGCCCTCAATGTGGTCAACATCCGGCTTTTCCATCAATGACAAAAACTGACGCGCATAGGCGGAGAGAGACTCAACGTAACGACGCTGCCCCTCGGCGTATAAGGTGTCGAAAGCCAGTGAGGATTTGCCAGAACCCGAAAGACCAGTCACAACAATCAGCTTGTCGCGTGGAATGACGAGGTTAATATTCTTGAGATTGTGGGTGCGGGCGCCCCGAACTTCGATCTTATCCATTCACCTTTCCCGGTTTAAACGCTTTTTGCCAGGCCGCACTGGAGGCCGCCGACGATCACAAACGGCTAATTATGACACAATAAAACCTGAATGAATATCCAGTGTTTTAATGCAACAATGTATACCCCCGCGACATTCTGGAATGCATCCCGCAGCTATAAAGATTAGGGGTGGCGTGGTAGAATCGAGGGTTTACACTATTCATAAAACGTTTCAGGAGACACGATCATGGCCAGCAGAGGCGTAAACAAGGTGATTCTCGTCGGGAATCTGGGTAATGACCCGGAAGTGCGCTACATGCCAAATGGTGGCGCAGTTGCCAACATTACTCTGGCCACGTCAGAGTCCTGGCGCGATAAGCAAACCGGCGAAACGAAAGAAAAAACTGAATGGCACCGTGTAGTGCTGTTCGGCAAACTTGCTGAAGTTGCGGGTGAATACCTGCGTAAAGGTTCCCAGGTTTATATCGAAGGTGCACTGCAAACCCGTAAATGGACTGACCAGGCTGGCGTTGAAAAATACACCACCGAAGTCGTCGTTAACGTGGGTGGCACCATGCAGATGTTGGGTGGCCGTGCAGGTGGGGCAGGTGCAGCAGCAGGCGGTAACGCAGGCCAGCAGCAAGGTGGTTGGGGTCAGCCTCAGCAGCCACAGGGCGGTAACCAGTTCAGCGGTGGCGGCGCACCACAGCAGGCGCGTCCTCAGCAGAGCGCTCCGGCTCCGTCTAACAATGAACCACCGATGGACTTCGACGACGATATTCCATTCTGATCCCCAATTAGATAACGGGAATAATCATAAAAGCCTCGCGAATATGCGGGGCTTTTCTTATTTTATGGCGCGTAAAATAAGAAAAAACTATTTATTAAAATCATGAATGTATTTCATCTCTCCATAAGAAATCCTGCTTGCATTAAAACGTTATCCAGCTAAGTTAATTTGTGCAAACACACACTTAAATCCCCTAAATAATTCGAGTTGTGGGTAGGCGACAAGGGAGCAACAAATCTGTCTGGAATAGATTTGAACAGCGCTTGCGCTGGCCCGAAGGGTGAGCCTCATGGACGAGGCTCATAATCCCCAGGAGCTTACTTAAGTAAGTGACTGGGGTTTGTGAGTGCAGTCAACACCCCCACAACTTGAAGTATGACGGGTATAACTCCACTGGAGAACAGCATGACGGATTGTATTATCCCTGAAATAAAAGCATCAGAAGATGAAATGATTGCCATACGGCATTATCTACATGCTAATCCTGAATTAAGTCTGGAGGAGTTTAAAACCAGCGATTTAGTGGCTAAACAGCTTGAAACCTGGGGATACAACGTTACCCGGGGACTTGGCACTACAGGTGTTGTGGGTTCTCTGAAAAAAGGTGATTCGAATAAATCAATTGGCCTGCGCGCGGACATGGACGCGCTGCCAATTTTCGAGGAAACCCATTTACCCTGGGCCAGCACCGTGCCGGGTAAAATGCACGCCTGCGGCCATGATGGGCACACGACAATTTTATTAGCGGCAGCGAAATATATTGCCTCTAAGGAATGTGAGTTTAACGGCACAGTGCACCTTATTTTCCAGCCTGCAGAAGAGGCCATCGGCGGTGCGGATTTAATGATTAAAGACGGGCTATTTGACCGTTTCCCATGCGATCGCGTTTTCGCCCTGCACAATATGCCGGGATTACCGACGGGCAAGTTAGGCTTCTATTCCGGGAATTTCATGGCCTCGGCGGATACGGTAAAAATTACTATCACAGGCTACGGCGGGCATGGTGCTTACCCCCATCGTACCGTTGACCCGATTGTCACCGGGGCCGCATTAATCACCGCGCTACAAACCATTGTTTCCCGCAATGTGACACCAGGCGAAACCGCGATTGTTACCGTCGGAACATTTAATTCTGGTATCGCTTCGAACGTCATCCCGGAAAGTGCCGTCATGGAATTAACTGTACGCGCCATGAAACCGGAAATTCGCGACCTGTTAATTAAAAGAATTGAAGAATTAGCCGATTTTACGGCGAAAAGTTTTGGCGCGACTTGTAATGTGGAAGTCTACGACTCTTATCCCGTGCTAATTAATGATGATGAACAAACGGCATTTGCCAGAGAACTTGCCGTGGAGTTTTTCGGTAAAGACGCGGTGCTTGATTCCGTTCTGCCCTCTACCGGAAGTGAAGATTTTGCCTTTATGCTGCAAGAGCGCCCTGGCAGTTATTTCTTATTAGGCAACGGAGAAAAGGGCAATAAAGGCGGCTGCATGGTGCATAACCCAGGGTATGACTTTAATGATGACATTATTTCCACCGGTGCCTCCTTCTTTTCCCGCTTAGTCCAAAATTATTGTCGTTAATACTCTGGAGCGAATATGAAGAAATTTATCCTGCCATTACTTGCTCTGCTGGCGACAAGTTCTGCCCTGGCGAACGATATTAAAGAGATCCGTTTTGGCGTCGACCCGACATTTGCTCCTTTTGAATCAAAAGATTCAACCGGTAAAGTCGTGGGTTTTGATATTGATTTAGGCAACGCCATTTGTGAGAAACTCCAGGCTAAATGCGTTTGGGTCGAAAATAACTTCGATGCGATTATTCCTGCCCTTCAGGCGAGAAAGTTTGATGCCATTCTTTCAGGTATGTATATGACCGAGAAGCGCAAAGAGCAGATCGCCTTTACCGATAAAATCTATAATGGCCCCGTTTTCCTGGTGGCGCATAAAAATACCCCCATTAAACCTGAACTTGCATTGCTGAAAGGCAAAACGATTGGTGTTGAGCAGGGCTCTGCCCAGGAAACTTATGCCAATAAAAACTGGCGTAATGCTGGCGTGAATGTGGTTGCCTATCAAGGGGCAGATTTAGTGGTGCAGGATTTGGAGTCCGGGCGAATTGATGCGGCAGTGCTTTCTGGCGTGATGGCGGAATACAGTTTCCTTAATAAGCCGCAGGGGAAAGATTTTGCTATGGTCGGCGGCGCATTACAGGACCCGGAATTATTTGGTGCCGGGGCTGCGATCGGTCTGCGAAAAGATGATGCGCAATTACGCGAAGCTCTAAACGGCGCGATTAGCCAGATCCTTGCCGATGGCACTTATAAAAAACTGGCGGATAAATACTTTAGTTTCGATATTTATTCCGGTACGTGATGGTTTATTCGCACCACTGATAAAAACAAAAAAGGCCTCATAAATATGAGGCCTTTTACATTTTCTAATCAAACGATACCCAAGATGGTGCAAATCAGGTCAACACCATCGGCCATTCCGGTGGAGCATGGCTTGATATCTCAATCATAATGTCTTTGAACGATGCCCAAATCACCGGGAAATCGGCTAGTGACAAGCCTAATAAACCGGTCGCAAACCACAATGACGCGGCGAGGCCGAGTCCGCTGCTTACTACCGCCAAAAACGTGTAGTCAGATTTACGAAATTGAATGTTCAACGTGCTGGCTAAAAACATCAGAACCGCACTGACTAAAGGCCAGCGCATTAGCAAAACGCTGGTGGTAATTGCCGCCATGAAAACTGTTCCTCAAGCATAACTCATCACGCTCAACGGTTATGCGCGACACAAGGCGCGGCAAATACAGCTCAGGGACCGTCAGGGAAATGAGTGGGTGCAGAAAATGTAATAAAGAATCCTGTCTCACAGGATTTGTGAACTATATCACATTTGCTCTTTTAATCGCCAGTTCTACAGCGCATTTTCTGACCCATTTACACATGCTCAGGAAGGAAAATCTCTCGCAAACCCCGTCAGGCGTGGTGGCGATAGTCGGTTGGCGTGCGGTCAAACTCACGGCGGAATACGCGTGAAAATGTTTGCTGCGACACATAACCGTAATCCATAGCGATATCAAAAATCGGCCGTTGGCTGTTACGCAACTCTTTGGCCGCCATCAGCAGGCGACGCTGCCGAATGTATTCACCCAACGTCTGGCGCTTCACCGTACGGAACATCCGCTGAAGATACCATTTTGAATAACCAGATTTTTTTGCCACAACGTCAATGTTCAGCGGTTGATCAATGTGATCGTCAATCCATTCAGTCAATGTGTGAATAATATCCTGATGTGCCATAGACCATCCTCAAGCGTTAGCAGGTTTTGTTGGCAGCGAGTATAATTCCTCAAGTTAACTTGAGGTAAAGCACATTTATGGAAAAGAAATCACCGCGCTTTAAATCTTTACTGAGTCCGGGCGACGTTGCGAAGCGCAGCGGCGTTGCGGTATCTGCTTTGCACTTTTATGAAAGTAAGGGGCTTATCAAAAGCATACGTAACAGTGGTAATCAGCGGCGTTACACGCGTGATGTGCTGCGAAATGTGGCGATCATTAAAATCGCCCAGCGCATCGGCATTCCGCTGGCGACCATCGGTGAAGCGTTTGGCGTATTGCCCGACGGGCACGCTATAAATATGAATGACTGGAAAAATCTGTCGTCGCAATGGCGGGAAGAACTGGACAGACGCATTCATACCTTAACGGCGCTGCGCGATGAACTCGATGGTTGCATCGGCTGCGGGTGCCTTTCACGCGGCGATTGCCCGCTGCGAAATCCGGGCGATAAGTTGGGTGCAGAAGGGACGGGCGCACGTCTGTTGGAAGATTGAAGGCAAAACTAAAGCGCCCAACTTCGGCGCTTTAGTTTGTTCCCGGTCTTTGTCTTTCGATCTATCCCGCTTTTCGCAAGGAGGGTTTCCCCCGACATCAGCGTCCCTCAATCACACTTTCTCAGGAGGTTCCGGATTGCGCTGACAATTTAAGTGTAGATGCCCTTAGCCAGCTTTCAAGCTATTTTGCGTGTTTTTTGAACAATTCTCATACTCCACACCGCTCACCTTTACCTATAGTTAACTCATCTTGCTAAACAGAAGGTTAACCCATGCTTATCGTCCATCATCTCAATAACTCCCGCTCCCAACGCATTTTATGGATGCTTGAAGAGCTACAGGTGCCGTACCAGATTGTTCGCTACCAGCGTGAACCCACCAAGCTGGCACCCGAGTCATTAAAAGCCGTGCACCCTTTAGGCAAGTCACCGGTGGTGGAAGATAACGGCAATATCCTCGCCGAATCCGGGGCGATTATTGAATATCTGCAAGAGACGTACGATCCCGAAAGCCGTTTTAAACCGATCAGTAGCGAAGATAAACTGCGTTACCGTTTTTGGCTGCACTACGCCGAAGGGTCGTTAATGCCGCTGCTGATGATGAAACTGGTCTTTGGAAGTCTGGGGAAAGCCCCCGTTCCGTGGCTGCTACGCCCGGTGGGAAATGTGCTGGGGCAGGGCGTGCAAAAGGCGTATCTGAATAAGCAGATTTTAACGCATGCGCGCTATCTCGAAGATTCCCTGGAAAAATCCCCGTGGTTTGCCGGGCAGGCCTTTAGCGCCGCAGATATTCAAATGAGTTTCCCGGTTATCGCGTTGCTTTCGCGCGGTGGCATCAACGATCTACCGAATCTTCAGAATTGGTATAGCCAGGTGCAACAGCGTCCGGCCTGGCAACGTGCTATTCAGCAAGGTGGGCCGTTCGAGATCCCATAATATCCGTCATTCTTCAATTTGCCTCTTTGTTGGCTGCGTTCACTTGCCGCCGCGATGCAAATCGAATTATTTAGGATATGAGTTTTGATATCGAAAAATCCTATGAGTAAGGGAAAATCATTACCGGTATCTTGCATCATTGTTGCTAAATTGCGCATCGACGATAACGTTTGCGCACGAGGTGGCGATATTTTCATCGGCTAACGCTTTTTTCGCTCAAAAGCGGCAAAGTTCGGTTGAAAATCCATGCAGGAAGGCCGGATAATCGTTTGCCTTAATTTTGACACCCAGTTTGTATACGCGGAGTTAAACGTTTGCTTTTTTTGTGACGCCTCTTTTGTCACAAATGCTGCTCAGGGATATGACGTTTAATTGTCAGTGGATTGTCCACCACGTATACCGACTTCATCATAAAAATCTCAGGGGATTTTTCACTATGTCTAATCATTCTCCGCGTGCGACCGGCGGTCTTGACGCCTGGTTCAAAATATCTGCACGTGGCAGTACCGTTCGTCAGGAAGTGGTGGCGGGTTTAACCACTTTCCTCGCGATGGTCTACTCCGTCATCGTCGTACCGGGCATGCTCGGTAAAGCAGGTTTCCCTCCTGCGGCGGTCTTTGTAGCGACTTGCCTGGTCGCCGGTGTCGGTTCACTGGTGATGGGCCTTTGGGCAAACCTGCCGCTGGCCATTGGCTGCGCTATCTCACTGACGGCTTTCACCGCGTTTAGTCTGGTGTTGGGCCAACACATCAGTGTTCCCGTCGCGCTGGGCGCGGTGTTCCTGATGGGTGTGCTGTTCACCATCATTTCTGCAACCGGTATTCGTAGCTGGATTTTGCGTAACTTGCCGATGGGCGTTGCGCACGGCACCGGCATTGGTATCGGCCTGTTCCTGCTGCTGATTGCGGCAAACGGTGTCGGTCTGGTTATCAAAAACCCGCTGGATGGCTTACCTGTTGCGCTGGGCCATTTCGCCAGCTTCCCGGTCATTATGTCGCTGATTGGTCTGGCGGTAATTATTGGTCTGGAAAAACTGAAAGTCCCTGGCGGCATTCTGCTAACCATTATCGCGATTTCTATTTTTGGCCTGATCTTCGACCCTAACGTTCATTTCTCTGGCATTTTCGCGATGCCTTCACTGAAAGATGAAGCGGGCAATTCGCTGATTGGTAGCCTGGACATCATGGGTGCGCTGAACCCGGTGGTATTGCCAAGCGTTCTGGCGCTGGTGATGACTGCGGTATTCGACGCAACGGGCACCATCCGTGCCGTAGCGGGCCAGGCAAATCTGCTGGATAAAGACGGCCAAATCATCGATGGCGGCAAAGCGCTGACCACCGACTCCCTGAGCTCCGTGTTCTCAGGCCTGGTGGGTGCCGCGCCAGCGGCGGTTTACATCGAATCTGCGGCAGGTACGGCGGCAGGCGGTAAAACTGGCCTGACAGCTATCACCGTTGGTGTGCTGTTCCTGCTGATTCTGTTCCTCTCTCCGCTCTCTTATCTGGTTCCTGCCTACGCAACCGCTCCGGCGTTGATGTACGTCGGTTTGTTGATGCTGAGCAACGTGGCAAAAATCGACTTCGCTGATTTCGTTGATGCTATGGCTGGCCTGATCACTGCGGTATTCATCGTGCTGACCTGTAACATCGTTACCGGCATCATGATTGGTTTCGCCTCTCTGGTGATTGGCCGCATCGTTTCCGGTGAGTGGCGTAAGCTGAACATCGGCACCGTTGTGATTGCTATTGCATTGGTCGCATTCTACGCAGGCGGCTGGGCGATCTAATCTGTGATAGCGGCGGGTGGCGCTGACGCTTACCCGCCCTACGGTTTTTGTAGGTCGGGTAAGCGTCAGCGCCACCCGACATTAACTCCGGATTCAAAACAACATCTCCTGGCCCCTCCACATTCACTTCAAGTCTTTTCCTGTTTCCCTCCGGTGTAAAAAGTTGTTTTACTATCAGGTAAAATAAGATCCTAAAAAGGGTTCCACAAAACACCGCGACTAAGGAAAGCATGGAAATCTTCTTTACCATTCTCATCATGACCCTTGTGGTTTCGCTTTCTGGTGTGGCAACGCGCATGCTGCCTTTCCAGATCCCGCTCCCGTTAATGCAAATCGCCATCGGCGCGTTACTCGCCTGGCCGCACTTTGGTTTGCATGTCGATTTCAATCCGGAACTGTTCCTCGTGCTGTTTATTCCGCCGTTGCTGTTTGCGGATGGCTGGAAAACGCCGACTCACGAATTTCTGAACCACGGGCGAGAAATCATCGGCCTGGCGCTGGTGCTGGTGCTGGTCACCGTCGTGGGGATTGGCTTCCTGATTTACTACCTGGTGCCGGGCATTCCGCTGATTCCGGCGTTTGCGCTGGCGGCGGTACTCTCCCCAACGGATGCCGTGGCGCTTTCCGGTATTGTCGGCGAAGGGCGCATTCCTAAGAAAATCATGGGGATTTTGCAGGGCGAGGCGCTGATGAACGACGCCTCCGGCCTGGTATCGCTAAAAATGGCGGTTGCGGTCGCCGTTGGCACGATGGTATTTACCGTCGGCGGCGCGACCGTTGAGTTCTTCAAAGTGGCGATTGGCGGCCTGCTGGCGGGGATTGCCGTGAGCTGGTTGTACGGTAAATCGCTGCGCCTGATGAGCCGCTGGAGCGGCGATGAACCCGCAACGCAAATCCTGCTGCTGCTGCTTCTGCCGTTCGCCTCTTACCTGATTGCCGAACACATCGGCGTTTCCGGCATTCTGGCGGCGGTTGCTGCGGGGATGACCATCACCCGCTCCGGCGTGTTGCGCAGTGCACCGTTGGCGATGCGTCTGCGGGCAAACAGCGTCTGGGCGATGCTCGAATTTGTGTTTAACGGCATGGTCTTTTTGCTGTTGGGTCTGCAACTGCCGGGCATTCTCGAAACCTCCGTCGCGGCGGCCAATGCCGATCCCAACGTTGAACTGTGGATGCTGTTCCTCGATGTTGGGCTTATCTATTTTGCCCTGATTGGCGTACGATTCCTATGGCTGTGGTCGATGAAACGCATCAGTTTGCGCTTTATGACAAAGCGCCCGCTGGAGTTTGGCAGCTACACCACGCGTGAGTTGGGCATCGCATCGTTTGCCGGTGTGCGCGGGGCAATCACTCTCGCCGGTGTGCTTTCTATTCCGCTGTTTTTGGGGGACGGAACGCCATTTCCGGCGCGTTATGAGCTTATCTTCCTGTCGGCCGGCGTGATTCTGTTCTCGCTGTTTGCCGGGGTAATTATGCTGCCCATTTTGCTGCGTAACGTTGAAGTGCCGGACAAATCCATGGCGCGCCAAGAAGAGCGCATCGCCCGCGCCGCAACGGCAGAAGTGGCGATTGTCGCGATTCAAAAAATGGAAGAGCGGCTGCATGCTGACGTGGATGAAAACATCGACGACCAACTGCTAAAAGAGGTCAGTTCGCGCGTTATCGGGAATTTGCGCCGCAGAGCGGACGGGCGCAATGACGTAGAGAGCAGCGAGCTTGAAGAAAACCTTGAGCGCCGCTTCCGTCTGGCAGCCCTGCGTTCCGAGCGAGCAGAGCTGTACCATTTGCGTGCCACGCAGAAAATCAGCAATGAAACGTTGATGAAGCTGCTGCACGATCTCGATTTGCTTGAAGCGTTGCTCATCGAACAGCATTAAATTTATTGGCCGGGTAACACCGGCCAAAACTCCTTACAACACGCAATCCACGCCTGCGCACTGTGCGAAATATAAACCCCTTCACGCCAAATCATCGAAAGCTGCCAGGTTAAATCGCTATTTAACGGCAGCCACATCAGCGTGTTTTTATCTAACTTCTGGCAGATAATCTCCGGCAGAATCGCAATCCCCACGCCCGCCTGCACCATCGCCGCCAGGAAATCCCACTGCCCGCTGCGCACCGCAATTCGCGGTGTAAACCCATGCTCGTGAAACATCTGAATAAGCTGACGACTTAACGCGAAATCTTCGTTGTAGATAAGCAGCGGGTGAGCGGCAAGCTCGCCGGGATTGATGCTTTCGCGTGTCGTCCACGGGCCGGAGCGGGGCACCAGAACGCATAAGGGATTGTGGAGCAGCGGCATCGTAGAAAAAGCGTGTTCATCTTCCACCTGCAATGCCGTCATGGCTAAATCCAGCTCGCCGTTGAGCACCGCCTGTTGCACCGTTAACCCGCCAAATTCGGAAATCTTCAGTTCAACGCCCGGATAGCGCTGGCGATAAAGGCTAATCGGCCCGGCCATCATCATGCCGACCATCGGCGGAATGCCGAGGCGAAGCACGCCTTTGTTGAGATGGTTAATGTCGCCCAGTTCGGCTTCCAGTTGGCTAAACTCGGCCAAAATCGCCAGACCGCGCTGATAAACCACTTCGCCGGTATCCGTCAGCAGCAGCTTGCGGCCGTCGCGAATCAGCAGCGTGCAGCCGAGTTCGTCTTCCAGGTTGCGCAGCATCTTGCTGATGGTCGGCTGAGTCACGAACATCTTCTGGGCAGCGCGAGTAAAACTTTGCTGGCGAACCACTTCAACAAAATAACGCAGCGTCCTGATGTCCATAACTATTCCCGTTGACTATACCTCTGATGATTTTAATTCATTTCAATCAATGAAGTGAGCTAACTATAATCGCTACCTCACATTTTCAGGAGTGCCGCTCTCATGGCCGTGGCGTTACGTCGTTTTACGCCTGTTGTTTTCCGCCGCATTCAGGTGCCGCTGCAAGTTGCGCTCTATGCGGGGTTGTTTGTGTTTGCCGAGCAACTGGTGGATTGGCTACATCTGCCGCTGCCTGCAAACCTTGTAGGAATGCTGCTACTGCTGGCGCTGATCGTCTGCCGAGTGGTGCCGTTGAACTGGGTTCGCGCCGGTTCTCGCTGGTTGCTGGCTGAGATGCTACTGTTTTTTGTGCCTGCCGTGGTGGCGGTGGTGAATTACGCCGAACTGCTGATGGTCGACGGCTGGCGCATCTTCCTGGTGATCGCCATCAGTACCCTGCTGGTGCTCAGCACAACCGCGCTGGTGGTCGATAAAGTTTACCGCTTTGAGTTAGCGCGTGAAGCCCGCAGGCAGGCGCGTCATGACTAATTTCCAGTTAAGTCTCCTGTGCCTTGGGATCACCCTCGGGCTCTATTTTGCCAATAAAAAGCTCTATCGCCGCTTTCGTAAATTGCCGTTAATGCCGCTGGTATTAACGCCCTTGCTGCTGGTGGTGATGCTGATTTTGGGCCACATCTCCTATCAGAATTATATGGGCGAAGCGCACTGGTTACTTTGGCTGCTCGGCCCGGCGACCATTGCGTTTGCGGTGCCGGTGTATGACAACCTGAACGTGATTAAGCGCCACTGGATGTCGCTCTCCGCGGGCGTCATTACCGCTACGGTAGTTGCGGTGACCAGCTCGGTTTGGCTTGCGCGGTTCTTCACTTTATCGGACGAAATTCAGCGTAGCCTGGCGGTGCGTTCCATCACCACGCCCTTCGCGTTGGCGGCGGCAAAACCCCTCGGCGGGCAGCCAGAGCTGGTGGCGCTTTTCGTGGTAGTGACCGGTGTATTCGGCATGGCGGTGGGGGATGTGCTGTTCTTGCGCCTCGCGATTCGCGAAGGAATGGCAAAAGGTGCTGGGTTTGGTGCCGCTTCCCACGGTGCAGGCACCGCACGTTCCTACGAGCTGGGCCCGCAGGAAGGTGTGGTCGCAAGCCTGGTGATGATGTTTTCCGGCGTGGTCACGGTGCTGCTGGCTCCGTTGGTTCGCTGGGTGATGTTTTGATTTAATGGTGGATGTCGCTGCGCTAATCCCCCCTACAAAACCCGAGACGTAGGTCGGGTAAGCGTAGCGCCACCCGACAAAATCACTTCTTCAACCGAGAAACCAACTCAAACTCTTTAAACCAAACCGGGCGCTGCTGCTGCATCGAAATATTCCCGGCGATTCCGGTAAGAATCGACATCGCTCCGGCGCGGTGATCGGCGGCGCGTTTTAACGGGTCGTTACCCGGTTCGCCAAACAGATCCGCAAGCATTGCGTTATCGCCCCCGCCGTGGCCGCCTGCGCCAATGCTGAAATCCGCTTTGTAAGGTGCGGCAAACATCGGGAACACGGTAATATCGCAACTTTCCAGGCTGCCTTCGTTTTCACGCTCTCCACCGGCATTCACATACGACATCTCCACCAGTTTCATCTCCAGCCGCCCACGGCTGCCGTTGAACACCACGTTCAACCCTTCCCACGGCAAATAGGCGTTCAGTGAATAGGTCATCTGCACCTGGTTCTGGTATTTCACCAGCACCGAAAGCGTGTCTTCAATAGTGATTCCGTCGCTGAAAACGCTCTGGTCGCGGTAATAGTTATCTTCGTGTTCGGCATCCAGATACAACGCTTTGAGCTGGGCGTTCTCTTGCATATGCAGCGCAAACGGATCGTCTTTGGCGGCCTGATAGCCATGAACACGAGGGTAAAATTGCGAGACACCCCGCTTTTCGGCGTTTTCTTTACCGTAAAAACGCAGGCCGCCTTCCGCATACACGCGTTCCGGATAACTCCCCAGCCAGAAATTCATCAGGTCAAAATGGTGGGTGGATTTATGCACCAACAGGCCGCCGCTGTTGCGTTTTTCGCGGTGCCAGCGGCGGAAATAATCCGCGCCGTGCTCGGTATTCAGCAGCCATTCGAAATGCACCGAGAACACCTCGCCGATGGTTTCATTCATCAGCAATTCGCGGATTTTGCTGTGGTGCGGCGCGTAGCGGTAATTGAACGCGACACGCACCTGGCGGCCCGTCTCTTCAATGGCATCGAGAATGCGTAAAGCACGTTGTTCGTCGATGGTCATCGGCTTTTCGGTAATCACATCGCAACCGGCGTGCAGCGCCCGCACAATATAATCGTCGTGGGTGCGGTCCATGGTGGTGACGATAACAATATCCGGGCGCGTTTCGCGGATCATCGTTTCGAAATCAGCCGCTTTCCAGGTGGAGGCGAGCGGGGCTCCCGCATTGCTCAATAATTTATTGGCGTAATTCATGCGCGTCTGGTTGGTATCGCAAAATGCGACCATCTGCGCATTGTCTTTCCATTTCCCGCTGATGGCCTCGATATATAATCCGGCACGGCCACCGGTGCCCACTAGTGCATATTTTTTCATCATGTCCTCAAGTGTGAACTCATGGTATTTTTAGAAAATCGTTATTATTGGCGCAGCGTATGAAACTGGTTCCGCATCAATTAATGGAGTTAAACAGCCCGTTTATTTGGCACTGGCCGTGGTTTATTTCCTGTGTCGCTGCCGCTAAAAAACACGGATTTACCGGCATTATTCTTCACCAGCAGGAATTACTTTCGTTACTCGCCACGCCGTCACCGCTCAGTTACCGTCATGACGTTGAAAATCTTATTCACCAACAAAAAAATGCCCTGCAATATTTAAAAAAGGTCAGCCTTTATTTGCAGGAAAATAACCTCAGCTTCTGGCTACAAGGCGAAGCGGCCCCGACCGATGACATCATCCGGCGTAAATTTCCCGAGTTTTCTTTTGATGAGCGCAGCACGCCCAATTTCTGGAAACAGTTTTATTCGTCGATATTGTCCCCATTGCTGCCGGTATTACCGTACCTCGGCGGGCTGATATTAAGCCTGACGACGCCGCAATTTCAGACCGACGGCTGGCAGCAAAGCCTGCACCACGTCTGGAGCCTGTTACGCGCCCAGGGTAAAAAACTGGTGCTGCGCGATTTCATTGATACCAGTTGGCCGCGCCAGCAGCTTTCCCGCGTGTTATCGGGACTGCCGGAGGATGTGCGGGCGTCCATCAAAGCCACGGAGCTGGATTACCATCCCGGCTTTGCCAATCACCCCAACATTGTCTCGCTCACTGGCCATAAAAAATGGATCGAATACGATCTCTGGGGGACCGGCTACGGCTGGACGATCCTGCCGTGTTATCTGGCCGATGAAATCCAGGGGCGCCTCAGTTGGGCGACAAGCCTTGCCGACCACAATATCGAAACGATTACCTCGCGCGTTTCGTGGCAGTGGCTGCCGGATGGCCTGGCGATGGACTCCGCCAACGCCATCAATTTAATCGGCCTGAATGCCGCGAATAACACCGCGCCTTCTTCGGTTATTGATGGCTGGATTGAGCAGCAAAACCTCGGCTTTCGCAGCAAATCAGATCGCCAACGTTTTAGCGCTTTGTATGCCTCCAGCTACGACTGGCTGTGCAAAACGCCGAATCTTTTAGGGCGGCGAATGCACTACCAAAGCCAAATCCCGGAAAGCTACGCCCAGGCCCAACAACTGCTGCACACGGACATTCGCAGCGCCAACTGGGCGCAGGCGTTTCAACCGCTCTTTCCAACTGACGATCCTGCACTCGGTGCCGAACAGCGCCAGCTTATCGGGCTTGAAAAAGAGAGTGCCCACTTCATTGCCACCGCAGCGTTGCAACAGCTCCGCGAACTGCGCATCACCTGCCACAATGAAACTCTTGAGCGCCTCGAAGCCGCATGGCGCAACGCTGAAATCTACGGCCAACTGTTCTCGCAAGTCGCTTTTGCGGTAAGCGACCTGCAAATGGCCGAACACTATGGCGATGCCGCGCAGGTGGCGAAAACCGCCGCTCAACATCGCGAAACACTGCTGCGCTTTGCCGATACGCTTGAGCGTTGGGCTGATTCGCCGCCGCCTGGCAGCCCGAACTATGTCTCTGTGCTGTTGAGCGCCGAACGTTTACGCGGGTTTGCCTCAAGCCTGCTGAGATAATCATAAGAAGGCGGAGCGTGGTTGTCGTGCTGGCGTGGGTGAGTAAAACGGCGCGAAACCCAACAATGCTAAAACTCGCGATCGCGCTCGCAGAATGGCGAAATTCTCTGTGATTCTCGTCACGTAGCG
Source organism: Buttiauxella gaviniae (assembly GCF_040786275.1). Lineage (NCBI taxonomy): Bacteria > Pseudomonadati > Pseudomonadota > Gammaproteobacteria > Enterobacterales > Enterobacteriaceae > Buttiauxella > Buttiauxella gaviniae. The sequence goes on from NZ_JBFMVT010000002.1 coordinate 2,247,100, forward strand.
TGGGCAAAAAATTGTGAAGGGCGGCGTGTGGCCAGGGGAAAAGTGCGAGGTTGAACGGATGAGTAAAACGTATCGCATGAATAAACTACGCTCAAATCCTGAAATTTGAGCGTAGTTTATGGCGATCACTAAACCCAGAATTCCCCGGCTCTCCTGAGCCGGGAAAAGTTAAAACTAATCAGTGAGCGCGACCCTGCTCAATACCAATCCCGGTCTGAGAGCGGATAAACTGAGCGCGGAATTTCTCGCGTTCCAGGTTACCTTCCGGGCTGTTATCGGTGATTGAGAATACCCAGATCCCCACGAACGCCACCAGAATTGAGAACAGCGCCGGGTATTCGTACGGGAAGATCGCCGTTGCGTGGCCCAGCACCTGCACCCAAACCGTTGGGCCGAGGATCATCAGGATCACCGCGGTTAACAGACCCAGCCAGCCGCCGACCATTGCGCCGCGCGTGGTCAGTTTCGACCAGTACATGGAAAGCAGGATAATGGGGAAGTTACAGCTCGCCGCAATTGAGAACGCGAGCCCTACCATGAAGGCGATGTTTTGTTTTTCGAACAAAATCCCCAGCCCGATAGCCACCACACCCAGTATCACCACCGTAATTTTCGAGACTTTCAGCTCATCACGTTCAGACGCCCCTTTGCGGAACACGTTGGCGTAGAGATCGTGCGAAACCGCAGAGGCCCCCGCCAGCGTCAGACCCGCAACCACCGCCAGAATCGTCGCGAAGGCTACCGCTGAGATGAAGCCCAGGAACAGGCTGCCACCCACGGCGTCTGCCAGGTGAACCGCCGCCATATTATTCCCACCGATCAACGCACCAGCCGCATCTTTAAAGGCCGGGTTTGCACCCACCAACATGATGGCGCCAAAGCCGATGATAAAGGTCAGGATGTAGAAGTAGCCCATGAAGCCGGTGGCATACAGCACGCTTTTACGCGCTTCTTTGGCGTCGCTGACGGTGAAGAAACGCATCAGAATATGCGGCAAACCTGCGGTACCAAACATCAAACCTAATCCCAGCGATAGCGCTGAAATCGGGTCTTTCACCAGGCCGCCAGGGCTCATGATCGCCACGCCTTTCGGGTGGACTGCAATCGCTTCGGCGAACAGGTTATTGAAGCTGAAGCCCACGTGTTTCATCACCATAAAGGCCATGAAACTTGCGCCGAACAGCAGCAATACCGCTTTGATGATTTGTACCCAGGTGGTTGCCAGCATGCCGCCGAACAGCACGTACATCACCATCAATACGCCAACCAGCACCACCGCAACGTGGTAGTTCAGGCCGAACAGCAGTTCGATAAGTTTACCTGCGCCCACCATCTGGGCAATCAGGTAAAGCGCAACCACCACGAGAGAACCGCAGGCCGACAGAATACGGATTGGCCCTTGTTTCAGGCGATATGAGGCCACGTCGGCAAAGGTATATTTGCCCAGGTTGCGCAGGCGTTCCGCAATCAGGAACAGGATAATCGGCCAGCCGACCAAAAAGCCCAGCGAGTAAATCAGGCCGTCGTAGCCGGAGGTAAACACCAGCGCAGAAATGCCGAGGAACGATGCGGCAGACATATAGTCGCCCGCAATCGCCAGGCCATTCTGGAAGCCGGTGATATTGCCGCCTGCGGTGTAGTAATCGCTACGCGTGCGGGTTCTTTTGGATGCCCAATAAGTGATACCCAGCGTAAAGGCGACGAATACCACGAACATAATAATCGCCTGCCAGTTGGTGGGCTGGCGCTGAACCGCTCCTGTAATCGCATCGGCGGCAAATGCGGATGCTGGCAGGCTGACGAGCGGTGCGGCGATAAGGCCGAGAAGACGTTTCATAATACCTTCACCTCGCGCACCACTGCGTTATTGAGACGATCAAACTCGCCGTTTGCCCGCCAGACGTAAACGCCCGTCAGGAAGAAGGAGATCAAAATGACCCCGACCCCAATTGGGATCCCCCGCGTTACGGTCGTGCCTGCATGTAGAGGCGTGCCCAGCCAGCCGGGCGCGAATGCAATCAGCAAAATAAAGCTGACGTAGATCACCAGCACGATGAGAGACAAAATGGTGGCAAACCGTTGCCGTTTTTCGACTAACTCCCTGAATTGCGCACTGTCTTCTATCCGCTGATAAATGTTGGAATCATTCATCACAGAGTCTCCAGAGGATTCCCTTCGTCTTTTGCGCCGCACGGGTGTTGGCTGCATTCGCGTACCCCAGTCACTTACTTGTGTAAGCTCCTGGGGATTTGCTCGTTTGCCGCCTTCCTGCAACGCAAAATCCTTTGGGAATTAGGGTTAGGTTGGGTTTTTATAATTGCCTCTCACCGACAGAAACGGCGTAGGGGGGATAAGCGAAGCGCCATCCACCTTAGAGGAACGTCTCACTGGCGGATGGCGTTGCACTTATCCGCCCTACATCTGGAGATGAGAGGGCGGGGTCAAGAATGGTTATGATGGCATCGTAATAGCTTGCTTTTCCTCCAGTAACTTCTCAACAACGCCCGGATCGGCAAGCGTTGAAGTGTCACCAAAGTTGCTGGTGTCGCCCGCGGCGATTTTACGCAAAATACGACGCATAATTTTGCCGGAGCGGGTTTTCGGGAGTGAATCCGTCCAGTGCAGAATATCCGGCGTGGCGAGCGGGCCAATCTCTTTACGCACCCAGTTGCGCACTTCGGTATACAGCTCAGGCGTTGGCTCTTCGCCGTGATTTAGCGTGACGTAGGCATAAATCGCCTGGCCTTTAATGTTATGCGGAATGCCGACCACAGCCGCCTCGGCGACTTTCGGGTGTGACACCAGCGCCGATTCGATTTCTGCGGTGCCCAGGCGGTGGCCGGAGACGTTCAGCACGTCATCCACGCGTCCGGTGATCCAGTAGTAACCGTCTTCATCGCGACGCGCGCCGTCACCGCTGAAGTACATATTTTTGAAGGTCGAGAAATAGGTCTGCTCGAAACGTTCGTGGTCGCCAAACAGGGTGCGCGCCTGGCCCGGCCAGGAATCGGTGATCACCAGATTGCCTTCGGTTGCGCCCTGCTGCGGATTCCCTTCGTTATCCACCAGCGCAGGTTGAACGCCAAAGAACGGGCGCGTGGCGGAACCGGCTTTCAGCTCGGTCGCACCAGGAATCGGGGTAATCATGAAGCCGCCGGTTTCGGTCTGCCACCAGGTATCCACCACCGGGCATTTCTCGTTACCGATTTTCTTCCAGTACCACTCCCACGCTTCCGGGTTAATCGGCTCGCCGACAGAACCCAAAATACGCAGCGATGAGCGATCGGTGTTCTCAATCGCTTTATCGCCTTCCGCCATCAAGGCACGAATCGCGGTTGGCGCGGTGTAGAGAATGTTTACTTTATGCTTATCAACCACCTGCGCCATGCGGTTTGGTGCCGGCCAGTTTGGCACGCCTTCAAACATCAGCGTGATCGCGCCGCACGCCAGAGGGCCGTAAAGCAGATAACTGTGACCGGTGACCCAACCCACGTCGGCGGTACACCAGTAAACGTCGCCCTGATGGTAATCAAACACATATTTGAAAGTGGTTGCGGCATACACCAGGTAACCGCCGGTGGAGTGCAGCACGCCTTTTGGCTTGCCGGTTGAACCGGAGGTGTAGAGGATAAACAGCGGATCTTCGGCGTTCACTTCCACCGGCTGGTGGTGTGCGCTCGCTTTCTCGACCAGCTCGTTCCACCACAGGTCGCGGCCTTCTTGCCAGTCAATTTTTCCGCCGGTACGTTTCAGGACAATAACGTGCTCAACGGTTTTAACGCCTGGGTTTTTCAGCGCGTCATCGACATTTTTCTTCAGCGGAATGGAACGCCCGGCACGAATGCCTTCGTCGGCGGTTATCACCAGGCGTGAGCTGGAATCGATAATACGCCCGGCGACGGCTTCCGGTGAGAAACCGCCGAAAATGACGGAGTGCACCGCGCCGATACGGGCGCAGGCCAGCATCGCAACGGCAGCTTCCGGCACCATCGGCATATAAATGGCGACGACATCACCTTTCTTGATGCCCAGTTCTACCAGGGTATTGGCAAAACGGCACACTTCGCGGTGCAGTTCGCGATAGGTAATGGTTTTGCTCTGGGTGGCGTCGTCGCCTTCCCAGATTATCGCGGTCTGATCGCCACGATCTTTCAGATGTCTGTCCAGGCAGTTGGCGGCGAGGTTCAGCGTGCCGTCTTCATACCATTTGATAGAGACATTTCCTGGCGCGAAAGAGGTGTTTTTCACCTTCTGGTAGGGCTTGATCCAGTCAAGAATTTTCCCTTGTTCACCCCAAAATGCGTCAGGGTCATGTACCGAGTGCTGGTACATGGATTGGTACTGCTCCGGGTTTATCAGGCAATCGTCCGCAATGTTTGCGGGAATGGCGTGTTTATGTATTTGGCTCATGGCTTTTTTTCTCCTTGTAGGATGTTAATAATATGTCACTCAAACGTTAATGGCAGGGTGCTCAAGGAGCTTTGTTTACTTTTTGGGCGACAGATCACGCATTAATTAAATTGTTGAAAATGTAATCAATACATCCGGCAGGGAGGTAAAGGAGGGAAGTGCATATCTGTTTTGAGAACAATGAGATGTGGTTAGCAGAATTGAAAGGTTTTGTAGGGCGGTTAAGCGTAGCGTCAACCGCCGCATCGCATAAAAATGGGGGATGTCGCTTGCGCTAATCCCCCCTACAAAACCAGTTTGTAAGTCGGGTAAGCGAAGCGCCACCCGACAGCTACATTAACCTGCCGCGCTTTCGCGCAAACTGGCTTTTAACTTACTGTACTCGTCAATCACATACTGCTCGGCGGCGTGCTGATCGGCGATCGGCTCGACGCGCACGGCGCAGTATTTGTACTCCGGCGTTTTGGTAATCGGGCTGAGGTTTTCCGTCACCAGCTCGTTACAGGCCCCAATCCACCACTGGTAAGTCATGTAAACGGCACCCTTGTTCGGGCGTTCGCTCACATTCGCACGCGTGATGACGCGGCCTTTACGAGAATGCACCCACACCAGCGCTTCATCTTCGATACCCAAACGGGCGGCATCATCAATATGAATTTGCGCATAGCCTGGTTCATCCGCAAGGGCTGCCAGCGCCGCACAGTTGCCGGTCATCGAACGGCAAGAGTAGTGGCCGACTTCGCGCACCGTTGAAAGCACCATCGGGTACTCTTCGGTCACGCGGTCGATTGGCGGTGCCCAGTCACAGGTAAAGAACTCACCCAGACCATTTTCACGGTCAAACTTACCGTCGTACAGGAACGAGGTTCCCTGGTCGCTATCGGCTACATCGCGGCATGGCCACTGGATATAACCCAGCTCGCCCATTTTCTCGTAGGTTGCGCCGTAGAAATCCGGGCACAGTCCGCGCAACTCATCCCAAATTTCTTTGGTGTTGTTGTAATGCATCGGATAACCCATACGAGTGGCGATCTCACTGATAATCTGCCAGTCCGTTTTCAGGTCCCATTTCGGTTCCACTGCTTTAAAGAAGCGCTGGAAACCACGGTCGGCGGCGGTGTAAACCCCTTCATGTTCACCCCAGGAGGTGGACGGCAAAATCACATCGGCGGCAGCCGCGGTTTTGGTCATGAAGATGTCTTGCACAATCACCAGTTCGAGCTCTTCAAACGCCTTACGTACGGCGGAAAGTTCCGCGTCCGTTTGCAGCGGATCTTCACCCATAATGTAGGCTGCATACACTTCGCCATGCGCCACACGGTGCGGCAGTTCGCTGATGCGATAGCCGGTGTGAGCAGGTAAAGCGTCCACGCCCCAGGCTTTCGCGAACTTCTCGCGGCTTGCTGCGTCTTTCACATACTGATAGCCCGGATAAGTATCCGGCAGCGCGCCCATATCGCAGGCACCCTGCACGTTGTTCTGACCGCGAACCGGGTTCACACCGACGTTCGGTTTACCCAGGTTGCCCGTCATCAGCGCAAGGCTTGTCAGCGAGCGAACGGTTTCCACGCCCTGATAGAACTGGGTCACGCCCATGCCCCACAGAATCGTGGCGGTTTTCGCCTTCGCATACATGCGTGCCGCTGCGCGAATTTCCGCCGCCGTCACGCCGGTAATTTCTTCAACGGATTCAGGCGTGTAGCCCGCAACAATTTTGCGATACTCGTCGAAACCTTCGGTACGGGCAGCCACAAACGACTGGTCATACAGATTTTCTTCGATAATCACGTGCCCGATTGCGTTAAGCAGGGCGATGTTGGAGCCATTTTTTAACTGCAAATGCATATCGGCGATGCGCGCGGTTTCAATTTTACGCGGATCGACAACAATGATTTGCGCCCCTTTTTGCTTCGCTTTAATTACGCGGTTAGCAACGATAGGGTGTGAATCTGCCGGGTTATACCCGAACACAAACACTAAATCGGTATCCTCAATCTCGACGATTGAGTTGCTCATAGCGCCGTTACCGACCGATTGGTGCAGACCTGCAACCGATGGGCCGTGTCAGACGCGTGCGCAGCAGTCGACGTTATTGGTGCCAATAACCGCGCGCGCAAATTTTTGCATTACATAGTTGGTTTCGTTGCCGGTACCACGAGAAGAACCGGTGGTCATGATGGCATCGGAGCCGTGTTTCGCTTTGATTTCACTCAGGCGAGTACTGACATAGTTCAGTGCTTCATCCCAGGAGACGTTTTCGAGTTTGCCGCCTTTCTGGCGACGAATCATCGGTGATTTCAGGCGCGGGGTGAGGATTTTAGTATCGTTAATAAAATCCCAACCGTAGTAACCCTTCAGACAGAGATCGCCCTGGTTGGTTTTACCCTGGGCTGCTTCCGCCTTGACGACTTTGCCGTTATCGACCACGAGGTTGATTTTGCAACCCGAGGCACAATAGGGGCAAACCGTGATGACTTTTTCCATCAGTGTTGCTCCAGTCAATTCTTTTATGTGTGTGACACCAAATAGCTGATCACATCTCCCTGGCTTAATGCATTATCTATGCCACAAATAAAGTGCGGGATTAACAGGCATCTTACGGGGATGACCGGGCCAAAACCCTGACGAAACACAGGTCATCGTCAAAAGTGACGTGTCGAGCCGCTTGTGGTTTGTGACACTGATTGAAAATTCAGCAAGGTTATCTGTCATTTTTGCGCGACTCCTCTAACAATCGCTCAAACTCAATTATTGGCTCTGTAGCTTCCCGGGAGTTCAACCATGAAGCCTGCAATTTTGCTGGTGGATGACGATGTGGCGATCTGCGATGTGCTGCGAGACGTGCTCAATGAGCACGTCTTTGAGGTGAGAATTTGTCATACAGGGAATGACGCGCTGGCGGCGATAGCGCAGCATCCGGGGATTGCGCTGGTGCTGCTGGATATGATTCTGCCCGATATTAACGGGCTCTTAGTTTTACAGCAGATCCAGCGTCAGCGCCCTGATTTGCCGGTGGTGATGTTGACGGGGTTAGGCAGCGAATCTGACGTGGTGGTTGGGCTGGAAATGGGGGCCGATGATTACATCGCCAAACCGTTTAACCCGCGTGTGGTGGTGGCGCGGGTTAAAGCTGTGCTGCGTCGGACTGGCGCCCTGGCGGTTGAAAGCACGGCGTCAAAAAGCAGCGGCCTGCATTTTAACGGCTGGCGGCTGGATACCGAACGCTGTCAGCTAGTTAATCCGCAACAGGAACAGGTCATGCTGACTCAGGGGGAATATGGCCTGCTGCTGGCATTAATGCAAAATGCGCGCCGGGTGCTATCGCGCGAAAAATTACTGGAACTCACCCACAGTGAAAGCCTGGAAGTGTTCGACAGAACGATTGATGTATTGATTATGCGGCTGCGTAAGAAAATAGAACCGAATCCGCACCAGCCCACATTAATTCGGACTATTCGTGGCGTAGGGTATGTATTTTCTGCCGATGTTATTCAAGCGGAAAATAATGCAGCTTAATGTAGCCGTTTTATTTACCCCTTATTGAGTAAAACACCTCACTCCCCTCTATTTCGGGGAGTTCAGCCTTTCACATTCATTCACTCTTTGGCTTTTTCAAGATCGGCAAGAGAGTACTTCGTCAATTGCCATTCTACGCTCTGGCTCTGGTACTGCGGCATGATATTGCCTTTACTGACGCCGACGACAACCTGGTGGACCTCACTTTTCCAGACGCCGGACTGCGGGCAAAGCTGGCCGGATGAGGCTTTGCTTCCCGGAGGAAGAGGGCTCGTCAGAAAAGGATCATAGGAATTAAGCAGACTACCACCATAGAACGTCACAGAATTAACCATATAACCGCCTATTTATAGAAAGTAATTTTTATATACAGGTTAAAGGCGACCATTTTTAGAGCAGGCTTAAATTTATTTTTCTCACCGTTTAAGTTTTTGGTCTGAAAGGTCATCGGCGTATTAATAGATCGCTAATCATTATTGATGTCGCTATCTTTACTTCTCCTGCTCATTAATAAAATTCTGTAACTCCGCTAATGTTTTCGCGCCATCTATCGCATTGGCGCACAGAAGATTAGCGCGGGCGCAGGCATGGGCTAATTTCAGGCTGTCTATTAGCGGCCATTTTTCATGGCAGCCATATAAGACACCGGCGCAAAAAGCGTCTCCGGCCCCGACGCTGCCGACGATCTCTTCCTGAGCCAGCATAAATGACGGCACCCACACGCCTTCTTTGCCTGGCTCCACGCCCCACGCGCCTTCCGGGCAATGAATGACGACGCGCTGGCGCACGCCCGCCTCGAGCAGTTGGCTTGCCGCCTGAGCAATATGTTCCACATGCGGGGTGCCGTCCCTGTGACGAATGTCCAGGCCGCTAAACTCCCCGGCTTCCAGCTCATTAATCACCAGATAATCCAGCCATTGCAGGGCAGGGAGCACCATCGGGCGGTAGCGCGGATCGCCCTGGCGTGACACCAAATCCAGCGAGGTTTCGTACCCCTGCTGCGCCATCATCGCCAGCAATCTGGCACTGCGCGTGCCGTACTCCGCGTCTTCCATATCCAGGCTATCGAGCAGCAATAAATAACCGAGATGGAAGATTTTGAATGACGTTTCCAGGCGGTCAAAGGCGGGTAAATCGAGCAGACGATTCGCTCCGGGCGAGTGGAAAAAGGTGCGCTGCCCGCTGGGATCGGTCATCACCTGCGACATGGACGTTGGCGCAAAAGTGGTGCGGTGCACGTGCTGGCGATTCACATGGTACTGGTCAAGCATCGCCATAATGTAGTCGCCGTCATGATCGTCACCCACCAGACCCACCGCCTGCAAAGGCAAGCCAACGTGCATTTTGGCCAGCGTCAGCAGCACATTAAGCGGCGCCCCGCCCGTTGAGCGTTCGCTGTGGACAATCTCCGCCAGCCATCCGCGCTGCGGCCACTGCACAATTTGATGCACATGGTCGACCAGCATATTTCCGGCGGCAATAATCCCGCTGCGCTCTGACATATCAACTCCTTACGCTTTGCCCGAACTGCCAAAAATGCGCATCTGCTGCGCCACCACATCGGTAATCGCCTCTTCAATGCCCAGCAACAGTTCGGCGTATTCGTCATAAATGGCGTGACGCTGATTCATACGTTGCTCGACAGCTCCGAGTGCGGCCTGCGACATGCCAGTATAGAAATTTATCTTGTGGATACCGAGGCTTATCGCCTTTCTGAAATCTTCGTCACTAATGCCCGACCCGCCGTGCAACACCAGCGGCAAACCGGTTTGCTGGCGAATGGCGGCAAGTCTGTCGAAATCGAGTTTCGGCTCGCCTTTGTATTTCCCGTGGGCGTTGCCGATGGCGACAGCCAGCGTGTCGATGCCGGTTCTGTCGACAAAATCGCGCGCCCGGGACGGATCGGTAAATTTATTGCTGTCGGCTTCGCCATACAGTGCTCCGCCTTCGTCACCGCCCACCGCACCCAGTTCGGCCTCTACCGAAACGCCGACCGCATGGCACATTTTCACCACTTCCCGCGTCTGGCGAACGTTCTCTTCATATTCAAGTGTAGAACCATCAAACATCACCGAGCTAAAACCGAGACGTAAAGCGCGAACCACCGCTTCAAAATGCAGGCCGTGATCGAGATTAAGCACCACCGGAATATCGTGGCGGGCCGCTTCGAATTTGACGGCTTCGACCAGTGAATCCAGCGAAATATACTTAAAGTGAACTTCGGCAATATTGATGATAAACGGCGAGTTTTCCTGCTTTGCGGCGGCGAAAAGCGCGCGCAAAAAATGGCTGTCGAGGACGTTAAACGCCCCTAACGCATAGCCATTTGCCCGGGCGTGAGCCAGACCGTCGGCAAGTGATATTAATGCCATAATGATTCCCCTGGTGTTGGAAGCAAATTAAAGGTGTTGGCGATATTCGTTGCACAGCAACTGCTGCGCGGGTTCGTCTTCGGTGATGGCGTTAAAACGTTCCAGCGGCTTGAGGAAACGGTTATCGCGATCGTCATCGTTGACCATCGACACTTCCCCCACCAGCACGTCGCCATAACCGGGTTCGCCCCAAAAACTGTGGTAAATCCCCGGCACCAGGCAGATACTCTCTCCTGGCGACAGGCGCACCTGGCTGCCCGCCGCGTGGGTCTGGCAGCATCCGTCGATGACGACGGTGACATCGCTTTCTTCCGTCTGCTCGTACTGATCGGAATTCCATAGTTCGACAATCAAATTCCCGCCGCCGCGATTGATAATGTCCTCGCGTTTGCGCCAGTGAAAATGCATCGGTGTGAGCTGCCCTTCGCGGACATGCATGATTTTTTCGGCGTAGCATTTTGGGTAGGGAGCCCCCTCCGGCGAACCGTTGCGCAGCGTAAACAGTGTCAGCCCCTGTGCGATAAAATCGTCGCCGCCAAACGCCGTCACATCCCAGCCGAGTTTGAGATCGAAAACTTCCTGCCAGATAGCTTTATCCAGTTGCTGCCATTTCGTCAGGTCATACGAGGCGAACGGCGGCAGGTGGACGTCATGCTGCGTAAAGAAATGGCGGGTCTGGGACAGGATCTGGTTTACCTCAGAACGCTTCATAGCACCTCCACAAAACGACCTCCACAAAACGACCCCCACCCAGCCTCCCCCTTGCCAGGGGGAGGAGTTTATTACTCCCTCCTCTGGTAAGGGGAGGAGTTTATCGCTCCCTCCCCTGGTAAGGGGAGGGTTGGGGTGGGGTCGAGTGCCAACAAAAATTACTTCACCGTCCAGCCCTTATACGTCCCGATATTGTTCTTATCGATCATCGTCACCGGAATCAGCACCGGCTCTTTTGGCGCAGGCTTGCCTTGCAGAATGTCATACCCAATCTCCACCGCTTTCGCCGCCATCACCTGCGGGTCTTGTGCAGGCGTAGCCACAAACAGCGTATTTCCGCCGCGTTTCAGCGCTTCTTCTGCATCCGGGCTACCATCCACGCCAACGATAAAGAACTCGTTACGTTGCGCCTGTTTCGCCGCCAGATCGGCACCGATCGCCGTCGGATCGTTGATCGCAAACACGCCGTCGATCTTCGGATTCGCCGCCAGCAATGAGGTCATCACTTCCAGGCCACCTTCGCGGCTGCCTTTGGCGTTCTGGTTAGAAGAGAGGATCTTAATTTCAGGATGCTTTTTAAACTCGGTCAGACAGCCTTCCACACGGTTCTGCACGGCGGAAACCGGCGGCCCGTTAATGATCACCACATTGCCTTTTTCTTTCAGGCGATCCGAAATGTACTTACAGGCAATTTCACCCGCCTGGGTGTTGTTCGAGGTGATCGTTGCGTCCGCACCTTCCGCCGCCACGTCCACCGCGACTACCACGATCCCGGCATCTTTCGCACGTTTTACCGCAGGCCCGATCCCTTTAGAATCCGCGGCGTTCAGGATGATCATGTCCACTTTGGCGGCGATAAAGTTATCGATCTGCGACACCTGCTGGCCGAGATCGTAACCGCTCGACACCAGCGTCACTTTCACGTTGTCCCCCGCCAGTTTTCGGGCTTCAAGCTCTGCACCTTTGGTTATCTGCACGAAGAAGGGGTTGGCGAGATCGCCTACCGTCACCCCGATGGATTTGAGTTCTTTTGCCTGAGCGAACGGTGCTCCGGCGATCATGGCTCCCGCGAGTAATGCGGTAACTATCGGCTTCAAACGCATGTTTTTTTCCCCTTGTAGGGTGGATAAGCGATAGCGCCATCCACCATTTGCGCCCATATTGTCGGGTGGCGCTGTCGCTTACCCGACCTACGAAAGAACAGCTTTGTTATGCACTTTGGTGGTGACGGGTACGGTATTTGTCGATCAGCACCGCAATGATGATCACCGCCCCCTTGATCACCAGTTGCCAGAAATACGAGACGCCCATCAGCGTCATGCCGTTGTTTAACGTGGCGATAATTAATGCGCCAACCAGCGTGCCGGTGATTGTGCCAATCCCGCCCACAAAGCTGGTCCCGCCGAGAATCACCGCCGCGATGGCGTCCAGCTCATAACCCATGCCGAGGTTACCGTTGGCGCTATAGAGCCGGGATGCGCTCATCACGCCGCCAAGGCCGGAGAGCAAGCCGCTCATGCCGTAAACGAACAGCAGCACCATCCACACTTTGATGCCCGTCAGACGTGCGGCCTGCATATTGCCGCCCACCGCATAAATATGAACGCCTAACGTGGTGCGCCTGAGAATGAACCAGCACACCACAATCACCGCCAGAGCAATCACCACCAGCCACGGAATCGGGCCGAGATACGCGTTGCCAATCCACTCAAAATTGATATTGGAGTTAATCACCGTCGTGCCGTCAGCCAGCAGATAGGCCGCGCCGCGCAGGGCGGTATAGGTGCCGAGCGTGACGATAAACGGCGGCAGCCCCGCCCAGGCGACTAACATGCCGTTGAACAGCCCAAGCCCGGTGCCCATCATCAGCGCGGCGGGAATCGACAGCGATTCCCAGCCCGGCATCAGCGAAACCACCATCGCGGTGACCGCCGTCGTACCAAGTATTGAGCCGACCGACAGGTCGATACCGCCGGTCAAAATAATGAACGTCATACCCGCAGCGAGAACGATATTGATAGAGGACTGACGGGCGATATTCAGCAGGTTAGATTCGGTAAAAAAGTTTGGCGTGATAAAGCCAAAAACGGCGACGATCAGGATCAGAATGGGCAAAATGCCGACAGTTTGCATCAAATCGCTGAACAGCGCTTTTTTTAGCGAAGCGGATTTTGCCACGTGTTGCGGGGTGCCTGAATTAGTCATGATTTACCGCCTTTTTGTGAGCCTCTTCTACGCCGGTCGCCAGCGTCATAATGTTTTCTTGCGTAATGTCTGCGGCGTGTAATTCCCCGGCAATACTGCCTTCGCGCATCACGTAAACGCGATCGCTCATGCCGACGACTTCCGGCAACTCGCTGGAGATCATCAGGATCGCCACGCCCTGTTTCGCCATTTGGCTCATGATCCGGTAGATCTCACTTTTCGCACCGACATCCACACCACGCGTCGGCTCATCGAGGATCAAAATACGCGGGCCGATCGCCACCCAGCGTGAGATCAGTAGCTTCTGCTGATTGCCGCCGGACAGCCCACCGGCGCGAACCTGCGCGTGTGGCACGCGGATATTCAGCAGACTGATAGCATCGTCAGAGATGGTCTGGGCTTTTTTGCGATCCAGCCAGCCGTAGTGCGCGTCGCGTTCCAGCGTCGCCATAGTGATGTTGTCTTGCGCGGCCAGTTCGAGGAATAAACCCTGCTCTTTGCGGTTTTCGGTCAGGAAGCCGATACCGTGGTGAATAGCTTCACGCGGTGAATGAATTTTGACGGGCTTGCCGTCGATTTCGATGCTCCCGCCTGTGGATTTACGCACGCCAAAGATAAGCTGCGCCAGTTCAGAACGCCCCGCGCCGACCAGCCCCGCCAGGCCGACGATCTCCCCGGATTTCACCTGTAAACTCACCGGCTGAACCTTGGCGCCATCCGTCAGGTGATGGACATTCAGACGCACGCTGCCCAGCGGAATATCACGCTCTTTATTAAACAGATCGCTCAGCGGGCGGCCCACCATCATGCGCACCAGCTCGTTAGCGTTAAGGTTTTCGCGTATCAGGCTGCCGACATACTGCCCGTCGCGCAGTACGCTCACGCGGTCGGAAAGCTCATACACTTCTGCCATGCGGTGGCTGATATAGATGATCGCCATGCCCTCGTCGCGCAGACGCATAATCAGTTCAAACAGGCGGTGAGTTTCACGGGACGAAAGCGCGGCGGTGGGTTCATCCATCACTAAGATGCGACTGTTGCGGTGCAGAGCGCGGGCGATTTCCACCTGCTGCTGCTCGGCAATCGTCAGGCGCGACACCAGGTCGCTGGCTTTAAACTGTGCGCCCAGGCGGTCGATAACGGTCTGCGCCTGCATTACCATCTCTTTGCGCTTCACTAAGCCGCCGCGTGAAAGCTCGCTCCCGAGGAAAATGTTTTCGGCGACCGTCAGGTTTGGGGCGAGCTGCATCTCCTGATAAATCAGCGTGATACCTGCGTTTAACGCATCTTTCGGCCCTTTGATGCTGTATGGCTGGCCGTTAATTAAAATCTCGCCGCTGGTGGCGGTATAAGCCCCCGCCAAAATCTTCATCAGCGTGCTTTTACCGGCCCCGTTTTCCCCCATTAAGGCGTGAATTTCGCCGGGGAAAACCGTTAAGTCGACGCCTTTCAACGCATAAAACTTGCCGAATGACTTGGCAATATTGCGCATCTCCAGAATGGGAACGCTACTCATGGCGCGGCTCCTGCGGGCAAATTGACGATTGCTGCCAGTGAACCACGCGCAGGTAAATGCAAGATGTCAGAAGCCGTTCATATTTGTCATATTGTTGAATAGTTAATGGAGATCACATTCCCGGGAGGGAATGATTTTCAAAACTGTATATGGGTCAGAAATGTAATGAGAGAGCTATTTTTCAAGATGCTTCGCTAACTTCCATACTCCCAGGATAACCAGAAAAATTGATAGTAAAGTAAGTTTCCCCCAATGTTCAGGAAAAAAATGGAGAGATAGATAAGAGAAGAAAATAATTAATGCCACTGGCACATATGAATAAATAGTCTCTGTTTTTATCCAATCAAAAATAAATTGTTTAATAAACTTTTTCACTTAATCATATCTCCAATAATAGTAATGGCATCATCTTCACTGAGCATTGTGTTTAGATGGCCGATATTCTTCTGTACAATTGGTTCAATGATAAAATAAAGCATCTCCAATTTGTTCAGATATAACACTTTATAAAATGATGGGTTAAATGTTTTCAGTCGCCTCGCTGAAAGCGCTGCTTTTTGAACGTAGCTATAAAAATCAAGTAATGTAAGAATAGCATTGCTTGTTTTGCCAATAGTTGCGCGAATTTTAGTCGTGAAGTTTATTGAATCTGAAATCGATTTTGCTATTAAGTATGACATGCTTGATTTTGTTACAAACACTACCCTATTTTTTGCCAAAAGACCTGTAATCTGAGTAACTATATTTTTCCTTGCTGATTCATTAAAATTATCTAAAATATATTCTATGTACATTTCAATCATGTTAAATATTACGTCTTTTCTATTAAAAACCTCATTAATGGCTGCAATCATTCTTCTATCTTCTTCTTTTAACTCTTGGCATACATCTTTATAATCATCAAAAAAACAAGATGAGTACCAGGATACCCTCTCTGCACCAGAGTAGATGCTACTGATTACATCTTTTCCGTTTCTTTGAACATTTGCTAATCCTTTTTCTAATGAAATTGATATTTTTCTGTTTGCATCCATGCTCATGCGTAAATAATCTGCATTGTCCATTAGCTTATTCCTTTCTTTTTTTACAGTTTTCTACTATTCGACTTGCCAGTTAAAAAACACGGTCCATCCATAAACTGTAAGTGCTCGTTCCAGCGGTACAATGTTCCCAACTTATTGCCTCATATATAAATGACACCGTCTCTTCGGCTAATCCTTTGCTATCATCTACCACATGGGGGATAGTAAGTTGTATATCGCAAATGCGGGCTTCCGTAAGTTTTATAATATAATACAGTTCATTCATGCCAAAACGGTTAGTGCGATAGACAGGAAATTCACAGGTCAGAACTTCATTGTCATTAATTGATTTGCTTAATAATGGTGAAGATTTATCAATAGGTTTTCTGATGGTCAGGCTGTGATGGTTGACATTATCAATGCGTGTCAGGCGATGATTTAGTTCATACACCATAATTTGGTCCAAATGTGCGATTTGTGCTTTATTTCCCATTGAATCAAGTGACATGCATCCGGCAGAGATCGCGCCTTGAGTTTTTCCGGTAAGTTTTAAATAAATGGAATTTGCCATAATGCATCCTTGTCTTTATATGAAATATCAATGGTGTCAGAATGATATATTTATACTGTTAATATTTAATGCTTACTCATCATCGTGAGTAAATAAACTTACTTGATTATTGATATTTTTATGTAAGGTTTAAGTGCTTTATTGTTGCGCTAGTTTTTATATTTAGAGTATGAATACGGACAGAAGAATAATGGGCTGTTGGTTTATGGCTTTCTGCTACAGTTTTGCTAGCAAATAAGTCAAAAAAACAGATAGCGGAAGGCTTATAAAAATGTGAGCAGTTTTAATTGGTCACTACACTTTGCTTAATGCCTTTTATCCGGAGCCAAAACATGCCGCAACCCCGCACACCCTTTCTCACCAGCGCTCGTGGCCGCCTGCTCTCCTTTAATCTGCTGGTGGTGGCGGTGACGTTGATGGTCTGCGGGGTGGCGGTGTGGGGTTTTAATCACGCGAGCCGTTTGCAGGAGCAGGTTCAGGGGCAAACGCTGAGTGATATGTCTGGCAGCATGGAGCTGGCGCGAGACACCGCGAATGTGGCGACGGCAGCGGTGCGGCTCACGCAAGTCGTGGGTGCGCTGGAATACCAGAGCGAAGCGCAGCGTTTGCAGCAAACTCAACAGGCGCTCCAGAACTCGCTTGATCACCTCGCCAATGCGCCGCTCGCCAGCCATGAGCCCGCGTTAGTCAAACGGATTACGGACCGCAGTAACGAGCTGGAAAGCAGCGTTACGCGCATGTTAGAGCTCGGTCATCGCCGCCATCTGGAACGTAACGCGCTGCTCAGTGCGCTCTATCAAAACCAAAGTTATCTGCATCATATTCAGGATATTAATGCTCGCGACGGCCTGGCGATGCCGGAATCCAGGCTGTTAACCGAAATGGACAGGCTGATCCTGATCGCCATTCAAACGCCTTCCCCAAAGGCGACGGTGGTGCAACTTAGCGAAGTGATGGCGCAGTTGCCGCTTCATGCCGATTCCCCGCTGGTTAATGAAATATTGCAGGATTTAACGACGCATTTGCAGCAATTGCTGCCGCTTTCCCAGGCATTAGAAAATAGCGACCTGGGGATCTCCTGGTACATGTATCACATCAAAGCGCTGGTGGCGTTTTTGAATCAGGACATCAATCAGTACGTGCAGAGAGTGGCGCAGGAGTCGCTAAACCGCACCGAGCAGAGCCATAAAGAGCTGCAATCGATGATTGCTTTTATCGGCCTGTTTGCCCTGCTGGCGCTGGTGATTACCGGTTTTGCTGGCTGGTATATTTACCGTAATCTTGGCTCGAATCTCACGGCGATTTCTCATGCGATGACGCGGCTGGCGCGTGGCGAGCGCGATGTCAGCGTGCCCGCGCTACAGCGGCGGGATGAACTGGGCGAGCTGGCGCGGGCATTCAACGTTTTTGCGCGCAACACCGCATCGCTTGAGCACACCTCGAAACTCCTTAAAGAAAAAAGCACCCAACTGGAAACCACTTTTCATGCGATGCGCGACGGCTTTGCGCTGTTTGATAACGCCGGGATTCTGGTGGTGTGGAACCCGCAATACCCGCTGTTGCTGGGGCTGGAACCCGAGCGCCTTTCGCGCGGGCAGCACTATCTCACGTTGCTAAAACAGGTAACGCCGCTTCAGGAGCATATTCTCGACAACCTTTCGCGCCCGTTACCCAAACCACAGGAACTCAGGCTTGCGGATAACCGGACTATCGAGCTGCGTTTTAGTCCGGTGCCGGGGCGCGGAATGGTCAACGTAGTGCTTGAGCGTAGCGAGCGCAAAGCGCTGGAGGAGGCGCTGGTGCACAGCCAGAAAATGAAAGCCGTGGGGCAGTTAACCGGCGGTTTAGCGCATGATTTTAATAACCTGCTGGCGGTGATCATCGGCAGTCTGGAGCTGACATCTACGGATTCGCCGGACGCCACGCGCATTCAGCGAGCCTTAAAAGCCGCCGAGCGCGGGGCGCAACTGACCCAGCGTTTGCTGGCCTTTTCCCGCAAGCAATCCCTGCACCCCCACGCGGTTTCGATGAAAAACCTGCTGGAAAACCTCGACCCGCTGATTCGCCACTCGCTGCCCGCCGGGCTCACTCTTGAGATTGAAGCCCAACATCCGGCGTGGCCCGCATGGATTGACGTTAATCAGCTTGAGAATGCGATTATCAACCTGGTGATGAACGCCCGCGACGCCATGGAAGGGCAAAGCGGCACCATTAAAATCCGCACCTGGAACCAGCGCGTGGTGCGCTCAAGCGGGCGTAAACAGGATATGGTCGCCCTGGAAGTGATCGACCCCGGACACGGAATGTCGGCGGAGGTAAAAGCCCAGGTCTTTGAGCCGTTCTTTACCACCAAACAGACCGGCAGCGGCAGCGGGCTGGGTTTATCCATGGTTTATGGATTTGTCCGTCAGTCTGGCGGGCGCGTGCAAATTGAAAGCGCGCCGGGGCAGGGAACGCTGGTGCGCCTGCAACTTCCACGCGCCCCTTCGCAGGCGGCGAGCGAAGCGCTACCGGAACCGCTGGCGGCGAATCTCGAGCAGGATCAATTGGTTCTGGTTCTGGAAGATGAACACGATGTGCGCCAGACGCTGTGCGAACAGTTGCATCAGCTTGGCTATTTGACACTGGAAACCAGCGACAGCCAGCAGGCGCTACAGCTACTCAACGATGTGCCGGATATTCAGATTATTATCAGCGATTTAATGCTGCCGGGACCTATGAGCGGGGCGGATGTTGTGCAGCACGCGCGTGAGCATTATCCGCATCTTACTTGCCTGCTAATTAGCGGCCAGGATTTGCGCCGCAGCGGGCAGCAATTGCCGCAGGTTGAGCTGCTGCGTAAGCCTTTTAATCAGCAAAAACTGGCGCAGGCGCTGCGGCGGGCCCGTCTCCAGTGATATTTTAGGTATAGATTGCAAATCAATGAAAAGGTCAGTCGCAAACAATTGACTCAGCGTGCAGAAGCGGACATTAATAGAAAGACCCCTTCCAGTATCCCAGGAGGAAGTGGGTGGGTTTAGGAATGCAACTTAGCCGCCACATTAATTGATATGCACCTCATTGATCATCCTGTAGCAAGGACTTAGCCCCTCTGCAAAGAGGGGCTGACTTTGGTGCAATTCTGGTGGATGACGCCTTCGGCTTATCCACCCTACAAAATCAAAAACTCTTCCACTTATCCACCCTACAAAATCAAAAACTCTTCGGCTTACCCACACTGCAAAATCAAAAACTCTTTGGCTTATCCACACTGCAAAATCAAAAACGTAGGTCGGATAAGCGCAGCGCCATCCGACAATCAAGCCTGAAACTACCCCTCTTTCCCCATGCCCGTTTGCTGAATCAGCATCAACGAGACGCTATTAAACCAGCGATGGGCGAGGCTTTGACGCTGACTCTCTACAGAAATATCCGCGAGATTTTCTCGGCTAAGCCGCGCGGTGTTGCCGCTCCCTTCAATCGACACGCGATACCACACGCCTTGCGGGCGCAAATCTTTTGCCTGAGCCGTCGGGTTAAGCTGCACCGGGCCGCCGTGATCTTTCGCCAGCAGCAACGAAGGCAGGCGCGTCACCACGTTATGATCGATAGAGACCACGCGGCCCATCAGCGGCTGCCACTCGGCGTTTTGATAAACTTTAGCCGTCGCGCCCACTTTTAACCGCGCCAAATCCTCTTCGCCCACCAGCGCTTTTACCCGCCAGCGGTCGGCATTCACAAGGGTTGCGATGTGCGTGGACGTGGAAACCCAACTGCCCGGTTGCAGGGAGAGATCGCGGTCTTCAATCCGGCCATTTGAAGCGGCAACCAGCCGCAGCCGCAGTAATTCACTGTTTCCTGCGTTTTGCTGGAGTGAGAACTGACGCGCCATCTGTTCGGCAAGCACCTGTTTTGCCGGGCCATCTTTATCAAGCCCTAACGCCCCGCGCGCGCTAAATTCCCATGCGCGGCGCATCTCCTCGGCTTTGCGCTGCGAGGTTTCCGGCAGCGGGGCAATCAGCTCAAAAAGCGGCTGCCCGGCTTTAACCTGCTGCCCGTCGGTGACAAAAACTTTCTCCAGGCGCGCGCTGTACGGGGTATAAATCGGCTGCACAAAACCTGCTTCGATGACGCCCGGCATCGTCACTTTATTCGACCACGGGACAAAAATAACCAGCAGCGCGGCGATGACAATCAGCAGCAATCTGCGCCGGTAAAACGGCTGGCTTTCGTGCCTGCGGGCCCAACAGGTTTTCATTTCTCTGATCATCGGTTGCACCACAAAAGTCACAATCTCTACTAAAAACAGAATTACACCCAGCGCCTTAAAAAAGGCGTGATACACCACCACCGCGATACCGATAAACAGCAGCAGGCGGTAAATCCAGGTGGCGAAAGCAAAGAGCGTCAGAAAGCGGGCAAAAGCAGGCGTGACGTTATCGGGCGCGGGGTCGTTAATGCCAAACAAATGCCAGCGCATCGCCCGTTTCGCCCAGTTTCCTGCCCGCTCGTGAAGCCCAGGGAAATCAAGAATATCGCTTAAAATGTAGTAGCCGTCGAAACGCATAAATGGGCTGGCGTTGACTACAACCGTCATTACCCAGGCGGTGGTGGCGAGGAAAAACAGCGCGTTTTTGACGCTACCTTCCGGGGCGAAAGACCACAGCAATGTGGCCCACGCCGCCAGCACCAGCTCGGAAACAATCCCCGCGGCGGCAATTTTTAGCCGGTCACGCGAGCGGAACAGCTTCCAGCTTTCGCCGGTATCGGTGTAGGCCATCGGCAACATCACCAGAAGCGCAACGCCCATATGCCCGACCCGCACGCCGTGGCGCGTGGCGGTAAGCGCGTGGCCCATTTCATGCCAGCATTTCGAAAACACCAGGGCGATAGCAAATGCCACTGCGCCGTGCCAGCTCACCGAATTGTGCAGCGTGGCGACCACCGTATCCCACTGCCGCGCCGCCAGCACGATGCCGGTAATCGCCACAAAGAGCGTCAGCCACAAAAAGGTTTTGCTGAACAGCGGTTGCAGCCAGGGCAGCGCTTTGCGCAGCGCTTTTTCAGGGTGGACCAGCGGAATGCGGATAAACAGATAACTGTGCAGCAGCCATTTCCACACCGACGACGCGGGGCGGTAGCGAGCGGTGCGCAGAAGCTGTTGCTGCTGCAAAAACAGCACAAAGGCTTTGATGTCCTCTTCGTCGACATTCAGCGTGGTTTGCTGATTAATCGCCTGGGCGATTTGTCCGGCATCCGCCAGTTGCCAGCGTTTGAGGATCTCTATTTCCAGCCAGCCAAGACGGAAAAAGAGATTGCGCACCGGATCGGCCAGGTGCCAGGCAGGCGAGCCGTCGCGGTTGCTGCCCGCGCTGTTGAGCCGCAGTTCATCACGCAGCGCGGGCCACGGCGGCGCAGTTGCTGCGGCATCGCTAATCACCAGCCGCTCCCGGCGCGCAGGGTGGCGATAGGGCGGCGCAACAACAGGTAACCGAGCAGCGCCCAGTCGCCCGTCACACGAGCCGTACCCTGCAAGCCAATTCGCGCTACGTCAGGTTTACCTTCCAGCGTTCCGCGCAGCAGATAGCTGGCGATGCCGTTTGGCGCCTCCACCGTTTGATAGCCCGCGTAATCCAGCTTCGCGGTAAACGAATCCAGCGGTGCGACCTTCAAAAACACTTTCATCGGTGCGCCATGATTCAGGTTGGTGGATTCACTCACCGGAGCCCAGGCGCGTATGCCGAGATTATTGGGATCGGCCAGCAGGCCAATGCGCTCCCCGGTTTGTACCGGGCGACCGGCCCAATCGTCCGGATCGGAATAGACGAAAACTCCGTTGCCCGGCGCGCGAATGGTTAACTTATCGAGATCGCGTTTTATCGATTCGACTTCGACCTTTTTCTCGCGCCATTTCCCTTCCGCCATCGCCAGCTCTGACTTGGCCTGCTGATCTTCTATCGCCTGCTGCGAAGCCTGATGCAGCGTGGTTTCGGTGGTTTCCAGTTCAGCCTGCGCCACCGCCAGGCGGTTATGCAGCGTGGTGTCATCAAGCGTTGCCAACACCTGGCCTTTCACCACATTGGTATTCGGCAATACCATCATGCGTTTAATCACGCCCGAATCCGGGGCGGCAATCACTTCGCTTTGTAGCGAGATAATTTCCGCAGGCACCAACGTGTATTCCCGCACCGGAATACAGAGCACCAGCAGCACCGCCAGCAAAATGTAGCCGAGGCGGCGTCCGGTGTTGCGCTGCCAGAACTGCCTGAAACGCGACGGGCGGGCGGTTAATGCCCACCAGGCGTAGCCGTACAAACCGCTGAGTTGTAACAGCGTAAATTCGGGGGTAGTCGGGGCGAGAGAGGTCGGCCACGCTTCATCGCGCCCCAGGAACCAGAGGGCGTGAATTTCCCCGTCGGCACCGGTCAGCGGCAGTACCCAGACGTGCGGTGGGAGCCATTCATTCCACTGATGGGCGAGGGGTTCGCTCAGTTGTGCGGACGACAGCGCCAGCACGCGGGCTTCCGGCGGCAATGCCCGGCAGTGCGGGGCAATTTCTTTGGCGACATCCGCAAGCCACAGGGCATACGGCGTATTGTTGTCGGTATCGCTGAGCCCGGAATGGGCGACCAGTTTTGCGCGATTATTAGGGGCGAGGGAGATCAGCGCCGCCTGGCGGTAATCCACCAGTTGGCGCGTTTCATTGCAAATAGCGAAGCCTAACTCTGCGGAGTTGCTTATCGCTTCTACCCTGGCTGCAAGCTGGTAGAAGGCTGTACTGGTGGTCACGAATTTGCGGCTCCGCTATTCAGGCAACGGCTCTCATTCGGCGGGCAAATGGCAACGGCCTGGCCACTCATGCCCGGCAGCACATCGTCGGTTTTTTCCGGGAAGCGGGTTTCGATTTCGATGGTCTGGCTGACGGCGTCGACTTTGCCGCTAATATTCGTCACGGTGAGCGGGTATTGCTTGCCGGTTTCACCTACGGATGCATTAAGTTGAGAGCCAATTTTCAGCCACGCCACCCAGCTTGAAGGCACGTTCAAACGCGCCCGCAACGTGCCGCTGCCTACCAGGTCAATCACCGGCGCGCCGGCGCCAATGCCCTGGCCTTCTCTGACATAGATTTTCGCCACGCGCCCGTTGAACGGGGCCACAAAGCGGCACTGCGCCAGTTGGGCGTCAAAAATCCCCACTTGGCCTTTGGTGCGGTTAACTTCCGATGCGGCTAAACCCACTTCAAGCGCTGCGGCAGACTGCAAACCTTGCAGTTTGGCTTTGGCTTCGTAGCGCAGTTGGGCGGCGTGATACTCCGCTTCGGCGGCATTTTTCCGCGCCACCAAATCGCTACAGTCCATGCTTGCCAGCACTTTTCCCTGGGTAACCGTGTCGCCCAGTTGCACGTTAATTTTCGCCATTCGTCCCGGCACGACGCTTGAAAGCGGGCTTTCGCGGTTGGCGAGCACCAGGAATCGCACGTTAGTGCTTCCCTGTGCGGCGGGCGTTTCGGCGGCAAAAGTGGGTGCCGAAAACCAGACCAGTGAGAAAATGAGGGCGGTACGCAAAAGAGTCATGATGTTCATATTCCAATGAAATGGTTCTGTTATTGCCGTTTTAAGGTCGGCGACCTACGACGGACCCCACCCCAGCCCTCCCCTTGTCAGGGGAGGGGGTATTTAACTCCTCCCCCTGGCAAGGGGGAGGCTGGGAGGGGGTCATTTGTTCCCGATACAGACAGAGTTACGGCGCCGCGCTCAAAACCGGCGTCGCCCCTGCAAGCCGCTGCAAATCACTGGTGATTGATAACGTTGCCGCTTCCGCGAGAGCGCTGATGGACCGCGTGCTGGTTTCGTTTGGCAAATAGCTGGTGTACTGGCGCGTTAACACTTCCGCGCCGGTGGCGTCTTTGACGCGCATCGTCCATATGCCTTTGCGGGTGCCGCTGCTGGAGCCGGAGCTAAAGCTCATTTGCAGATTGATGCTGTTCGGGGACGGCTCAAGCGACAGATGATTCGCCTCTATCACGCGGCCCACGGACTGCTCAACAGTGCCACGGGAAATGCCCGACGGCAGGCGAGTGATCTGCACCGCTATTGGGTGTTTTTCCACCACGACGCCTGCGGTGCGGGCAAACACGCTGCTCTCTTGCTGGCGCAAACTTGTCTGGATTTGTCGCGATAAGCTGGCAACGTCGGTTTTGTCGACCTGATCCGGCAGCAAATCAATGCCCACGGAGTTCAGCACGCGCCCGTAAGCGGCCTGCGCTTCGGCATACGATGAGGCTTCCTGGAAGCGTGAAACAATTGACCGCGCCTGGGTTCTCAAGGTTTCCAGATCGCTGGTCAGGGAGTTGTCCGATCCGGCGCGGGAAATGCTCGCCAGACGCTGGTCAACCTGGGCGGATTGTTCGGCAATCTGGAAGTCATAGGAGGCCAGTTTGTAGCGTTCGGTGGCGACACGAACCTGCGTCAGAACCGCCATGCTCAGCGCCATGCGGCGAGCGTCATCGGTTTGGGCGCGGGCGTCGTTCGCGGTGCTAATCGACGGAATACTCAGCAGTTTGAACAGGTTCATTGAGACGCCCACGCCGCTCTCAATCCAGTTGCTGTTGTAGAGATAGTCGTTGGAGTCGTAGTTGATGCTGGCGAACAGATTCAGATTCGGGAATAGCGACGCAATCTGGCGCTTGGTTTCGTAGCTGTCGATACGGGTTTTGTAATCTTCTTCGCGCAGTTCCGGGCGGCGTTCGAGCGCCATCTGCTCAAGTTTATCGATGTTGGTCGGAGCCGGAGCCAGCGGCCCTGGCGTGTCCTGCAACACCAGCGGCGTGCCCGGCGGCAGGTTGATCAGCGCCGTCAGCTCGCTTTTCGCCAGCTCCATTTGCTGACGTTTTTGGTTCAGCAGCGTCATCCCATCGAGCAGGGCGCGTTGATATTCCAGCCCTTCGATTGGCGGCAGGATCCCGGCCTGTTCGGCTTCACGGGTTTTATCCAGCGCCTGCGCAATTTGTTCGGCGAGCGGTTGGGTTTCGTCGAGCAAACGCTGGGCGCCTAATGCACGCCAGTAGGCGTCACGCACTTCCTGCACGATGTTTTGCAGCACTTTGCGACGGCGCTCTTCGGCAATATTGACTTCGTCGGCCTGCTGTTTGGCGCGGAAGTAGCTCATGCCGAAATCAAGCACATCCCAGGAGAAGGTGGCGCTGGAAAGATAGTGCTCGCGCTCTTCAGACGTGGAAGGCCGCAAACTCACCACGCCATCGTCGATACCGACGCTGGTGCCGCCTGAGTCGTTATCGCGCCAGCGATAGCCCGCATCCGCCATCAGTTTTGGCAGCATATCTTGCTGCGAAACATCCAGCAGGCTGCGGGAGAGCGCGGTTTCCATCATTTTCAGACGGTAGTCGAGGTTGTATTTCAGCGCGCGAGCCATCGCATCAGACAGCGTTAAGGGGCCGCGCAGTGCCTCTTGCCCACGGTACATCTCTGTACGGTCGCGGTTCACTCGCGCGGTAATTTCGTCCTGGGTGAGCGGTTCCGGTTTAATGGTGCCGCAGCCTGCCAAAATCAGTACCGCTATCAACCCAGCAACAGGTTTGACTAACGGCACGCCACGTTTTTTTGCCAACACCATCACGTTTGCGTTCATCGTTGTTATTTCCATCTTAATACCCGTCATCATTCAAGCTGCTGGTGCGTTGGCTAGCCTGCCCGCAACGCGAATGATTTAGGGTATATACAGTTGCTTCAGCCATTTACCGGCGAGGAATTGTCGGGACTGTAATGTGCTTTCCAGACGCCAAATTGTGTTTTTCTAAAGCCGCGAGCTGCGCGGATAGCGGTTGTGCTCCCAAAGTAATGACCGGCACTTCCTCCGCCTGCGGCAATTCCTGGGCCACGGCCGTCGGGGCTGCCGGTGTTTCTGGGGCAGCGCCTGAACGTTGATCGGCTTGTCCTATGGCAAACGGGCCAAAGGAATGGCCCAGGGCGTTTTGCCCCAGCGCGTTGTTTTCTAAACCCGGCAAACTGCGCTGGGCGCGGGTGTCGTTGTACCAGCGTGAGAACAGCACGGCCTGCTGCATCACCGGAGCGTTGGCATGCTCGATGCCATAGCCATAGGCGGCGAACTGGCTGTTAAGCCGGAACTGCAGACCCACCGCATCGCTTTGTAGATCATAGACGAGTGGCAAAATAAACAGGCCCGGTTCGTAGCTTTGGCTGTAAGCCTGGAGCGGCTCTTCGTCCTCCGGGCCAAATCGTTGATCGCCATTGACGTTTGGCATGGCGGTGACGCCATGAATCTGGATGGTCAGACGCGCTTCGCTGACATCGCCGTCGCTGTCGGTGATGGTGTAGACAAAGACTTCGGTCAGCGTGGCGTTGGCCTCAAGGGCAGCGACGCGCGGGTCGCTGGTGTTAACCTGATAGCGCCAGTTGCCCTGGCTATCGAGGAACAGCGCGCCGTATTGCCCGTTGCTGGTGCCGCCGATGGTGCCTGCGGCCCCGGTATTTTGCGAGATAACCCCGGTCACTGGCCCGTTGTTCGCCGCGCCATCAGCCCCGATGCGGTCATCGCTAAAGACATTCCCGCTGGCCGATTCCTGGCCCTGGTCCTGCAAAATTTCAGCGCCGTCATTGGAGGCCGTTGGGTTGTCGTTAAATACGGTGATGCGTAGCTGGCCGACGGTCACGCCGTTCACCTGCACGCCGTAGTCGTTATAAGTGCTGACCTGGCCTGGCTGGGAAACCGCTTCGCGCAAGGTGAAGCGATAATCAATGTGCGCTTCGCCATCCCGCGGGCTGTAGTACGCCAGCAGGGTTATGGTGCCGGTCGCGGTTTCGATGGTGATCGGCGAGAGCGGATTGAGCTGCAGCAGTTGCTCGGCGGTGATCACGCGGCCCTGGAAGGTGAACGTTTGCAGCTTATCGAGCGAGAGCACATCCAGCGTGCCGCTAACTTCTTGCGCCCCCGGCTCAAGCGGCGTCAGGCCGGACTCTTTCACCTGAATTTCCACCGACGGAGCGACCAACAGGCGCAGCGTGCCGTTGGTATTGCCGCCTTCGTTGCCGTCGCTGATGGTATAGGTGACGGCGGGAACGAAGCCGTGCCAGTTGGCGTCTGGGGTAAAGCTGTAGCGGCCGTCAGCCAGCACGGTCAGGCTGCCGATGCCCGCCAGCACGGCGGTGTCGCCCGCATTGTAGCGATTGCCGTCAACCAGGAAGCCAGAGAGATAAATCGGGTCGCCGTCCGGGTCGCGGTCGTTGGTGAGGACGTTTCCGGAAACCGGCGTGCCCTGCGGCGTAATGGCCCCTTCCGGATTCACTACCGGCACGCTGTTAGTGACGATGACGGTGACCGTTGTGGTTTCCGTCACGCCACCGCTGGTTACGGTGTAGGTGTATGTATCGGTGCCGACAAAACCGCTGCGCGGGGTGTAAATAATCTGCCCGTTTTGCAGGGTCGCCGTGCCGTTTGTACCATTGGTGACGGCGGTGATGGTGGCGTCAGGGTTGCTGAAACTGTCGTTTGCCAGCACATCGGTTGTGACCGGGCGACCCGCGTGCGTGGTGGCGGTATCGGCATTAATGTCGGTCACTGGCGAAACGGTGATGTTCAGCGTGCCGGTGGCGGTGCCGCCCAGCAGCGTATCGCTGACGGTGTAAGTAACCGTCGGCACGGTGCCGTTCCAGTCGGCAATCGGCGTCAGCGTGTAGCTGCCGTCACTGCGTAGGGTAAATTCGCCGACGCCCGCAATAATCACCGGATAGCCCGCCGGAGCCGTCTGCCCGTCGACGTTAAACTGCGTGACGATGAGCGGATCGCCATCCGGATCGCTATCGTTTAGCAGCACATTTCCGGTGACGACGTTATCTTCAGGCGTGACATTGGTGTCGGGGCCGGTGACCGGCAAGCGGTCTATCACCGTTACCAGAACTGTCGCCGTTTCCTGGATTCCGCCGCTCAGGACGGTATAGGTGTAGCTGTCGTTGCCCACAAAACCGACGTTAGGTTTATAGGTAATCTGCCCGTTGACGATAGTGACCGAGCCGTTCGCGCCCTGGGTGACGCTCTGAATCACTTTGTCGCTATTCTGGAAAGTGTCATTTGCCAGCACATCGGTGGTGACCGAGCTGTTGCCGTGAACGGAAATCTGGTCGTTAAACGCATCTTGTACCGCTGTGATGGTGATGCTTAACGTGGAGCTGGAGACGCCGCCGTTATTGCCATCGCTGATGTTGTAGCTCACCAGCGGTACGGTGCCGTTCCAGTCGGCAACGGGCGTAAATGTCCAGTCGCCGTTCGCCTGGACGGTCAGCACGCCCATGCCAGCAAGCGTTGCCGCAGCTCCTGGGGCATACAGGGTGCCGTTGACGGTAAATCCGGTGACGGTGAGCGCATTTTTGTCTGCAATGTCTACGTCGGTGTCGTTAGCCAGCAGATTGCCGCTCGCCACGGTGTCTTCTGGCGCTTCGCCAGGATCAGGGTTGGCGACGGGCGGCGTGTTGGTGATTTGAACCGTGACAAACGTGGTTTCGCGCACGTCGCCGCTGGTGACGGTATAGGCGAACACATCGGAGCCGACAAAACCGGCTACCGGCGTGTAGATGACCTTCCCGTTCACAATGGTGGTTGTACCGTGCAGGCCGTTGGTGGTGGCGGTGATCTGCTTATCGCTATTGGAAAAATTGTCATTGGCGAGCACGTCGATTTCGACCGGAACACCCGCATGGGTGGTCGATGTGTCCTGCACGATGTCGTCAACTGGCGTCACCGTTAAGGTGAGGGTGCTGCTGGCGGTTCCGCCGTTATGCCCATCGCTTATCTGGTAGGTGATCACCGGCAGCGTGCCGTTCCAGTCGGCAAGAGGGACGAATTTATAGCTGCCATCCGCGTTCAGGGTAAATCGCCCCTGCCCGGCAATAAAGACCTCGCTCCCGACCTGGCGCGGCAGGGTTTCGCCGAGCAGGTTGAAGCTGGTGACGCGCAGATTATCCTGCACCGTTGAGCTGTTATCCGCATCGCTATCGTTGCTTAACACGTTGCCTTCGATCGTGGTGTCTTCAAGGCCTGAATTGACATCAGGCTGCGCGACCGGCGCGGCGTTGGTGACGGTGACATAAACCGTGGCGGTTTCCGTAATCCCCCCGCTGGTGACGGTGTAGGTATAGCTGTCGCTGCCGACAAATTCAGGGGACGGGGTGTAGGTAATGTCACCGTTCGCGCCAATAGTGACGGTGCCGTAATTCCCGTTGGTGACGCGGGTAATGGTTTTATCCGGATTGACGAAACTGTCATTGGTCAGGACGTTAACCGTGGAGCTCGTTCCGGCATGAATTGTGTCGTTGTCATTTTGGGCGTCGACACGCGAATTGACGACAATATCAATCAGGCCGGTGGTTTCCCCGCCGTTGTTATCATCCGTCACCGTGTAGCTGATTTGCGGCACCACACCGTTCCAGTCTGGCACTGGCGTAAAGGTGTATTGCAGGGTAGAGGTGAGCGTGAACACCCCGACGTTCGGAATGGTGAAGGAGACCGGGGTCGTCGAGTTGTCCGGAACCGTAATAACACCAAAGCCTTCGACCTGGAAAGAGGTTACGCGCAGCACGTCGTTATCAGGGTCGGTGACATCCAGCCGACCTGCGAGCGGGGACGCATCTTCGTCCATGGTGAGCTGCATATTGCCGCTTTGAGGCGAGGTGTTACTCACCACAATCGAAACGATACTGGTTTCTGTGATGCCGCCGCTGGTGACCGAATAGGCAAAACTATCGCGCCCGGCAAAACCCTGCGGTGGCGTGTAGCGCACGGTGTTATCCGACAAGACTTCTACTCTGCCGCCTTGCTGAGTGACGGACGACGCCGTGACGGTGCGATCGGCATTTCTGAACGTGTCATTTGCCAGCACATTAATCACTACCGCGTCATCGGAGTGGGTGCTTGCCTGGTCAGGCTGAATATCGACAACCGGCGTCACGTTGATCACCAGGGTGCTGGTCACCTCGCCGCCGTTATTCCCGTCGCTTACGGTATAGGTAATCGGCGGTAGCGTGCCGTTCCAGTCTGCGACCGGGGTGAAAGCATATAACCCTTCCTGGGTGATGGTAATTCTTCCCATGCCGGGGATCACCACGCCGGTAAGCCCGGCGGGGTAGTCGGTGCCGTTAATCGTGAACTTGACGATGCTCAGATTATCGTTGTCGCTATCGGTCGCGCCACCCAGCAGCGTGTCGAGAATAATGCCGTCTTCTGCGGTGGTGATATAGACATTCGGCACGGTCGGCAAGGTGTTGGTCATGGTGACGGTGACGCGGGCCGTTTCCGTCACGCCGCCGCTGGTGACGGTATAGGTAAAGGTGTCGTCGCCGACATATCCGGCGGCTGGCGTGTAGACCAACTGATTATTCACAATACTCACGGTGCCATGCTGCGCCGTACCCGTCGCGGTGATGGTGGCATCGGTATTGGTAAAGCGGTCGTTTCGCAGCGCATCGATGGTTACGGGCGTGCCCGCGTGGGTCGACACCGTGTCTGACACAATATCGACTACCGGCGTGACGGTAATATCCAGCGAGCTTTGGGTCGGCGGGTCGAAGGTGTTATCCGAGACGTTAAACGTAATAGTCGGCACGGCGCCATTCCAGTCGGCAACGGGAATAAACGAGTAGCTGCCGTCGGTGCGTAAGGTAAAGGAGCCTTTCCCGGCGATATTCACGGTTTCGCCAGCCTGATGCGTTCCAGCAATGCCCGCGATCTGGAAGTCAGTGACATGCAGCGGGTCGCCATCCGGGTCGATCAATACGCGCAGGACGTTACCGTCAAGGGCGGTATCTTCATTGGTGGACGCAAACTGGTTGCTGGCGGTCGGCGGGGTGTTGGTCAGCAGAATAAACACGGTCGCGGTTTCCGTGACGCCGCCGCTGGTCACGGTATAGGTGTAACTGTCCTGGCCGACATAACCCTGTGTCGGGGTGTAAATCAGGCTATTTCCCGGCCCAACGGTGACGGTGCCGTATTGCCCCTGGGTAAAGCTGGTGATTCTTTTATCCGCATTAACAAAAGTGTCGTCCGCCATGACATCGGTGGTGATGACCGTCCCGGTGTGGGCGATTTCGACATTATCTTTGGCATCTTCTACCGCGGCGACGTGCAGGCCGAGCCTGCCGACGGTATCGCCGCCCATATTGCTATCGGTGACGACATAGGTCACCGGAATATCACCGTGCCAGTCGCCGCCTGGGGTGTAGGTGTAACTCCCGTCCGTATTAATGCGAAGAGTACCGTGACTGCCCGCAAGCGTAACGGTTGTGCCCGCCGCGTACGTTTGCCCTTCAACGGTGAAAGACTTCACGGTCAGGGTGTCGACCGCGCCGTCCGGGTCCCTGTCATTTGTCAGGACGTTACCCGCAGCGGAGGTGTCTTCGTTGATGGTTTGGTTGTCGTTTACGGCGATCGGCGCGAGGTTGGTGACGTTTATCGTCACCGTGGCTTTTTCAGTAATGCCGCCGCTCACCACGGTGTATTCGTAGCTGTCGACGCCAACAAAGCCCCGGTTTGGCGTATAGGTCAGCACGCCGCCGACATAGGTCAGCGTCCCGTTTGTCGGCTGCGTGACGGCGGTAATCGTTTTATCCGCATTGGTGAAGGAGTCGTTACTCAACAGATCGCTGGCGTTTTTCACCAGCGGCACATTGGCGTGAGTGCTCCAGGTGTCATTCGCCGCATCGGCAACCGCAGTGATATTGACCGCAAGCGTGGCTTCATTCGACCAGTGTTTCGTCAGGTTAGTGTCGCTTGAGAAATCGCTCAAATTAACGCGCTGGTTAAATACGCCAATTAATCCTGTGTCTGCGCTGTCGGAAGCGCGCAGTTGCAGGCCGCCGGTCACTGTCCCGTTGTAATCGGCCAGTGGCACAAAGCGCATCTGCGCGGTGCTGGCCAGTACAAAGGCGTTATCAAAGGTGATATTAGTTGGGAGCGTCGTCCAGGTGGTTCCGTCTGCGCTGTATTCCCAGTGGCCTTTGCTGGCGTCTGTGGTATTGCCGTAAATCGCGATGTAACCCAATGCGCCGCTGGCGTTACCGCCGCCTGCAATACCGCTCTGGTTATCGGTGGCGTCGCTGTAAACCGGCTGGAATAACTCGCCCACCGTTTTAGGCGTCGGCGTATCTTCGGCGATGGTCAGCGTGGTGTCGCCAAGCGTTGGGCGGTCATTAATGTTGCTGATGACGGTGTTCAGCGTGACCAGACCCTGGCTGAATATTGACGTGCCGCCGTGTGCTGAGGTGGCGCTGATATTAACAACGCTACCGTTTGCCGGAACGCCTGGAGAGGTAGAAACATCGCCGTTAGCGTTGGTTTCTACCAGGCGTACACCAAGCGTTGCAGGTGTACCAAAGTAGTTGGCTGCGGGCACAAAACGCAGGGAGGCGGTGGCGGTGAGTACTAGCGCGTTGCTGTCGCTGCGGTTGCCAACCGCAAGCCAGTTAACGCCATCCAGGGAATATTGCCATTCACCCTGGGCGGCGTTAGTCGTTACCTGCGTAATCGCCACGCCATAGAAGCTGTCAGCCGTGGTGCCGCCCGTTCCGCCGTTGCCGCTGTTATTAATGGTGTCGCGCTCGTCGTTAAAGAATCCGGCAAACAGACTCCCAACGGTTGAGCCGGAAACGCTCCCCGCGAGGGTGTCTTCTTCAAGCGTAGGAATGGTGACCGAAGGCGTGCCGGAAACAACAGGCGCGTCATTCACCGGATTAACGGTGAAGGTAAACTGACGGGTGGTGATCAGCACCGCCGAGGTGCCGTCTGCGTAATCAACCTGGCCGGGATCGGCGTTCGGATCGGTGAGGTTAGGTAACGTCCCCGGACGCGATCCGGAGTTGCCGCCGTCGTTCACCGTGACGGTCACGCCAAAGCTCCCGTTCCAGTCTGCGGCGGTCGCACTGCCTGGCGCATCTGGCAGAGTCACTTTCAGCCCCGCCAGGTAGCTATTAATTTGGGTATAAGATCCGGTAAATGTCAGGGTATCGGTGCCCGCGCCCGCCACGGTGCCGCCGCTGCCGGTTGGGGCAACAAACACAAAACCGGTGGGGAGTTTCACGGTCACCGTCATGGACTGGCTGCCCGCATCGGAATCGCTGATGGTAATCGGCGGCAGCGTGACCGTGGCGCTGCTTTCGTTGGTGTTAAGAACCGGGCTGCCGCCAAGCTCAATATGGGCCGGATCGTTAATGCTGCTCTGGAAAACGGTGCGATAAGTCGAGGCGACGTTTTGCTCAAGGCCGCCTGGAATTGCCCCGTACGGGTTTATCACCGCGTTGGGTACCGGCGAGGTGCCCACGCCGCTTGCGCTAAGGTTTTCCCCGCCGTTGGCGGTTCCCGTCAGGTTGCCGTTTGCATCGCGAACCCGATCGTCAACGATCACTTCAACGTGGAAGTATTGATCCGCATCGTCCAGCGAGATCCCGTTCATTCTGACTTGTAACTGCGCCAGATAAGCATTGATTTGCGCGACGGTGCCAGTAATGACCAGCGGGGCGTTAACCCCGTTGGAAGGCGGGTTAATGCCATCCGGGCTGGTGGTCTGAACCGTAACGCCAGAGGTCGTATTCAGGGAAGAGATATTGATCGCTGAGTTTTGCTGATTGCGGTACTGCTCGATGGTGAAAGGCGTGCCGTCCTGGTTGGTAATGCGCACCGTCACCTGAACAATGTCGTTTTCACCCGTTGCGATGCCGCCCGCGTCTGTGACATCCGGGTCAGCAATCACGAAGCCGCCGACGCTATTTCCGCCCGGCGCGTTGTTGTCGAGCAGCAACGTATCAGACGGCGCGGTAATGGTCGGCGCATCGTTGACCGGGGTGATGGTTATCGCAATCTGCACATCTGCTGGCGGAGTGCCGGTATTATCCCCGACGTTTGACGCGGTAGTGTCGAGGTGAATATTCAGCGTCACATCGCCTGCCGCCGCGCCGTTCTGGTCGTGGTTGGCATCTTTCGCGCTCAGGTAAGTCAGGCCATTTGTCGGGTCATTGAGCAGCGCCTGAATCGCGCTGGCGGTGCCGGTTAAAATCAGCGTGCCGCTGTTATCGCCCTGAATCGTCACACCGTTTAATTCGGTGTCACCTGTCGCCCCGCCAATGCCCAACTGCCCCTGTGGGACGGTGAGCGTGACGGTAACCGGTTTGCCAAAGGCGTTCGATTCCACGTCGGTAATGGTGATGTCCCCGCCGATACGCGTAGGCTGATCTTCAAAGGTGGTTTTATCGGTATTGCCTACCGCCAGCGAGCCGGGATCGTTAATTTCTGAGGCGTTGATCACCACCTGATTGGCGGTGATGTTCCCGTTGTTAGCCGGAACGCCGTCCAGATACCAGTTGTAATTTGTGGTATCGACAGCGCCAGGTGCTGTGCCAAACGCAGGCGTTGCGGGCTGGTTTACCGGGCCGCCGTTTGCCGTTCCCAGGAGCTGACCGGTATTGTCACGCAGACGGTCATCGGTGATCACCTGCACCTGGTAGGTGGTGTTGCGGTCGTCAGGGAAAGCCACACGTAAACTGGCAAGCGCACCGTTAATCTGTGCCACGGTGCCGGTCAGCACCAGATAGCTGCCGGTACCTCCGCTAACCGTTGCGCCGCCTGGGTTATCGGTACTCAGTAAAATGTTGTTGTAGTCACTCAGGGTGAAGGCGGAGCCGTCGCTATGCAGCAGGCGCACCGTGGTCTGAAGGATATTGGTGGCGCTCGAACCGCTGGAAATATCCGGGTCGGCAATCACAAAACCGCGAACGTTATGACTATCGCCGCCAATATCAATCGGCCCGGAGGGGGCGGTTACCGTCGGTTTATCATTAGTTGGCGTGACATTAATCGCAAAGCGATTACCGGTTTGCTCTTTGTCGCCATCAGAGATCGTGAAATTAAAGCCATCGTTGTTCAGGCCGTTTCCGGTGATCTCATCCCCGTTATTCAGGTAATAAATATAACCTTTGTTGATGTCATCCTGAGTGAAGGTTGAGCCGCTGCCTATGGCGCTGAAATTGACGCCGTCCGTCGAATAAGCAAGACGCCCATGAGCCGGGGCGGTGGTTACGGTGTATTGCACCTGGACGGCGGAACTGTCCGGATCGTAGGCCTGGAGCTGGGTGTTATTGAGCTGGACATAGCCGCCCTCAACGACCGTAGCCGGATTATTGGCAGGCTGGCCGCCGATATTGTTCGGTGAATCCGGCGGAACCACCACGCCGGGGCTATCCGGCGTGAGAGGAATTTGCGGGCCATCGTTAACGTTGGTGATAACAATGCCCACCCTCGCGTTGACGGCAGACGACGCTCCCCACCGGTCAACCGCCGAGACGATAAACTCCGTGCTACGCACCTCAGACCCGTTACTGACAAACCGCAGGCCGCTGCTGTTATCGCTTTTCAATAAGCTGGCATCGAGTTTGAGCGTGCCGATATCCGCGCTGGTGATCGTCACCCACGTCGTGCCGTTAAAATATTGCAGCACGCCGCCGGTCGGCAGCGACTGGAAGACGATTTTGAGCGCATTCGCGCCCGTTGCGTCGTTGTTCAACGCAAAGTTATTACTGCCGTTGATTTGCGTCAGCGTTTCCCACGGCGAGCCGCTATTGGCATCGTCCGGGTCGCTGAGTTGTAGCTGAGACGTGGTGATATAAATCGTTTCGCCTTCTGCCAGAACCGTGTTGGAGGAGCCGGAAATCACCGGCGCATCGTTAACGGGCGTGACGAAGATTTTCAGATCCGGGTTCCAGGTCACCGGAACCGGATTGCCGCGGGCATCCAGCGTGACTTGCCCTGCGGAAACAGAGAAATGGGCGTTAAAGACGAAGTTTTCCCCACCGTCATGCACAATGCGCACAAGCCCCGCATCCAGATCCGCCTGGGTAAACGTGCCAAACGTGTTGATGGTTGTCGTGCCGCCATTGCCATCGCTTTTCAGGATAGTCAGGCCGTTTTGACCCGCATCGGTGCCGAGATAGGTATAGACGATCTGCTCGGGGTCGATGCCGGGCAACACATAGCTCAGACCCGGCGTGGAGTTAGTGATATTCCCGGTGCCGGAAAGCACCAGCGAGCCCCCTTCGTTAATCGAACCATGCGGCGGCAGCGTTGGGTTCGTGACATCAATCCCGATGTAACCGGAGTTATTGGTCGCGGGGGGAACATCCCACGGGGCGACCTGGTCCGGCGTGGGGTTATTGGCAAGGCGAGCTAAACCGATGGTGAACTGGAAATGGGTTAACTGATCGCTTGCGCTGTTGCCATCCCAAATCCCGCCCTGGCGCGTAAACGTGCTGCCGTCCGCATTCCAGCGCAGGGCCGTTGAGTGGTCGATGACGCGGAAGTTAAAGACATCAATGCCGCCGGGCTGCGCGTTGAGATACTGCACATACGCGACTTTGCCTTCAATCACGTCTTCCATGCTGAAGGTGTCACCGGTTCTTAAACGTAACCCGTTGAGCGTCAAATAGCCGTGGGTTAGCCCTGCGGCATCGACCACAAAACTGACGCGCTCAGCGGGGGAGTCGGTATCAAGACCTGAGAGCATCTCAGGTGTTAAAACCACATCCGCCGGGCCGGGGGTGACATCCGCATGCAAACTGGAATTAGTATCCAGGAACGGGTCGTCATCAACCGGTTGAATGTTAAGAGCAATTACCGCATCGCTGCTGGCCGGTGTGCCCGTCCCGCCACCCTGGTCGGTGACGCGCACGCCAAAGTTATCCTGCGCAATCCCATCTTCGCCGTCATTGGCGTAGGTTAAGCGGCTGCGATCGGCGTAGGCAATTTGCTGCCCGACCTGCACCGGAACCCCATCAAAATAGAGCGTGCCATGGGCTGGCAGCGAGGTGATGGTCAGGGTGAGATTGGTGTCCTGGGTATCGCCGCCGCTGGTGGCAACAATGTACTGCCCGACGTTTCCGGTATTCGCCGCATTGGCGGGCTGGCCTTCAAAGACGATGCCGCTGCCCTGAACCGTCGGCAGTTGGTTTTCAGGCACAATTTCAAGGCTGACCGTCACGCTTGCAGACTGGTCGATTGGCGTTGCGCCGTCGTTCGCCCGGGCAGAAAAACTGTCGGCGGTGTTTTGCGCGCTGCCCGTAGCGGTGTGGACATACTTCAGCGCGCCATTGCGCACATCTTGCTGCGTAAACACCGAACCGGCGCCCAGCCGCGTGCCGTTTAACGTCAGATAACCGTATTGCGGCATCGCCGTCAGGCTGTAGACAATTTGCGACGCATTTTGCGCGCCAATATCCAGTTCGGGATCAATGGCCTGGAGCGTGGCTTCGGTAATCACGGTGCCCGAGCCGTTGTTTTCCGGCACGGATAACGGCGTGGTGACAATGGTTACCGGATCGTTGGCAGGTGTGATGGTGATATGCGTGACGAGGCTGTCATTGCCAGAAAAACTCAGGACATAAAACTGCACGTCGGTTGAAACCGATTGATGGCCCAGCTCCGTATCGCTGGCGGTAAATCTCAGCGCGTTAAGCCAGGCCTGCGCATCCGCCGCTGAACCGACAAATTCCAGTGATTTCCCGGATGTTGCCCCGTTAACGAGATTGCCCGCGGCTTCGTTCGTCAGGCTCACGCTTATCGCGACATTTTCATCGCTGGCATTAAGCGTTATGCCGCTAAAACTGCCTGTTTCGGCTCCGGGATGCAGCGTGGTTGGCTCGGAAACCACCATATCGGGCGTAGTGATGGTGAGTTCGGGCGCTTGCAAAACGCCATCATATGCCAGCGAGAGCGACCGCGTTTCGATAACGCCGGTGTGGGATTCCAGCGTCCAGTCGGCGGCTTTTTCCGCGCTGCCGGTTTCGTCATTCGACGCCGCGACATCTGCATGGGTGTAATCCGCCAGACGGGTGATCAGCGTGGTGTCTTGCGATGTGACGTTGCAGCCGTACAGCAAAATATCGCCGTCGGCCGTGAGCTTTTCGCCAAGCTGTTCTAATTGCTGCTGATATTGCCCAATGGTCTGGTTATTAAGTTTGTCGCTACCGAGCGTGATTTCGTCGCTGGCACCGTGGCTGATGATGTGAATCGCCGTGATGTTTTTATCATTTTTTAGCGCGTCGTTGATCTGCTCAAGCCCGGAATGCTGCGCGTCCAGCACCAGTACGCGGCTGCCTTCTGGCAACTGGCTAACCAGTGATTGCCAGTTCTGAACGTGACTATCGACGACATAAACTTCATGTGGGGCAGGGGCGTCAGCAGGTGCTGGGGCGGTGATGGATGCCGGTGCCGGAACAGGGGCGGGCGGCACGAAGACCGCTTTCGATGCGTCAGGCGCGTTATCGTGATGCGGGGCATCCAGCGGATTATCCGCATGATGTGCGGCTTCAACAACGGCTGCACCATCAAACAATTGACGTGGCTCCAGAGCGAAACGGTGATGACGTGGACGGGTGGGATTATCGTTTCTTTGTCTGGACATGGCGCATCACTCTGTTAGCAACTTCGGTAGCATTAACAACAATGATACATGCAACTTACATAATATGAATGTATTAGATCCCCTTATTACATAATATTTACGAATGTTTATGAGAATAATCCTGGAGAAATCGACTTTCATTTCAGGTCGGTTTTTGGCCTGTGGGTGTGAAGTGAAACCAGAATAAAACGCTGAATTATTTCTCGTAGAAATGATAAATAACCTGAGGGTGATTGTTTGTGCTTTCCCTGATGCAAGAAAATGGCGCTTTTCCCGTAGGCCATTAATCTGCCTGATTTTTTAATTCCCAGGCTAACTCATTGTTCACGAATAGCTTAAATAATAAGCAATACATTTGTGTGGTTAATAGAAAATGATTGCAGATGAAATAGTTGGTAACGAAAGAGAGTGTAAATAACCGATGCATTATACTTTTATCACGCGTGTGAAATTGGGAATCCTCCGCTGTTGAGCATCAGGCGTTTTTCCTATCGTCCGAGAAGTTAATTCCTCGTGAGATGGGCCTATGAATCGATATTCCACCGCGGTACTGCTCAGTACCCTGACCATGACGACAGCGGCTCAAGCCGATGCGCTGGGTGGCCTGTTCGATAATTCCATTGTCGGGTCGATTACGCAGGCGATTAACGACGCCTATAAACCCAATGATAGCCGCAACGATGACGGTGACGATCGGCGTTGGGAAGGTGAAGATCGAAATCGTAGCGATGATAATCGCCGCCAGTACGAAGACCGCCATCTCCAGCTTGAAGATCGCCGCCGTCAGCTTGATAACCAGCAGCGTCAGCTTGACGACCAGCGCCGCCAGCTCGAAGAAGATGAGCGCCGTTTGGATGATGATTATCGGTAAGTTGTGTATTTTGCGAGAGAGGTTCTGAATTTTTTGTTTGTCGAAATTTTTTAGATCGCTCTGTGCTAGTTTGGGGTTCTTTCGGTGGATGGCGCTATCGCTTATCCACCCTACAAAATACTTTTGTAGGTCGGGTAAGGCGTAAGCCGCTACCCGACGTTACGCAAGGACGCTCAAATGCCCAACTATCGACGTATGCGGGTTTTCGGTGGAACATGGTTTTTCACCGTCAATCTCCATGATCGCAACAGCGATCTGCTTATTCGACATATTGCGGAACTAAGACGTGTTGTTCACCATGTGAAACAAAGACATCCATTCGAGATCAATGCGTGGGTCATCTTACCCGACCATATGCATTGCGTCTGGACGCTTCCTGTGGCGGACTGTGATTATTCCGGCCGATGGCGTGAGATAAAGAAAACTTTTACGAAATCTTTATCTGGCGTACCGGACCAGGTCTGGCAAAAACGGTTTTGGGAGCATTGCATAAGGGATGAAACAGATTACGAGGCGCATCTAAATTACGTCTATATCAATCCCGTAAAACACGGATGGGTAAACAAAGTGAGCGATTGGCCCTATTCCTCTTTTCATCGGGATGTGAAGCGAGGGCTTTATTCGGTTGATTGGGCAGGTGATAAAAACGATTTCATTGCCGGCGAGCGTTAATAATCGGTGGATGGCGCTAACGCTTATCCACCCTACGAAAAACCGAGGTGTTGTGTAGGTCGGGTAAGGCGTAAGCCGCCACCCGACGCAAACTCATTAATCCACCAAAATAACCATCCCATCAAACCCAGCTTCAAACCCTTCTGGCAGCTCATTCTCCATCATCCAGCAATCAAACTGGTGGCTGATATGCGTGAGAATTACTCGCGGGCAACCGATGTGTTCATTCAACGCGATAACCGTATTTAAATCGCAATGGTTTTTCGGCGTTTGCGGGCGCGGTTCATGGCTGCAATCAATCACTATCACCTGCGGTTTATGGTTTGCCAGAAACTTCAGCGTTTTTTCCGGTAAACCTGCGGTATCACTCAGCCACGCCACGCGGCTATGCGGCGTTTCAAACAGATAGCCGAGCGTCAGTTTTGAATGGTTGAGCGGCAGGGGGGTTACGCGCAGCGCTTGCAGCGTAAAACCAACAAACGGCTCAAGCGTGTGGCTGAAATCCAGAATACCGGGATGTTTAAACAGATCGTCGCAGCCCTGTTCATCGGCGGGGCCGTAAACGGGAATTTTCGCCTCAACGCCCCAGCGCAGCGGGAACAAGCCCTGAACGTGGTCCATATGGTAATGGGTGAGTAAAAACTGCTGAAATTCACCAGGCTGCCAGTGATCCATCAAATCGGGAATCCCCGCATCCAGCAGCGTCACCGCATCGTTGAACTTCACCACTGCGCTACAGGGTTTACGGCGATATTGCGTGTTTTTGCGAGCCCGCTCGCAGGCGGCACAAAAACATCCAAATGCGGGCACCAGTTGTGCGCCGCCGGTGCCGCTAAGGGTTAGTGTCAGGCTCATAGTTTGTCTCCCCCTCATACTTCAGGTTGCCTCTTTGTTGGCTACGTTCACTCACCCAAATCCCTTACCTGAGTAAGCTCATTGGGATTCATTCTCTTGCCGCTGCGATGCAACTCGAATTATTTTGGGGGCCACCGCTTTGGTAAAACGGAAATGGGTATGCTGATACCCTTCGCGTTGGTAAAAACGGTGAGCATCAAGACGTTTGGCGCTGGTGGAAAGCTCGGTCAGTTCTGCACCCGCGATGCGCGCTTTATCTTCTGCCCACGCCAGCAATTTGCTGCCAACGCCGTAGCCACGTGCCTGCGGCACCACCACCAGCTCCTGAATTTCACCCACCCAGTTCACATGGTGCAGGTGGAACTGCATATGCAGACTCACCATTCCCACGACTTCGCCGTTTAGTTCCGCGAGTTGGTAACATAGGTTGTGATCCTGGAGGTTTGCCGCAAACCCTACGTTAAATGCCTGGCGATTAAATTCCGCCTGTTTTAATTCGCAAATTAAAGCGTAGACGGCATCGGTATCGGCAAGCGTGGCGGGGCGAATTTCCAACATGGCGCGTTTCCTTGTGAATTTGGTGGATGACGCTGTCGCTTATCCACCCTACAAAACCCGAGTCGTAGGTCGGATTAGCGTAGCGACATCCGACATTAAAGCAGCTCAGTAGATCAAATGCATAAACGACGAGACAGACTCATCAAGACTGCCATCGTTATTCAGTATCATGCATTCGTCCTGATCCGGCGTGTAGAATGCCGCACGTTGCAGGCGCTGCTCGATCTGCTGTGCCGTTTCGCGCCCGCGTTCTTCAAGGCGCTTACGCAAAACGTCCGTTGAAACGTGCAGGCAAATCGGCACCAGCGCTTCGCCATATCGCGCCCGCGCCTGTGCCAGATGCTGGCGCGAACCGTTAACTACCACATCGAAACCGGTATCGAGCCAGATATCCAGTTCGATCCCCACGCCATAACTCTGGTGATGCGCCTGCCAGCACAGGGCGAACAGCCCCTGTTTCTCGCGCTGGGCGAACTCCTTTTCACTCAGTGCGATATGGTTTTCGCATCCGGCGTCTGCGGCGCGGGTGATGTAGCGATGAGCCACCAGCAGTTGATTATTCTCCTGCTGGCGGAGCGCCGTCAGCAGGCTGTCTTTCCCGGAGCCCGACGGCCCCATCAACCAGACCATTTTGCTCATCAGAACACCCGTATTCCCTGGCGCCAGACATGGCCGACGCGGACATGGTCGCCGTGACGATGGGCCAGCACCATGTCGGCGCGTTTCCCTTCCGCCAGCACGCCGCGATCGGCCAGATTCAGCGCCTTGGCCGGGTTGCGCGTCACCAGCGCCACGGCCTGCGGCAATGTGAAACTGTTGGTTTCGTCTTGCGCCACGCGGAACGCGGCATCGAGCATACTTGCCGGATAATAATCAGAGGACAGAATGTCCAGCAGGCCGACTTGCGCAAGCTGATGCGCCGCCACGTTACCGGAATGCGAGCCGCCGCGTACGATGTTTGGCGCACCCA
This sequence comes from Buttiauxella gaviniae, assembly GCF_040786275.1. Taxonomy (NCBI): domain Bacteria; kingdom Pseudomonadati; phylum Pseudomonadota; class Gammaproteobacteria; order Enterobacterales; family Enterobacteriaceae; genus Buttiauxella; species Buttiauxella gaviniae. The sequence continues at coordinate 2,289,796 of NZ_JBFMVT010000002.1, forward strand.
TCAGCACGCTTAAACCATGCTGGCGTGAAGCCTGCGCTGCTTCAAGCGTGGTCGGAAACTCGGCGATCACGCTGCCCAGCTCGTGGGATTGCGCAACGTGTGCGCCCGTCGCGTCGTCGTGGCTGGCGAGAGCGATATTGCGCGCGCGGCACTCGGCGGCAATCGCCAGGCGGTTCGGCTGCGACCAGCGTTCGGCGAGCGCCAGTTGTTCAGCTTCATAGCTGTTCATCTCGGCGTCGCTCAGGGAATATTTGCCCTGATAGTACTCGCGGTATTTGACCAGATTCGAAAACTGGCGCTGACCTGGGGAGTGGTCCATCAGGGATACCAGCGACACGCCTTCGCGTTCGATTAACTGCTGAAACAGCGGCAGCGTGGTGTGGTGCGGCAGTTCGCAGCGCAGATGCAGGCGGTGCTCGGCGCGGTTTACGCCACGTGCCTGGCTGTCCATCACCGCGTTAATCATCTTATCGAGGTTTTCCAGGCGATCGCCGCCGTCACGCACATCGCCCAGCGCTACGGCATCCAGCACCGTAGTGATACCGCTCGCCACCATCAGCGCGTCGTGGCTGCTCATCGCGGAATGCGCGGGCCAGTCGACTTTCGGGCGCGGGGTGAAGAATTTGTCGAGGTTGTCGGTATGCAGCTCGATAAGCCCCGGCAACAGCCAGCCGCCTTCGCCGTCCAGTGCCTGCGGGAGCTGGCTTGGGCTGTCGGCAAAATTACGGATTACGCCATCGGCTACTTCCAGCGAGCCATGTACCACTTCATTTTCCAGCACCAGCCTGACGTTATTAATGATCATTTTTGGCCTCAACGGTTGCCATGTTATGGAGTCTGTCTGCCACCTGATTGCGCACCGCTTCGTCGTGGAAGATACCGACGACCGCCGCGCCTCGCGCTTTCGCTTCCTGAATTAGCGCGACCACGGCGGCGCTGTTTTTCGCATCCAGTGAAGCCGTTGGCTCATCAAGCAGCAAAATCGGATAATCGACGATAAAGCCGCGGGCGATATTTACGCGCTGCTGTTCGCCGCCGGAAAACGTTGACGGAGCCAGGTTCCACAGGCGCTCCGGCACGTTCAGGCGGGTGAGTAACATTGAGGCTTTGTCTTCGCAGACGTCACGCGATACACCTAAATCAAGCAGCGGCTGCATCACCACTTCCAGGGCAGAAATTCGCGGGATGACGCGCAAAAACTGGCTGACCCAGCCGATGGTCTGGCGGCGCACCGCCAGCACGTCACGCGCCGGAGCTTGCACGATGTCCAGCCAGGCGTCGTTATGTTTGACCCAGATATGGCCTTCGTCCGGCAAATAGTTGGCGTAGAGCGAGCGCAGCAACGTGGATTTCCCGCTGCCGGAATGGCCGTGCAGAACTACGCACTCCCCGCTTTTTACTTCGAGGGAGGCATCCGCCAGCACCGGCAAACGGATGCCGTGCTGATGGTGTAACACAAAGGTTTTGCTTAAATTTTCAACCCGTAAGAGGGACATATTGATTCCTTAATACGTATGCCATGACGTCGGATGGCGGCTTGCGCCTTATCCGACCTACAGGTGCGTCGCTCGTTGTTCGTAGGTCGGATAAGACGCGTAAGCGTCACCATCCGACAAAGGTGCATCGCTCGTTGTTGTAGGTCGGATAAGATGCGAAAGCATCGCCATCCGACAAAGGTGCGTCGCTCGTTGTTCGTAGGTCGGATAAGACGCGGAAGCGTCACCATCCGACAAAGGTGCGTCGCTCGTTGTTGTAGGTCGGATAAGATGCGAAAGCATCGCCATCCGACAAAGGCCTGTCGTGTAGGTCGGATAAGACGCGTAAGCGTCACCATCCGACGATGACGAAAGTCAATTCTGCAATACTGATGACACCAGCAACTGGGAATACGGATGATGTGGGTCATCCAGCACGCGGTCGGTCAGGCCGCTTTCCACCACTTGCCCCTGTTTCATCACCAGCAGGCGGTCTGCCAGTAAACGTGCCACGCCCAAATCGTGGGTGACAATCACCACCGCCAGGTTCAGTTCCCGCACCAGGCCGCGCAGCAGGTCGAGCAAACGCGCCTGCACCGAAACGTCCAGCCCGCCGGTAGGCTCGTCCATAAATACCAGCTTCGGGTGCGTGACCAGGTTGCGGGCGATTTGCAGACGTTGCTGCATCCCGCCAGAAAAAGTGGTCGGCAGGTCGTCAATGCGCGAGGCCGGGATTTCTACTTCTTCTAACCAGCGCTGGGCGGTGGCGCGGATGTCCCCGTAGTGCCGTGCGCCGGTTGCCATTAATCGTTCGCCGATGTTGCCGCCAGCGGAAACGTGGCGGCGCAGGCCGTCCATCGCATGTTGATGCACCACGCCCCACTCGGTGCGCAGCAGGCGGCGGCGCTCGCCTTCGCTCATGTCATACAGCGAGGAATCCAGATAAACCACTTCCCCGTTTTGCGGGGCGAGACGGGCGGAAATCGACTTCAACAGCGTGGTTTTACCCGAGCCGGATTCGCCTACAATGCCCAGCACTTCGCCGGGATACAGTTCGAATGACACGTCGCTGAAGCCTTTGCCTGGGGCATAAAGGTGCGTCAGGTTATTGACGGAAAGTAACGGTTGAGTCATTGGGATGCGGCCTCGCTGTTCTGGCGGCAGAAATCGGTATCGGAGCAGACGAACATGCGGCTGCCCGCATCATCGAGCACCACTTCATCCAGGTAACTGTGGTGGGAGCCGCAAATCGCGCACGGTTCCTCCCATTCCTGAACGGTGAATGGATGGTCGTCAAAATCGAGACTTTCCACGCGGGTAAACGGCGGCACCGCGTAGATGCGTTTTTCACGTCCGGCTCCGAACAGTTGTAGCGCGGGCATCATGTCCATTTTCGGGTTATCGAATTTTGGAATCGGCGACGGGTCCATTACGTAACGCTCGTTCACCTTCACCGGATAGGCGTAAGTGGTGGCGATATGGCCGAAACGGGCGATGTCTTCGTACAGTTTCACCTGCATCACGCCGTACTCCTCCAGGGCGTGCATGGTGCGGGTTTCGGTTTCACGCGGCTCGATAAAGCGCAGCGGCTCAGGGATCGGCACCTGATAAATCAGGATCTGATCTTCGGTCAGCGGCGTTTCCGGGATGCGGTGGCGCGTCTGAATCAGCGTGGCGTCGGCGGTCGATTCGGTGGTGGCGACGTTGGTCACGCGCTTGAAGAAGTTGCGAATCGACACGGCGTTGGTCGTGTCATCCGCGCCCTGGTCAATCACTTTCAGCACGTCGTTTTCGCCAATCACGCTGGCGGTAATTTGAATGCCGCCGGTTCCCCAGCCGTAAGGCATCGGCATTTCGCGCCCGCCAAACGGCACCTGGTAGCCGGGAATGGCGACGGCTTTCAGGATCGCGCGGCGCAGGGTGCGCTTGGTTTGTTCATCCAGATAAGCAAAGTTGTAGCCGGTGAGTGCCTTAGTCACGATTGCGCTCCTTTTGCAGACGTTTGAGCAGTTCCAGTTCGGCCTGGAAATCGACGTAGTGCGGCAGTTTCAGATGCGAGACAAACCCGGCGGCTTCGACGTTATCGGCGTGGGCCAGCACGAACTCTTCGTCCTGCGCCGGGCCTGCCACGGTTTCGTCGTAGTCAGGGGTTTGCAGGGCGCGGTCGACCAGCGCCATCGCCATCGCTTTGCGTTCGCTCATGCCGAATACCAGCCCGTAGCCGCGCGTAAAGTGCGGGTCTTCATCAGTCGGCGCGACAAAGCCGTTAACCATTTCGCACTCGGTTATCAGCAGTTCACCGATGTTCACCGCAAAACCCAGCTCTTCCGGCGTGATTTCCAGATCCACATAGCCGCTACGAATTTCCCCCGCAAACGGGTGGTTACGCCCGTAGCCGCGCTGGGTGGAGTAGGCGAGAGCCAGCAAATATCCTTCGTCGCCGCGCACCAGTTGTTGCAGGCGCGAGGAGCGGGAACACGGGTAAACCGGCGGGTTGCGGGTGATGTCATCGGGCTTTTCACCGTTATCTTCTTCCACCTTCGCCAGCCCCTGTTTTGCCAGCAGGCTGAACACGTGCGGCGCGGGTTCGGCGTTATCGTCAGCCTGTTTTAGCGATGGCGCTTCGCCGTTTGCCAGCAAAGTGAAATCCAGCAGGCGGTGGGTGTAATCGTAAGTCGGGCCGAGCAACTGGCCGCCCGGCACGTCTTTATAGACGGCAGAAATGCGGCGCTCTAAGCGCATATCGGCGGTGTTGAGCGGCTCGCTCACCGCCAGGCGTGGCAGCGTGGTGCGGTAGGCGCGCAGCAGGAAGATGGCTTCGACCATATCGCCGCTGGCCTGTTTGATGGCGAGTGCCGCCAGTTCGCGGTCGGCAATGCCGCCTTCGGTCATCACGCGGTCAACCGCCAGGCCGAGCTGTTGTTCGATTTGCGCGACGCTCAGTTCCGCAAGGTTTTGGTCGCCACGACGGTTGTGTTCCTGAAGTTGGTGGGCGCTCGCAATCGCCTTCTCGCCCCCTTTGACGGCTACGTACATCAGCACACCTCCACATGAGTGGTGCGAGGAATGGCCAGCAGGCGATCGCCGCAGGTGAGAATTAAATCGATGCCCAGCGGGAACGGGTGCGGGCGCTCCGTTAGCTCAAAGATCACGCAATCAGGCAGTTGCGGGGCAATCATGCGTTCTTCGCGAATCCCCGCGCCGGTTAAGCGCAGCATGCGGCCGCCGCTCAGGCTCGGCACCTGCAAAATCAGTGTGGCGCTGGTGTCGGGTGCCACATCGGTTCCCTGGGCCAGGGCGTTGAGTTCTTCTGCATAAATCGTGCTGTCAGCAACCGCGAACTGCGCGTGTTCTGGCGTCAAGGAAATCGGTGCATTTGTATGGAATCGGACATTTTGCAGCGTGACGTCGTTGCTTAGCGCGTCGCTAATCCACACCGGCGTGTCGTTATCGGCAAGGGTCAGCAGCACGCTGGTGGAGGCGACATTCAGCGGTTTCCAGCCGTGTTGCAGGGAATGGAGTGCCACGATCACGCCCGGCTCGCTCATCGCTTTCAGCAGGCGACGGAAGCTCTGTTGGGCATCCTGCACGGGCAGGTTAAAAGCGGTCATCAGGGTCATGCGTTATCTCCGCGAACCAGAGTGAAGAAGTCGACTCGGCTGCTGTTAATTTGTGTGCGGCGGGCGGCCTGGCGCTGTTCGCGGTTTGCCGCCAACGGTGCAATTAAGGTTTCTTGTAAAGTCCGGAATCGAACTTTTTCTTGCATCAGCGCGTCGATCACCGCGCAGAGTTCGGCGTGGGCTTTATCGCGCCCTAATAAATAGCTGTAGCCGTAGGTGCCGTTGGCAAGCTGTACTACGGCGCGGGTGACGGTGGTGTCACCGGCAAAAAAACGCTGCCCGGTTGCGCCCATTCGCGCCTGAATTTGCACGAGTCCGGTTTCGGACTTGCGGATAACCTGGTAATCAGGATCGAGTTTTTGTTCTGCCCAAAGTGCGGCCAGCTCGTGCGGCAGGCTGTGGGCGAGCACGGCCATCCACTGCTGGCGCTGTGCGACATTAAAATGCGGTGCGTCCATTTAGTGCTCCATGGTGAATTCAATCATGTCGGCGCGCGTCAGGCTGACGGAGTACTCCGCAGGTGACGGATGGCCTTCACGGTGGTTGAGGGTGCGCACGCAAAGCAGCGGTGCCATGTTGGGAATTTCCAGCAGGCGGCTCTCTTTGGCCTGCGCGCGGCGGGCGCTGATGCGTGTTTGGGTGCGTTTAAGGTTGATGCCGATCCGGGTCTGAATCACGTCGTGCAGCGAGCCGCTTCTGAACTGTTGCAGCGCAGGCCACCAGTCGAGCTCGGCAAAGTAGTGGTCGATGAGACATACCGCGATGCCGTTAACGCGGCGCAGGGTGCGCAGGTGAATAATGTCTTCGCCCTCGGTGATGCCTAACGCGTCAGCCACGTGGCTTGATGCCGGGCGCAGCACCGCGAGTAAGCGCTCGCTGGTGGGGTGGCTTCCCTGGTCGAGCAGGTTCTGGCTAAAGCGCGCCTGGGCATTCAGCGGGTAATCGAACGGGCGCATCAGCACCAGAACCCCGATTCCCTGGCGACGCTGAACCCAGCCTTTTTCGACCAGTTGGTCGATAGCGCGGCGCAGGGTGTGGCGGTTAACGTCGTAACGCGCCGCAAGCTGGCCTTCGGCGGGCAGGTAGTCGCCGCAGCGGTAGTTTTTACGCAGATCCTGTTCGAGCAGGGCGGCGATTTCCTGATAGCGCGTCGGGTAACTGGTCGGATGTCTGGATAAGTGCATGTCAGCAAACCTCTTTTAAGGGCATTTGTCGGGTGGCGCTGGCGCTTACCCGACCTACGCCGTAGGGGGGATAAACGCAGTGCCATCCACCGCTTTTGCCGTCGTTCATAAGGCCTCAGATAAAATGCTTACGCAGGCGCTGGGACATAAAGTCCAGCAGGCTGACAGTGACGATGATGACGATCATCAGGGCGCAGGTTTGCTGAAACTGGAACCCGCGAATGGCCTCCCAAAGCGTGACGCCGATACCGCCTGCGCCGACCATGCCGACCACCGTTGCGGAACGGACGTTCGACTCAAAGCGATAGAGCGAGTAGGAGATAAGCAGCGGCATAACCTGCGGCAGTACGCCGTAGAGAATTTCTTCAAGTTTGTTAGCGCCGGTGGCGCGAATGCCTTCAACCGGGCCGGGCTCGATGGCTTCCACCGCTTCGGAAAGCAGTTTGGAGAGCACGCCGGTGGTGTGAATAAACAGTGCTAATACACCGGCAAAGGGGCCGAGGCCGACGGCGACCACGAATAACATCGCGAACACCATTTCGTTGATGGCGCGGCAGGCGTCCATCAGGCGTCGCATCGGCTGGTAAACCCACCATGGCACCAGGTTGTCGGCGCACATCAGGCCGCAGGGAATGGAGAGTACGATGGCAAGTGCGGTGCCCCAGACGGCGATTTGCAGGGTGATAGACATTTCGCCCAGGTAATCTCGCCATTCGCTGAAGTCCGGCGGGAAGAAGTCGGCGGCGAAGGTTGCCATGTTGCCGGAGTCTTTAATTAAGGTGAGCGGAGACATTTCCGCGCCTTGCCAGGAGGCGACTAGCACCGCCAGTAAAATCGCCCAGCTCAGTAGCGAGAACCAGCTACGTTTTGGTGCGGCGACCTGGATTGTTTGTTGCATGGATTGCTCCGTTAATGGTTTTGGGACCCCACCCCGGACCCCCTCCCAACCTCCCCCTTTCCAGGGGGAGGAGTAAAAGCTCGCTCTTGGTTGAGGGAGGAGTTAAAACTCCCTCCCCTGGTAAGGGGAGGGCTGGGGTGGGGTCCAGAGTGTCACTGCACCGCTTTATTCACGCTGCTCATCGCGCCGAGCGCCGCGGTCAGGCGATCCAGGTCATTAAGCTGAGTTTGCAGCTCGGTGACTTTCACGGTTTTGTCTTTCTCGTCCAGGCCCTTGTTGTCCTTCACGCCTTGCATCTGCTTGAACAGGGCGAGCTGGCGAATCGGCACCAGTTGCAGGTCGCTGGATGGACGGAACGGCGCCCAGCCCAGACGGGTCAGCACTTCTTTCTCTTCCGGCGTTTTGCCGTAGGTCATAAAGAAGTCATAGATTTTGTCTTTGGTGGCTTCAGAGAGGTTTTTACGCCATGCGATTGGGTCGCCTGGGATCAGCGGCGATTTCCAGATAACTTTCAGCTGTTTAAGCTTTTCTGGCGCTGAGGTTTTCAGCTTGTCGAGGTTTTCGGTGTTGTTGGTGGCCACATCGACTTGCTTGTTGGCAACGGCCAGGGCGTTGGTTTCATGGCTGGCATTCACGGAACGTTTAAATTCATTCACAGAGGCATTGTTCTTCGCGAAAACATAGTAGCCAGGGACGAGGTAGCCTGAAGTAGAGTTCGGGTCGCCGTTGCCGAAAGTCAGCTCTTTACGTTTGGCCAGCATGTCTTGCAGGTTATTGATTGGGCTGTCTTTGTTGACGATCAGCACGCTCCAGTAACCCGGAGAGCCATCCACGGCGACCGTTTGAGCAAAGACCTGGCCGTTGGCGCGATCCACCGCTTCCATCGCCGAAAGGTTGCCGTACCAGGCGATATCCACTTTGTTAAAACGCATGCCCTGGATAATCCCCGCGTAGTCCGGTGCGAAGAAAGCATTCACCTTCACGCCCAGTTTCTTCTCCATATCCTTCAGGAACGGTTCCCACTGCGGTTTCAGGTTTTGCTGCGATTCGGTGGAGATAATGCCGAAATTCAGGGACTTTTCTTGTTCATCCGCATGGGCTGGGCTGAACAGGGCGCTAACGCTTAACAGGCTGGTAAAGGCGAGGGCTTTTACGGCTTTGTAGCTCATGACTGTTCCTTGGAGTAGATGACAAAGTGGTTACGCAGCCGCCGCGTCAACGCGGTTCATGCTGCGGTAGAGATTCCCCAGCCGTTCGTTGTCGAACGCCGAGCTGCTTCCGTCGTAAAACACATGACCCTGGCGGAGTGCGACAATGCGTTCGCAATAGCGCAGGGCGTAATCCACTTGATGCAGCGTCACCACCACGGTGATGCCGTCCAGACGGTTAATGTCGTGCAGCGTTTCCATCACGATGCGGGCGGATTCCGGGTCGAGGGAGGCAATCGGTTCATCGGCCAGAATTACTTTGGCTTGCTGCATCAGCGCACGGGCAATCGCCACGCGCTGCTGCTGCCCACCGGACAGGGTGGAGACGCGCTGATAAGCAAACTGCGTCATGCCGACGCGGGTCAGCGCCTGCAGCGCACGCTGCTTTTGTTCGCGGGTAAACCAGTTAAAACAGGTGCGCCAGAACGGCGTGGAACCCAACGCGCCAATCAGTACGTTTTCAAGCACCGTCAGGCGATTCACCAGGTTGAACTGCTGGAAGATGTAGCCGGTGTGGGCGCGGCTTTTGCGAATGTCACTTGCCAGGCGGCCCGCTTTTTGAACGGTGCGGCCAAGCAGTTCCACATGGCAGTCTGCTGATTTATCTGAGGTAATCAGGCCGCTCAGATGGCGTAAGAGGGTGGATTTGCCTGAGCCAGACGGCCCCAGCAGAGCGACCATCTCACCTTCCTTTACCTCCAGGCTGACAGCGTTTAACGCCTGGTGCTGGTTGAAGGTTTTGCTCAGTTTGTTGACGCGAATAATCGTTTGCATCACACGGGCTCCTTAAAAAGTTGCCTCATGGTGCCGATGAAATGTGACATTTTTGTTAAGAATAAGTTTCGATATGATGAAGAGTGAAGCGATGCCTGGAAGTCATCAGGCTAATCAGCTATTTGTCGTATTGTGACGCGCTTCGTTTTTGTCTTTGCTTACAGCTATCCTCTGGTCTTGGGAAAGCCGCAATGAGCAAGAACATTATTTTTTGTGCCGATGGCACATGGAGCGCTCCCGGTGTAGTACAAAATGCAGATGATGAAGCTGTAGCTAGCAATGTTTATCAGTTATTTATTGATTTGAAAGGGAATGTCGACCAGCAAAGTTTGCTGTTAGCCAATGAGCAAGAAAAGGTCTTCACCGACAGCAGCGGTAAAGTGGTGCAGGTTGCCAAGTACATTCACGGGATGGGCGATCCGCACAATGGCCTGGTGAAGCGGCTGGCGGGGGCATTTGGCGCAGAGTTGATCGTGCCGATCATTCGCGGATACACCTTTATTAGCCGTCACTGGCAGGCGGGAGATCGCATCTATCTGGTGGGGTTTAGCCACGGGGCTTATACCGCGCGGGTGCTGGCGGAGATGATCATTGATCGGGGCTTATTAAGCCGTGAAAAGCTGCATTTAAACCTGCGCAATAAAGATGAAGCATGGCGGTTTGGCGCGTCCGTGTGGGCGCAATATCTCGCTCATGCGCCGGACATGAGCCCGAGCCTGCTGGGAAGTGTGGTACGCGAGCTGCCGGGTTTTTTTTGCGACAGCGTCGATCCCACCTGTATTACGCGCCCGGCTTCCATCGAAGCGGTGGCGGTCTGGGAAACGGTAGGTCAGATGGGGATCCCCAGATATTTCAATGATAAGCGATATAACATTTTCCGCTTCAACAATACCGAACTGCATTCACGGGTGAAATACGGGCTGCAGGCCATCGCGATTGATGAGCAGCGCGTCGATCTGGCTCCGGTGCTGTGGGATAACCGGGATCGCATTCTGCAGGTGATGTTTCCGGGGATCCACCATGACGTGGGCGGCGGGTATAACGGCGTGGACGACGATCGCAGTTTGTCGAATGGGGCGTATTTGTGGATGCATGATGCGCTCGACGATCTGGGGATTAATCTTGCGCCGAGCGGCGTAGTGGCGGATCCGCTCGGGCCGCTGCATTGCGACTGGTATCCGCCAACGCGTTATTTGCGCATTATGCCCAGGCTGCTTCCGCCCCCGGTTAATTCATCCATGATGGTTCATCACTCGGTCATCGAGCGGCTTAGCGGGGGAGCGGCGCTGCTTCAGCAGTCCCCGATTAACGGCGAGTGGGTGGCGGGATCTTATGACCCGAGGTCATTGCAGGATTATCTGAACGGGCAACGCGCGATCCCCATAAACTGGGCTATTGCGCGATAACGGGTGGGAAGGCTACCGTCTTTTGGGCCGGACGGTAGCAACCCAATCCTGGTTACATCGGTTTTTCGACATTTACCATCCAGGGGATGCCGTATTTGTCAGTCAGCATACCAAAGCCTTTTGCCCAAAACGTTTCGCCCCAGGGCATGGTGATGTCGCCCCCTTCGGCAAGGCTTTCAAACCATCGTTTCCCTTCGTCGAGGTCTTTGCTGGCAAGGCTCAGTGAATAGCCGGTGTGTTTCACTTTATCGGCGCACATATTGCCGTCGCTCATCATTACTTCACCGTCACCGATGCGGACATTGGCGTGCATGATTTTATCGTCTGGCCAGTTAAAACCGCTGCCGCAACCTTCGGGTGCGTTATCGGCTTCCTCCTTTGGCATTTCGCCAAAAGTCATTTTAAACAGCAGTTCAGCACCGATGGCTTGTTGATAAAACGCTATTGCTTCTTCGCAGGTGCCGTCAAAAAAGATGTAGGGACTAACAGACATTTTTTTATCCTCGAATGCGGAGTGCATAAGAAGTTTAGTCGTGGGGAGTGGGGCAAGCCAGGCGGGGGAGGGAGGGATTTTTCCAGGGGTAAATGATTGCCTCTGACCCCCTCCCAGCCTCCCCCTTGCCAGGGGGAGAAGTAATTAACTCCCTCCCCTGGTAAGGGGAGGGCTGGGGTGGGGTCAGAAATAACGATATTAATTCTTTTTCACAAACTCAGACTTCAACTTCATCGGCCCAAAACCATCAATTTTACAATCAATGTTATGGTCGCCTTCTACCAGGCGGATACCCTTAACTTTGGTACCAATCTTCAGCATAGAAGAGCTGCCTTTAACCTTCAGATCTTTAACAACGGTCACGTTGTCGCCGTCCGCCAGCAGGTTACCGTTAGCATCTTTAACAATCAGTTGGTCGCCGTCTTGTGCCGGTTCTGCATCGTTCCATTCATGCGCGCATTCCGGGCAGATAAACATACCGTTGTCTTCGTAGGTGTACTCAGAATTGCATTTTGGGCAATGAGGGAGTGTCATCGTAATATCCTCAAAAATAGCGAGTTAACGCCAAAAGTGGCGCAATTATACATTAAAACCTAACTTTTGTGGGGATGATTGCTGTTGCACCTTGTGCCATCAGGGGTGGCGAGGTGGAAGTATTGATATTTTGTTTCTTTATTCGATTGCTAAATTCGGGATGAAAATACAGAATTAGATTATTGAAATGCGCTACTGTCTCTGAATCCGGCTATATGGCTGGAGACGTTTCATATGAAAAAAATAATCCTGAATATCATATTTTTTAAATAAGTGATTTCCGCACGTAATTATAATTACCGGTATTGCACTGCCACATAAAAATATAAATTTCTAAAAATCCGGATAATTTGATTTAAGTAAGGATTTTTTATGCACACACAAGCAATATTTGAGTTAAGTCAGGAAGCGGAGCGGTTGTTACAGTTATCTCTGCAAAATCTGAATGTCCTAAAAACAACGTCTTTCACGGCACAGCAGGACGTTAATTATTTTACGCAATTCCAGAACAGTTCGGCTGCTCCTTCTAAGTTTTGCCCGCGCAGCATTCAGGCGCAGCAGGCTTTGTTGCAAAATGAGCTACGTAAAATCACCCAGCACGAGATGGTGCTGGCGATTGTCGGCACGGTAAAAGCGGGCAAATCTACCACCATTAACGCCATTATTGGCACGGAAGTCTTGCCGAACCGTAATCGCCCGATGACGGCATTGCCGACGCTTATTCGCCACACGGCGGGTCAGCGTGAACCGGTGCTGCATTTTCCCTATGTTCAGCCGATTGAAAAATTAATGAATACGTTGCAACAGCGTTTGCAACAAACGGACAGGGAAACACTGACAAAACATCTGGAAATAGACAGAGATATGTCGGGGTTATTAACGCGTATTACCGAAGGTAAATCTTTTGATAAACATTATCTTGGTGCTCAACCTATTTTTCAGTGCCTGAAAAGTTTGAATGATTTAGTCCGTTTATCAAAAGCACTGGATGTCGCTTTTCCTTTTAAAGCCTATGCCGCAATTGAACATGTTCCGGTAATTGAAGTGGAGTTTGTGCATCTGGCAGGAATCAATGACGGCCACGGGCAACTGACATTATTAGATACGCCGGGGCCGAACGAGGCCGGGCAGCCGCATCTGCAAAAAATGCTTCAGGAACAGTTGGCGCAGGCTTCTGCAGTACTGGCGATACTGGATTATACCCAGTTGAAGTCCGTTTCTGACGAAGACGTGCGAAAAGCGATATTAGGCACCGGATCGTCCGTTCCGCTCTACGCCCTGGTGAATAAGTTCGATCAAAAAGACAGAAATGGTGATGACGAAGAACAGGTGAAGGCGCTGATTTCCGGCACGCTTATGAAAGGTACGATTGAGCCGAGCCATGTATTCCCGGTGTCATCCATGTGGGGCTATCTGGCAAACCGCGCCCGCCATGAATTGGCACTGCATGGCAAATTGCCGGAGCCCAGTGAACAGCGCTGGGTGCAGGATTTTGCCGATATTGCGCTAGGCCGCCGTTGGCACCGTGACGATTTGGCAGATAAAGACGCATTGTGTAAGGCAGCGGAACTGCTTTGGGAAGATTCACAGTTCGCCGCCCCCATTAAAACGGTGCTTCATGCGGCGCATGCCCACGCCTCGATGTACGCCCTGCGTTCTGCCTGCCAGAAGCTCCTCAATTACACCCAGGGCGTAGAGGATTACCTGAATTTTCGCTGTCAGGGTTTGCATATCGCCAGCCAGCAGTTGCAGCAAAATATCGCTGCACTTGAAGGTGATATGAATCTGGCGGCAGCAAGCCAGGAGTCGGCAAACACCGTTGCGCGTAATAGCGTTAAGCAAGCCATTGCCGCGATGGGGGATTTTATCAGCCGTTATGAGCAACAAATTAACACCCACATTGAGGACTATTTTCTGCACGCGACGGTGCCTGAGAAACTCACTCGCCAGGGAATGTCGTTCGGGAACCCTCGCGGTGTCGATTTCGATACGCGCAATGAAACGCTCGCTTTTGATGACGAACCCTCGGCGCAAATTGCCCTGCATCGCATCCGCGCCTCATGCGAAATTATTCTCACCGCCGCGCAGGAGAAAATGACCGAGGAGCTCACTCACCTTTTCAGTTATCTGGAAATTGAGCTGGCGGAAACCCTGCGTAAAGCCTTAAAGCCGATTGAAACCCGCGTCGCGCAAGGGCTGACGCAGGCGGGGTTTCGCACCAACATCAGCCTGCCGGTGTTTCACGTCGGCCTATTAAACTTCAATGCGAATCAGGCCTTTAATGAGCTTATTGAAGAGCACGATATTCCGGTGGCGCAGTTACGGCGTCCGGCTGGCATGCGCGGAACGGTGGCCCGCTGGCTTAACAGCGATGAGTGGGGGTGGGAGGGTTACACGGTGATGCAAAGTCGCTATGTGATTTCTTTGCCGGACGTGCAAAACAAGCTGCGCCAGCACGTGGCGGATTTTCTGTTGCAGCTCAATCAAACCATGGCGGCGCAAATCGACATTTCAGTGAGCGAGGGGATGGCGGCCTTTTTTGCCGAGTTCTCCCAGGCGCTGGAAGCGATACGCCTGAATCTGCAACAAAGCCTGTTGGCTCGCCAGCAAAATGAAGAAGCAGTGACGGCTTTGCGCCAACAGCTTCAGCAGTGCGTACGCACCACGCGCTACATCCACGAAGACACCCGCCTGCTGCGGGATGATATTCAGACGCTTTTTACGGTAGAACAGCAATGAGCAGTGTATTACCAGGAACTCAAACTCGCGCTTTGGAATGTGTGGCGGAAAAATTTGTTGTCGATTTTGCCCGCAACAGCGGCGTCATGCGTGAACCGTGGCGCAGCCAGCAAAGCAAAGCGTATTACCAACGGCTGACCGATGAATTTATCGGCCAGAGCCAGCTACAAAAATGGGCGCTGGATGAAGCCCTTCTCGAAACCCCGGAAATCGTGCTGGCGATGCTCGGGCAGCTTTGTCAGCGCGTGGCGAAAAAACACCGCGCTATGGCAAAAGTTTATGAGAGCGTTTCAGCTATGGCGGCTGCTTCCGCCCGGGTCACGCATGATTCGGTGGAAATTCGCCAGCAACTGCAAAAGATTCAGCAGCAGCTTGCGCTGCGCGTCGGCAAACTGGAAACGCAATTGCAGGGAACCGATCTCACCCATTTGGGGATTGTGCACTGCGAGCAGGTTTTTGCGCGCTGGCAGGCCGGGCACTATGTGACGTTTTCCCCCGCCGGGCGCTGTTACGTCGCCTTGCAGGAGCTGTTCTGGGGTGCGTTTGGCGATGCGTTACGTTTCGGCAATGCGTTACAGGCCACGGAACTGGTCGAGCAGGCGCGCGCCCTGGCAATCAGCCAGCTAGCGCATGATGTCAACGCGTCCGTGCGTACGCGGCACTACTACTACGAGTGGCTGATGTTCCCTTCAACGCCGGACATGATGGAAAGTAAAGAGGCGCTGGCATGGCTGGGTGACGATTGCGACGGCGATCGGCAGCCGGTGAGCTTTGCGACGACTCAGACGCACCAGGGCGTTTCGCTCGGTATGCCGCGCATTTGCTCTGCAATGCGTTTGGGAAGTGCGATGGTCGATGAAATATTTATTTAAGCGTTACTACAATATAAATAGGTTGAGGTGTTTCTCGTAAAGTTGCCTCATATATCTTGAATATTATTAATGGGTGTGATGTCATTCGGCGCAATATAAATTTTCATTAAATAATATGTCGGCATGTAAATAATTACTGCTGACATATTCATCCATAGAATGGAACTTGTGTCTGCCATCAAATTACCCGTTTTTTCAGGGCTGGCGTTTATTCTGTCAGCCGCGCTATTTCCGGTGTTAGCGGCTCCTTTAAGCCCAGCCGACCGCAATGTTATTACGCAAGAGCAGCAAGAGTTATTACTTAAAAACCAACAGCAGCGTGACGAGCTACAGCGTAGCCTGACGCCTGTTGCACCCAGCCAACCCGCCCCAGCCAGCACCGCAGGCCCGTGTTTTAATATTCACCATGTTTATATTAATGGGGCGACGCTTATTACCCATAATAAGAGAAAAGAATTCGAATTAAGCTACGCCAATCAGTGTGTCGGTATGGATAAGATCAATCAGTTAATTAATGAAATATCGGATTGGTATATTCAGCAAGGTTATATAACCAGCCGGGCATTTATTACCGAGCAGGATTTGTCCCACGGCGAATTACAGATTGCGGTGCTTGAGGGGCGGCTGGAAAAAATTCACCTCGAAGGGGCATCGTCCCGCCAGCTTAAAATGGCGTTTCCGGGGCTTGAAGGCGGCATTCTTAACCTGCGCGACATCGAGCAGGGCATGGAGCAAATCAACCGGGTGCGCAGCCAGCCGGTGCAAATTGAAATTCTACCCAGCCAAAAGCCGGGCTACTCGGTCGTGAACCTTACGGCCACGCCAGAATTTCCCCTTAGCGCTTCAGTAAATTTCGATAACAGCGGTCAGAAAAGCACCGGCACCGGACAATTCAGCGGCTCACTCACGGGCAACAATCTGCTGGGGCTGGCAGACAGATGGCTGGTCAGCGGCGGGCGCAGCAGCGATTTTTCCTCGTCACACGACGCGCAAAACTTCCAGGCCGCCGTAAGCGTGCCCTACGGCTACAGCCTGTTTGATTACAGCTATAGCTGGAGCAATTACCTCAGCACTATCAAGAACAATGGTTTTAACTGGGCCTCAACCGGCGACAGCGTGACTCACCGTTTAACGGCTTCCCACGTCCTGTTCCGCAACGGCGACATTAAAACCGGCGCGTCAGTCGGCCTGACTCACCAGATCAGCAACAACTACCTCAACGATGCGAAGCTCGACAGCAGCAGCCGCAAACTCAGCAGCCTGCTGTTTGGCATCAATCACACGCAAAAAATCCTCGGCGGTATCGCCACGTTTAACCCGATGTTCAGCCACGGCGTGCCTTGGCTGGGGGCCGAAGACGACCACGGCAAAAACAGCTCACTGCCCAAAGCCGAATTTAAGAAGTGGAGTGGCAACGGCAGCTTCCAGCTCCCGGTCACTCAAGACATGTGGTGGCTAACCAGCGTGTATGGGCAGTGGTCACCGGACAGGCTCTACGGCAGCGAACGCCTGACCATCGGGGGTGAAAGCTCGGTACGCGGCTTCAAAGAGCAGTATCTCTCCGGCGACAACGGCGGCTACTGGCGCAACGAACTCAATTACACCCTGTTCACCCTGCCGTTTATCGGCCAGGTCAGCAGCGTTGTGGCGCTGGACGGCGGCTGGCTGCAAAAGGATGGCAAAGATCCGTGGGCCTCCGGCACCTTGTGGGGCGCGGCGGTGGGGCTGTCCAGCGCCAACCGCTATTACTCCAGCCAGTTTACCGTTGGCACGCCCGTGAAATATCCGGACTGGCTGGCACCTGACCACGTCAGCCTCTATTACCGCATCGCATTTGTGATTTAAGGGAAATGATTATGGAAAATCAACAACCGCCGGTTCACTTCGTCAAGCGCCAGCTCAGCTATCTCATCTGCATTCTGCTGGCCGGGCAGCCGGTCTTTCCGGCGTTTGCGGCACCCACGCCGGCGAACAACGCGACGCAGATGGATCAGGCCGGGAACGGCGTGCCGGTGGTGAACATCGCCACGCCGAACGGGGCGGGGATTTCCCATAACCAGTTCCAGGATTACAACGTTGGAAAAGAGGGGATAATCCTCAACAACGCCACCGGGCAGCTTAACCCGACGCAGCTTGGGGGGCTGATTCAGAACAACCCTAACCTGAAAGCAGGCCAGGAAGCGCGCGCCATCATCAACGAAGTGACGGGTGCAAACCGCTCACAGCTTCAGGGCTACACCGAAGTGGCGGGCAAAGCGGCGAACGTGATGGTCGCCAACCCCTACGGTATCACCTGTAACGGCTGCGGTTTTATCAACACCCCGAATGCGACGCTCACCACCGGCAAACCGGTGTTTGATGCGAGCGGCAATCTGCAACAACTGGACGTCACCAAAGGCAGCATCACCCTTGAAGGCCAGGGGCTGGACGGCAGCCAGACGGACGCGCTGTCGATTATTTCCCGCGCCACCGAAATTAACGCCGGTATTCATGCCAAAGATTTGAAAGTGATTGCCGGTGCCAACCGCGTCGGCGCTGACGGGCGTGTGACGGCGATAGCCGGAGAAGGTGCTGCCCCGGTTATCGCCGTGGATACCGGGGCACTCGGCTGCATGTATGCCAATCGTATTCACCTGGTTTCCAGCGACAAAGGCGTGGGCGTCAATCTCGGCAACCTGAACGCGCGGCAGGGGGATATCACGCTTGATGCGAACGGCAAACTGACGGTCAAAAATAGCCTCGCCAGCGGAAATTTAACCGCAAAAGGAGACAGTATTGCGCTCAGCGGCGAGCATAAGGCGGGCGGTGCGTTGTCTGTTTCTGGCGTGCGCGAAATTTCCATCAATGACGCCCAGCTTGCCAGCGATAGTGATATTTCCCTTAACAGCCAGGGCCAGATCAGCGTGGCGAACGGCAGTTTGACCGCCGCGAAAAACCTTTCGCTAGCTGCTCGTGATCTGGCTGTGGATCAGGCCAGCCGGGGCGATGCAGCACAAAATATTACCGCCACGCTAAGCGGAACCGGCACCACGCAAGGTCACTTCACCGCCGGGCAAAATCTGTCAGTGACGGGTAAAACGCTGACCAACAGCGGGCAACTGGCGGCAAACGGTGATGCGCAGATATCCCTCGACACCCTGACCAACAGCGGCACCCTGCAGACCGGCGGCCAGCTTGCGATTAATGCGAAACAGGCGGAGCTGAATGGCACGCAGGCGGCAAAAGGCGCGCTAAATATTTGGGCCGATTCACTCACCCACGGCGGTAAAAGCAACGCGGCAGCTATCACGCTGACGGGCAACCAGATCGCCAACTCCGGCATTCTGGTTGCACCAGCGCTTACGATTAATAGCGCCGCATTGACCAACAGCGGGTTACTTCAGGGAAACCAGGCGCTAAATCTCAGCGCCGACAGGCTGGATAACCGCTTTGGGGGCACGATCTACAGCGAACAAAATCTGGCGCTGAATATCCCTACGCTCATCAACGCCGGGCTGATTTCCAGCGACCGCGATCTCTTCCTCGGCGGGAACAGCCTGACCAACAGCGGTGAAATCAACGCCGCTAATCTTACGAGCCAAACCGCTACGCTCACCAACCAGGTCGGTGGCCTGCTGCTGGCCGACGAGCAGATGACGATCGGCGGGCAAACGCTGGATAACGCTGGGCAACTGGCGGCAAACCTACTGACGATCAATACCGACACCTTCGCTAACCGCAGTGTGATGCAGGGCGACGGCGGACTTGCCGTCACGGCGAAAAGCCTCGTAAGCCAGGGGCAAATGCTCAGTGGTGCAGAGCTGACCCTCAACGCTGACAGCCTGAACACCAGCGGGCTGATACAGGGCAAAACGCTTAACCTTGCCAGCGGCGAATGGATCAACACCGGCAATGTGCTGAGTGAACAGAACGCCACGATTAACGTGCGCCATAACCTGAGCAACCAGGGGAAAATCCTCGGTCAGCAGGGGGTGAAACTCACGGCGGGTGCGCTGGAGAACCGTGGCTGGCTGGCGGCAACCGTCGTCACTTTTCAGGGCGATCTCATCAACAGCGGCCTGATTCAGGGCAGCGATAGCCTGGTGCTCACGGGTAACAGCCTGAACAACCAGGAAACGGGTCAGTGGCTCACCGGCGGGGAGATGGCGCTTTCGGGTCAGACGCTGGCTAATCAGGGCGTAATCCAGGGAAATTCCCTGCAACTGAATACCGGGCAGTGGTCCAACAGCGGCAAAACCCAGGCGCTGGATGCCCTGACCGCCCACATCAGCGGCGCGTTCACCAACAGCGGCGCGGTATTAAGCCAGAACCAACTGACTCTGAACGCGGCAGATATCACTAACTCCGGCAGCCTGGCGGCCCAGGCGCTAAGCCTGATAACCGCCTCTCTGAACAACGACGGGCGCTTGCAGGGCAATACCTCTCTTGCGCTGGATGCCAGCAGCATCTCTAACCTCAGCCACGGGCAAATCGTTAGCGGCGGGGCGCTCAATCTCTCCCCTGGTAGCCTGGATAACACGGGCTTATTGCAGGTCAACGACGACTTCATCTTGAACGGGGAGCAGTTCTCCAACCGCGGGACGATTCTGGCGAATAACCTGCTATTTAATCTCAATGGCGCATTGACCAATGAACAAGAAGGCCAGCTCCTGGCGCGGCAGAATGCCTCGTTCACCAGCGGAACGCTGAATAACAGCGGGGTGCTGTACAGCCAGAGCTCGGTTGCCCTCCATGCCAATACTCTCAGCAACAGCGGCAAAATGATGGCGGATGACCTGACGCTTGAGGCGAATACGTTCACCAACAGCGGGCTGTGGCAGGGCATTAGCAACCTCAGTGCGACGGGCGAGGTGCTGAATATTTCAGCCACCGGACGTGTGCTGAGCGGAGGGGCGCTAAACCTGAATGCCGGGCAACTGACTACGGCGGGCACGGTGCAGGGCGGGCAGGCGAGCGTTACCGCGGATAGTTGGCAAAACAGCGGCTCGCTGCTTGGCACCGATAGCGTGAACGTTAACGTTTCCGGCGAGCTTTCTAACACCGGTGACCTGTTAAGCCAGGGAAAAACGCAGATTGATGCGCAGACGCTGACAAACAGCGGCTCGTTGCTCAGCGAAGGCAACATGGTGCTTACCAGCGCAACGCTGGATAACCGGGGTGCGCTACAGGGTAAAAACCTGGGGCTGCGCGGGGATAAAATCACCAATACCGGCACGATGATTGGGCTGGATTCCCTGACCCTGGAAAGCCGTTTGCTGATGGCCGCCCCACTGCTGGAACTGGTGAACGGCGGGCAGATACTGACGGGCGGAACACTCGCGGTTAACGGTGGCAGCCTCACAAACAGCGGCACCTGGCAGGGGCAAAATATCCTATTGAGTGCGCAGCAGCTACAAAATAGCGGCGCGATTCAGAGTGCGGATGCGCTGACGCTCACTCTTTCTGACAGGCTGAACTCAGATAGCAACAGCAAAATCACCGCCAACGGCAACGCGACACTTCAGGCGTTAAGCCTGACCAACGGCGGGCAGTGGCTGGCAAAAAATCTTACGCTAAAAGGTGATTCGCTAAATAACGCAGGTGACATAAGCGGCGTGGACGGGCTGACCGTGACGCTTACCGGAGCTTTCACTCAGCAGGCAGATAAAACCCTGCTCACCGCCGGAAAACTCACGCTTGATGCGGCCTCGGTGGATAACCAGGGGCGTATTCAGGCGGGCGATTTGACGGTTAATACCGGGCAGTTGGTTAACGGCGGGCGCTTACAGGGGGCGAACGCGCTGGCGCTAAATCTGACGGGGCGGCTAACTAACAGCGCCACGGGCAGCATCATCAGCCAGCAATCTCTGAACATCACCACGCCGGAGTTGTTCAACTACGGCCTGATTCAGAGCGGCACCTCGGCGCGTATCAACGCCGCACAATCTGCCCGTAACGAGGGCAGAACCCTTGCCGGGGGCGAACTCGTCTTTAACACCGCATCGCTTATCAACAACGGCTGGTTACAGGCGGGCCAATTAACGCTGAACGCCGCCACGGCGGTTAACGGCGGGACGCTGCTGGCGGAACAGCAGGGAACCTTTACCGGCAACAGCCTGACCAACAGCGGCACTGCGCAGGGTAACAATCTTGCGCTGAACTACCAGCAACTGACCAACGCAGGCACGGTGCTGGGGACATCCAGCCTGAATATCAGTGCCGGGCAGGTCAATCTCCAGGCCGCAGGCAAGCTGTTCAGCGGCGGCAATTTGCTGCTTACCAGCACCGGCTTCGACCAGCTCGGCCAGGTGGTGGCGCTGGGCGATTTAACCCTGAAGCTGACCCACGCCTTTACGGGCCAAAACGTGCTGGCAGCGGGTAACACGTTGAATGTTATCAGTGACGGTGCTGTCACCAACCAGAGCGTGATGCAGGGCCAGGCGGTGAACCTGACGGCAGGCGGCGCGCTGACCAACAACGGGCAAATCACCACTGGCAACGGCAGCAGCACACTTTCTGGCAGCAGCATCTCCATGAACGCCGCTGGTACCTTGCAGGCGGGCGGCGACGTGGCGCTCAACAGCCGTAGCAATATCACCGTAAATGGATTTACCGGTACCGCCGGCAGCCTGACGCTGAATGCCGTCGGGAATATTATGAACACCGCGCTGCTGTACGCCGGGAATAATATGTCCCTGTTAGCCAACAGCATCCGAAATAACCGCGGCGATATTCTGGCGGGTAATAATCTATGGATGCAGCGTGACGCGGCGGGAAATGCCAATGCGGAAGTGGTGAATACCTCCGGAAATATTGAGACGGTTAACGGCGATATCACAATTAAGACCGGGCATTTATTGAATGAGCGGGATGGGTTGGAGGTTACGCAAACTGAAAGCAGTCTGCCGCAATATTCATGGGTAACAGATATTGAAGCTCAAATACCGCTAAGTTACTTCAAAGCAGGTGAATACGGATATGTAATAAACAGCTGGGAATCAGGAGGCGGTAGCCCTGGTCACGGTGCAGCCCCAACAACGCACTATAGTTCGACACCTGTTCCATACCTTAATCAACAAGTTAAGGAATTTTCTACTGGGATATCGACAGTCACTGTGATGGCTAATGGTGGAGCTGCTCGTATTTCTGCGGGGCATGATATCGATCTGTATGCCGGGCATTTAGATAATCAAGCCAGTCTTCTTTTAGCGAATAATAATGTCACGCTTTCTGGCAATTATCTGAATAATCAGTCGTGGTTTTCTGGCAGTGAAATCCGCTACCAGACGTATCAGTATGGGTTTGGGTTAGACGAAGTGCCCATAGTGGAATCTACAGTTTCAAAAGGGGATATTACATCTAAATACATCGTTTATAGCGCCACAGGAGAAGCGCGTTATGAACGTGGCGAAGGTGAAATTTACCGCTCCGTAATCCAGGCGGGCGGTAACGTCGTTGCTAACTTTACCAACGACATCAGCAACACCACCACTACCGCAAACACCGGGGGCATCACTCCGACGATCGCTGCCCCAACCCTCAACACTCTGAGCAATCAGACCATTGATAGTGCGGTGCAAAAACAAAACCTTGCGGGTAACGACAGCGTCGCTATCAACTCTCCGGAGTGGAACGACCAACTCCAGAACGCGTTGCAGCAAATTAATGGCGGCAGCGGGCTGGACACGTCAGGCTCGCAGCTCAGTGGGCTGGATAATGCCAACCTCGGCGACGCCACAGCACTGAATAACGCCTCCGCGCAGGGCAGCAGCCTGAATACGTACCAGCCCCACGGCGTGGATACCAGCGCGTACCCGCTCCCTTCCGGGCAGAACGGCTATTTCGTCACCTCCACCGACCCGAACAGCCCGTACCTCATCACCACCAACCCCAAACTTGATGGCCTGGGCAAACTCGATCAAAGCCTGTTTGGTGATTTGTATGCGCTGATGGGTATGACGCCGGGCGAGGCTCCGCGTGAAACTAACGCCACCTACACCGACCAGAATAAATTCCTCGGCTCGTCGTACTTCCTTGAGCGCCTGAACCTGCACCCGGAATATGACTACCGCTTCCTCGGCGATGCGGCTTTCGACACCCGCTACGTCAGCAATTTCATTCTTAATCAGACCGGCAGCCGCTATATCAACGGCATCGGCTCGGATCTGGCGCAGATGCAGTACCTGATGGATAACGCGGCGAATGCCCAGCGCTCGCTGGGGCTTCAGTTTGGTATTGCCCTGACCCACGCGCAGATTGCGGCCCTCGACCAGAGCATCCTGTGGTGGGAAGCGGCGACGGTGAACGGCCAGACGGTGATGATCCCCAAAGTGTACCTGTCGGCAAAAGACGTGACGGTTAACAATGGCAGCGTAATTTCCGGCAATAACGTGCAGCTTGCGGGCGGCAACATCACCAACAGCGGCAGCACCATCGCGGCGCAAAATGGCCTGAGCATCGATAGCGCCAACAGCATCAGCAACCTCAACGCCGGGCTGATGCAGGCGGGCGGTGACCTGCAACTGAGCGCACTGGGCGATATCAACAACATCGGCTCGCAGATCGCGGGCAAAACCGTGGCACTGGAAAGCCTCGACGGCAATATCAACAACATCACGCTCACCGAGCAGTGGCAGGCGGGCGGCACCGGAAAATGGGGCCAGTCGGTCAGCTTCACCGACACGCTGAGCGGGCCGACGGCGGGTATTGTGGCGCTGGACTCCCTGAGCTTGTTCGCGGGCAACGACATCAATATCACCGATGCGAACGTGGCGGCGGGCGGTGACCTGGTGATGCAGGCGTGGGGTGATATCGCCATAACGGCGAACCAGATAACCGACGCGGACAGCCAGTCTGGCTTCCGGGGCAAAGACGCAACCAGCAGCAGTTCGGTGACGTACAACGGCAGCACGATATCGGCAGGCGGCAGTATCGGCATGCAGGCGGGCAATGACCTGACGGTTGAAGCAAGCCAGGTGAGTGCGGGAGAAAACGCGCTGCTGATTGCGGGCAACGATCTGAACCTGAACGCGGCTGAAACCCGCGAATCTTCCGGAAAAGGCAAAAGAGAAACCCACAGTACCGACAACGCCCGGAGCACTATCACGGCAGGCGACGACCTGACGCTGGTCGCAGGCCGGGATATCAACAGCCACGCGGCGGGCCTTGCGGCAGAAGGCGATGTGGCGATGCAGGCCGGGCGTGATGTGAACCTGCTGGCCGAAGAAACCACCGAAGGCGACAGCTACCGCGCGAAGAAAAAGGTCGAAATCAACGAATCGGTGCGCCAGGACAGCACGGAAATCGCCAGTGGCGGGGAGGCGACAATTGTGGCCGGGCGCGATGTGAACTCTGCGGCGGCACAGGTGACGGCGAACGGTGACATTGGGATTGCGGCAGGGCGCGACATCAACCTCTCCACTGCGACCGAGAGCGATTACCACTTCAAGGAAGAGACGAAGACTAAAAGCGGGTTCCTGAACAAAACCACGACGCACACGATTGAGGAGGACAGCGCGACCCGGGAAGCGGGCACGCTGCTGAGTGGCGATAATGTGACGCTGGCTGCCGGAAATAATCTTCTGGTGGAAGGCTCCGCGGTGGTGGGCGACGGGGATGTGTCGCTGAATGCGGGCAATAATATCGACATTATTGCGGCGACAGATACCGACTCAACCTACCGTTTTAAAGAGCAGAAAAAGAGTGGGCTGATGGGCAATGGTGGTATTGGCGTCACCATCGGTACGAATAAATCCCGCTATGAGATGAACGATGAGGGCACCACCCAGAGTCAGAGCTTCAGCACCATCGGGTCAACGGGCGGGGATGTCACCCTTAACGCGGGCGGGCAGGCGCACATTGGCGGCGCCGATATTATCGCTGGCAAAGATCTGAGCATCACGGGCGACAGTGTGCTGATTGAGCCGGGGCGTGACCGGCGCACGCACGATGAATCTTTCGAGCAGAAGAGCAGCGGGCTGACGATAGCGTTGTCCGGGGCGGCAGGCAGTGCGGTGAACGGCGCGGTTACTGCGGCGCAGTCAGCGAATGAAGAGAGCGACGACCGGCTGGCGGCCCTGAAAATTGCCCAGGCGGCGATGAACGGCGTGCAGGCAGACCAGGCGATGCAACTGGCAGAAGCGGGTGGGGAGAATGGCTCGACCGCGTTTGGCATCAGCGCCTCCATCGGGTCGCAGTCGTCCAAATCCAGCTCGCACAGCGAGCAGAACACGGCGACCGGTAGCACCTTAACCGCCGGAGATCACGTCTCAATAACCGCAACAGGCGGAGATATCACCGCCATTGGCAGCCAGATCAAGGCCGGGCTGGATGTGACGCTGGATGCGGCAAATGACATCAACCTGATTTCCTCGCAGAACACGCAACTGCTGGAAGGGGATAACGAAAGCCACGGCGGGTCGCTGGGCATCGGGATTGGTGTTGGTAACGGCGGGGCCGGGATCAATATCTCGGCCAGCGGCAACAGCTCGAGAGGCAACGAGTCCGGCAACGGCACCACGCAGAACGAAACCACGATAGATGCGGGCAACCGTGTGACTATCCACAGCGGGGACGACACCACGATTGCCGGTGCGCAGGTGAGCGGTAACAGCGTGGTGGCGGATATCGGCGGCGACCTGACCATCAGCAGCCTGCAGGACAGCGACCGTTACGACAGCAGCCAGAACAGCATCAGCGGCGGGGCGAGCTTCTCGTTCGGCACCATGACGGGGTCGGGAGGCATCAGTTTCAGTAAAGACAAGATGCACTCGGACTATGACAGCGTAATCGAGCAGAGCGGGATATTTGCCGGAGACGGCGGGTTCGACATCACGGTGGGCGGGCATACGCAGCTTGATGGCGGGGTGATAGCCAGCACGGGAACTGCCGATAAAAACAGCCTGGATACCGGCACGCTGGGGTTCAGTGATATCGGCAATAAGGCCGAGTACGACGTCAGCCACTCAGGGGCGGGTATCAGCACGGGCGGGAGCGTAGCGGAGAACTTTATCGGCAATATGGCGAACGGCCTGCCGGTCGTCGCGGGTGGAGGCGGGAGCGCGGAAGGGACGACGAAAGCCGCCATCAGCGCAGGCAGCATCACTATCAGGGATACAGAGAACAAGCAGCAGGACGTGGCAGACCTGAGCCGGGATGTGGAGCACGCGAACGGCAGCATCAGCCCGATATTCGACAAGGAGAAAGAGCAGAAGCGGCTGGAAATCGCGCAGAGCATCGGTGAAGTTGGCAGCCAGGCGATGGATATTGCGAGGACCGAAGGGCAAATCCAGGCAATAACTGCGGGTAAAGCGGAGCTTGAGGCGAAGGGGAAAAAAGCGCCTGCAAAAGATGCGCCGCAGAACGAATGGGCTGAGTACAACAAGGCGCTGACCGAAACGACCGGCTACAGGGATGCGCAGAAAAAATGGGGTACAGGGAGCGATATCCAGCAGGGGCTTCAGGCCGCGACGGCGGCACTGCAGGGGCTGGCAGGTGGTGATATTGCTGCTGCGATAGCCGGTGGCGCGGCACCGTATCTGGCGGAGCAAATTCATAACCTCAATCTGGATGAGGGCAGTCGTGCGGTCGCGCATGTGATATTGGGTGGGGTAATGGCAGAGTTGCAGAGTAAATCAGCGGCAGCGGGCGCGGCAGGAGCAGTAACGGGCGAGCTGATAGCGCAGCAGCTTTATCCAGGCAGAAAGCCGGAAGAGCTGACGGAGCAGGAGAAGCAGAAGGTGGTGGCGCTCTCGACGTTGGCAGCAGGGCTTGCAGGTGGACTGGTGGGTGACAGTACTGCGAGTGCTATTGCGGGGGCACAGGAGGGTAAGAACTCGGTATCTAATAACCTGTTTGGAGGTAATGAGGAAAGCCAGGCAGCCTTCATCCGTCAGCATGGTATTGATATGGCGACCTGTGAAATAGCACCTTCTTCGGCAAGCTGCCAGAAGGCACAGAATGAGGCGAGTGCAGTGGCAGGCGCAATGGCAACAGCGGGGCTGGTTTATTTGCCGGGTGGCATGCAGGTGACTGCGGGAATAGGTGGCACAGCGAACGCGGGGATCCAATACGCGATTAACGGAACAGTTAACCCGACGGATGTGCTGATAGCAACCTACGTTGGTGCGTTTACAGCAAATACAGGCTTTATTGGTACTGTTGGCTGGAATGCGGCTGGCGGTGCGACATCAAATTACCTGAAAGGGGATGATCCGCTGACGGGAGCAGGCTGGGGGGCTGCGGGTTCTGCGGTTGGTTATGGAATAGGTAATAAGATTGTTTTACCTGCTCTGGACAAAGTATTTAATCCAGCTTGGAAAAATTACGCATGGGTTGATATGGGTATGGGGATTAGCAAACCTTTACCACTATCTCCTGTTCCGGGAATGGCGGGTACTGCAACATCTTCATTTGCAACAGAAAGCACGGGGCAAGGAGTTCCCAAGTCTATAGACGAGCTAAATAAAGGTAGCAAGTGATGAAAATAAGCTTGCTCCGCTGGGCTCTCACGGCTTTGATCTTGGTCATAGCGATGACGATATGTACGCTTATCATCACTTCATTGAAGTATCTGATTTTATATTTTAAAACAGGCGTATTTAATGACTCGTTAGTTCAGATACTGTACCTCAGTATGAAAATCGGCTTATTTACTGGCGTATTAATAACTATCGGTATTTGGATCATGTACCGCTTTAATATTCGATAGTGAGTTGAATCCCGGCCAAGTTGCCGGGATTTTTTATCTGTCACTTAACCGTCAAATCCACTTACCCGCAGGCAGTTTTTTAGCCGTGATCACCTCGATAAACTCAAGGATCTGCTGTTGCTTGCGTGCCGAAAGTTTGGGGATCTTCCGCAGTGTCTGCATAATCTCCGGCTCTGGCGGCGGTGGGGGTAACGGCTCTTCGGCGGTCAGCACCAGACAACCAGGCATCATACGCACCTTCAGCGGTGTACCCGTCTTAAACCCCGCATCTTCCAGCCCGCTTCCTTTAAGGGTGATGGAAGTTACTTTGTTGTGTGTCTTCCAGTCGATGATGAATTTTATTACTCGTTACGATAGTCACTAATGTTTATTTAATTGCCAGGCGATAACCTGTCGTTGTTGCAGATCCTGAATCACGGCAGGGCGGTAGCATTTCTTATCTCTTTCGCACCGATCCAAAGTTCAACTTCCTGGGCGACGTTGCTGTCAATAACCGAAACAGGTGGAGATATCACCGCCATTGGCAGCCAGATTAAGGCCGGGCTGGATGTGACGCTGGATGCGGCGAACGATATCAACCTGATTTCCTCGCAGAACACGCAACTGCTGGAAGGGGATAACGAAAGCCACGGCGGGTCGCTGGGTGTCGGGATTGGTGTTGGTAACGGCGGTGCCGGGATCAATATCTCCGCCAGCGGCAACAGCTCAAGAGGCAACGAGTCCGGCAACGGCACCACGCAGAATGAAACCACGATAGATGCGGGCAACCGCGTGACTATCCACAGCGGGGACGACACCACGATTGCCGGTGCGCAGGTGAGCGGTAACAGCGTGGTGGCGGATATCGGCGGCGACCTGACCATCAGCAGCCTGCAGGACAGTGATTATTACGACAGCAGGCAGGACAGCATCAGCGGCGGGGCCAGTTTCTCGTTTGGCACCATGACGGGGTCGGGAGGCATCAGTTTCAGTAAAGACAAGATGCACTCGGACTATGACAGCGTAATCGAGCAGAGCGGGATATTTGCCGGAGACGGTGGTTTTGATATCACAGTGGGCGGTCATACGCAGCTTGATGGCGGGGTGATAGCCAGCACGGGAACGGCTGATAAAAACAGCCTGGATACCGGCACGCTGGGGTTCAGCGATATCGGCAATAAGGCGGAGTACGACGTCAGCCACTCAGGGGCGGGTATCAGCACGGGCGGGAGCATTGCGGAGAACTTTATCGGCAATATGGCGAACGGCCTGCCGGTCGTCGCGGGTGGAGACGGGAGCGCGGAAGGGACGACGAAAGCGGCCATAAGCGCAGGCAGCATCACTATCAGGGATACAGAAAACCAGCAGCAGGACGTGGCAGACCTGAGCCGGGATGTGGAGCACGCGAACGGCAGCATCAGCCCGATATTCGACAAGGAGAAAGAGCAGAAGCGGCTGGAGATCGCGC
Source organism: Buttiauxella gaviniae (assembly GCF_040786275.1). Lineage (NCBI taxonomy): Bacteria > Pseudomonadati > Pseudomonadota > Gammaproteobacteria > Enterobacterales > Enterobacteriaceae > Buttiauxella > Buttiauxella gaviniae. The sequence goes on from NZ_JBFMVT010000002.1 coordinate 2,319,134, forward strand.
AGAGCATCGGTGAAGTTGGCAGCCAGGCGATGGATATTGTCCGGACCCGGGGCGATATCAAAGGGCTGGAAGCGGCGAAGGATAAACATCCGGGTATGAACGCAGATGAACTGCGCAAGACGCCGGAATATCAGGCTGAAATGAAGAAGTTCGGCACCGGTAGCGATATCCAGCAGGGGCTTCAGGCCGCGACGGCGGCACTGCAGGGGCTGGCAGGTGGTGATATTGCTGCTGCGATAGCCGGTGGCGCGGCACCGTATCTGGCGGAGCAGATCAAGAAACAGGTCGGTGAAGATAACATCGTTGCGAACACCATCGCTCACGCTGTTCTGGGCGGTGTGGTGGCAGAACTTCAGGGCCGCGACGCGGGAGCCGGTGCAGCAGGAGCGGCCACGGGTGAACTTATTGCGCGGCAGCTTTACCCTGGCGTGAAGCGTGAAGACCTGACGGAAGAGCAGAAGCAGAATATCTCCGCGCTGTCGACGATGGCTGCAGCCCTGGCAGGCGGGCTGGTCGGGGATGATACCGCGGGAACGATTGCGGGCGCACAGGCTGGCAGGAATGCGGTTGAGAATAACTCGCTGAATGGATGTACTCCGACAACTTGTGCCAACGGGGTAGATATCCTTCATGACGGTGGGAGTGTTATTGGTAACTCCGGAGGTGCAGCAGGTGGTGTTGCGGGAGCGGGTATCGGTGCAATAATTGCAGAGATGTTCGGCGATGATGACACAGAAGCCCAAAGTCAGCCGAATGCAGGGAAAGATCTGACAGATGCAGATAAGGCTGAACTGGGTGGAACGGGGTCTGGAACTGGAACGCCTCCACCACCAGAAAATGATCCTAAACAGCAGAATGAAAAACCTGTAGAAAAACTTAATCAGAAGCAAGAAAGTTCTATCAAGAAGATTGATAACACTATAAAAAATGCACTGAAGGATCATGATATAACAGGAACTCTCAAAGATATGGATGGTAATCCGGTACCTAAAGAGAATGGTGGATATTGGGATCATATGCAGGAAATGCAGAATACGCTCAGAGGATTAAGAAATAATGCGGATACGTTGAAAAACGTGAATAACCCTGAAGCTCAAGCTGCATATGGTAGGGCAACCGACGCCATTAATAAAATAGAATCAGCTTTGAAAGGGCATGGGATATGAGTACTTTTCGTAAATTGATAGGAAATATCAACGTAGCAAAGGAATCAAGTCAACAATCTCCGCTTGAACTATGGTTCGAGCGCGTCATCGATATACCAATCGAAGAGTTAGCTGTCGAAGATGTTTGCCGTGCTCTTCGACAGGAACTATGTGTTGATCACTTGATGCCGAGAGTGTTGGATATTCTGACTGAGGATCCGCTGGCTGGAGAGTATTATGATGGTGAACTCATAGCTGCTTTATCGACAATAAAAAGAGAGGACCTAAAAGATCACATAAGTATCTTTATCCAAATAAAGCAGCTTATAAATCAGCTAGGTTCTTCAGATATTAATGATGAATTAAATAAAGACATATTAAAAATCAATAAAATAGTAAGATAAAAGTATCCCGGCCCAAGTCGCCGGGATTTTTTTATCTGTCACTTAACCCTCAAATCCACTTCCCCACAGCCGGTTTTTAAGCCGTGATCATCTCCATAAACTCAAGGATCTGCTGCTGCTTGCGACCTGAAAGCTTACAGATCTTCCTCAGTATAATGGATGGCGCTATCGCTATTTTTCTGTATTAACGGATAATGGCCGATTCTGAAACGACAGTTTATTTTTGGTAGGGGAAGGGGCGTGAGCAATAACGTTTCGCTGTTTACTAATAAGAAATTTGCCTGGATGGGCGCCGCATTTTGTTGCCTGTTATGGGGAAGTGCCTATCCGGCAATTAAAAACGGTTATGAAATTTTTCAGATAGCCACGGATGACCTTCCGGGAAAAATAGTTTTTGCGGGTTATCGCTTTATTATTGCGGGCCTGCTGCTGCTGGCGTTTGCCCTTTTACAAGGTAAACCGATTGCTCGCTTATCGCGCCAGCAATATTCCCAACTGGCGGTATTGGGCGTGACGCAAACCGCGCTGCAATACATCTTCTTTTATATTGGCCTGGCTTACACCACGGGTGTGAAAGGCTCGATTATGAATGCCACCGGGACCTTTTTTAGCGTCTTGCTGGCGCACTTTATCTACCAAAACGACAAGCTCAGTATCAACAAAGTGATCGGTTGTGCGCTGGGTTTTGCCGGTGTGATGGTGGTGAACTTCAACAGCCAGTTGATGGACTTTAGCTTTAGCTGGATGGGCGATGGCTTTGTAGTGCTGGCGGCGTTTATTCTCTCTGCTGCGTCGCTTTACGGGAAACGCATTTCGCAAACCATAGACCCGACGATTATGACCGGCTGGCAACTTGCCATCGGCGGCGTGGTGCTGACGGTTGGCGGTTATGCCAGCGGCGGCACGTTGGCGTTTCATGGCTGGGAATCGGTGGCGATTCTCGGTTATCTGGCGCTGCTCTCTTCCGTGGCGTTTGCGCTCTGGAGCCTGCTGCTAAAACATAACCGCGTGGGGATGATTGCCCCGTTTAACTTCCTTATCCCGGTTTCGGGCGCGGTGCTGTCGGCCATCTTCTTGCAAGAGAGCATTCTTGAGTGGCGTTATGCCCTGGCGCTGGTGCTGGTGTGCTTTGGTATCTGGCGGGTTAACGTTATTCGCAGATAGTTTACAAAATCGTCAAATGCAGGCCATTATTTATCCATCTTTTACCGATAAAGGGCCTGCCAATGACCAGACTTACCGCAAAAGATTTCCCTCCTGAATTACTCGAATACTTCGATTTTTATGTGCACGGCAAAATCAGCAAGCGTGAATTTCTCGATCTGGCGGGGAAATTTGTCGTCGGTGGCCTTTCTGCGGTAGCCCTCGGCACGTTACTGACGCCGAATTACGCCTTCGCCACGCAGGTGGAATTTACCGACCCGGATATTGTGGCTGAATATATTGAATACCCTAGCCCACAAGGACATGGGCAGGTAAAAGCCTATATGGTGCGCCCTGCCAAAGCGGCGGGTAAAGTGCCAGGCGTGGTGGTGGTGCATGAAAACCGTGGGCTAAATCCGTACATTGAAGATGTGGCGCGGCGCGTGGCGAAAGCGGGATTTATCGCGCTGGCGCCGGATGGTCTCAGTTCGGTGGGGGGTTATCCCGGCAATGACGAAAAAGGCCGCGAGCTGCAATCCCAGGTTGATCCCACCAAACTGATGAATGATTTCTTCGCCGCGATTGAGTTTTTAATGCACCACGATGCAGTCACCGGAAAAGTGGGCATAACCGGTTTTTGCTACGGCGGAGGCGTGGCGAATGCCGCTGCAGTTGCGTATCCGGAATTAGCTGCCGCCGTGCCGTTCTACGGGCGTCAGCCAAAAGTGGAAGATGTGCCGCGAATTAAAGCACCTTTGCTGCTGCATTACGGCGAGCTGGATTCTCGTATCAATGAGGGCTGGCCCGCGTATGAAGCGGCGCTGAAAGCCAATCATAAAGTGTATGAAGGGTATGTTTATCCGGGCGTGAATCATGGGTTTCACAATGATTCGACCCCGCGCTATGACAAAGCGGCTGCGGAGCTGGCGTGGTCGCGGACTATCGACTGGTTCCGCAAATATTTGGTTTAAACGCCGGGAAATGGGGAAGCAGGGCTGCGGATCCACAGCCCTGTAGGATGACTAAGACTGACGTTTGTCCTCGGTGCGCAGTTCAAAATCAGATGCATCGTGGCGCTCGTGCAACTGCTCAGACGGCTCTCCAAATGTGCGATTCACGATGCGCCCGCGTTTCACCGCAGGGCGGTTTGCCACTTCATCGGCCCAACGCACGAAGTTTTTATATGACGCGATATCAAGGAACTCTGCCGCGTCATACAACCCACCTTTTGCCAGGCTGCCGTACCATGGCCAGATGGCGATATCCGCAATCGTATATTCTTCTCCGGCGATAAAACGATGCGTCGCCAGTTGCCTGTCGAGCACATCTAACTGGCGCTTGGCTTCCATGGTAAAGCGGTTGATCGCGTACTCAATTTTCATTGGCGCATAATTGTAGAAATGGCCAAAGCCGCCGCCGAGATAGGGCGCGGAGCCTTGCAGCCAGAACAGCCAGTTTAATGCTTCGGTGCGCGCCGCAATCTCTTTTGGCAGGAAATGCCCGAACTTCTCGGCGAGATAAAGCAGAATGGCGCCCGATTCAAATACGCGAATGGGTGGCGTTACCGAATGGTCCATCAACGCCGGAATTTTCGAGTTCGGGTTGACGTCCACAAAACCGCTTGAGAACTGATCCCCTTCACCAATACGAATCAGATGCGCGTCATATTCGGCCTCGCTTACGCCTAGCGCCAGCAGTTCCTCTAGCAGAATGGTGACCTTCTGCCCGTTAGGCGTGCCAAGAGAATAAAGCTGCAACGGGTGTTTGCCGATGGGCAGCGTGCGCTCGTGCGTCGGGCCTGCAATCGGACGGTTGATGTTTGAAAAGGTGCCGCTATCGCTTTTGTTCCACGTCCAAACCTTTGGAACCTGGTAGTTATTATCTGACATGTTGTGTCTGCCTTTTGGTTGCCTGGGAGTGACTGAAAAGTGTAACCCCACTTTGTTTTGTTCGGTAATCGCCCGCTATTTTTTTTAACTTCTGAACGTGTGATCTGCAGTGACAATTAATTAACTATAAATTTGCAATATGAACCAAATGATACAACATTAACCGACTTTCCCCGACAGACCAGGAGCTATCATGCAGCGTTCTATTGCAACCGTATCTATCTCTGGCACGTTGCCTGAAAAACTGGCCGCAATCTCGGCTGCTGGTTTTGACGGCGTAGAAATCTTCGAAAACGATCTGCTTTATTACCCGGGAACGCCTGCCGACGTACGGAAAATGGCGGCCGACCTGGGGCTGACGATCACGTTGTTCCAGCCGTTTCGCGACTTTGAAGGGGCTTCACGCCCGCAGTTTGCCAGCAACCTGGAACGTGCGCGGCGTAAATTTGCGCTGATGCACGAGCTGGGATGCAACACCATGTTGCTGTGTAGCAATGTGGCACCCGATTGTTCAGGAAATATTGATTTGCAGGTCAGCGATCTCGCGCATCTTGCGGAGCTGGCGCAACAAAATGAAATCACCGTCGGGTATGAAGCCCTGGCCTGGGGCACCCATGTGAACCGTTATCGCCAGGCGTGGGAGCGTGTGAAGCAGGTTAATAGCCCGGCGCTGGGGCTGGTGCTCGACAGCTTCCATGTGCTGTCACTTGGCGATCAACTGATTAATCTTGATGATATTCCGGTCGATAAAATCACCTTCCTGCAACTGGCCGATGCACCGCTGATGAAAATGGATGTGCTGGAATGGAGCCGTCATTTCCGCTGCTTCCCCGGCCAGGGCGAATTGCCGGTGGTGGAGTTCACCCGTTTGCTGACCGAGAAAGGCTACCATGGCCCGTGGTCGCTGGAGATTTTCAACGATAGCTTCCGCGCAACGCCAAATGCGCCGACGGCCAAAGACGGTTATCGCTCGCTGCTGTGGCTTGAGGAACAGACCTGGAAAAGTAATCCGCACATTGATGCGCAACTGTTCCATAGCGCGCCGCAGGCCGCTTACCAGGGCATTGAGTTTTTAGAGTTTGCTACCGATGCCAAAGACGCGGTGGCGTTAGGCGAAGCGCTCCAGCCGCTGGGCTTTGCGCAGGCGGGCGAGCATCGTTCAAAAGATGTTTCCCTTTGGCGTAACGGCGGCGTGAATGTGATTATCAATCACCAGGCGCACAGTTGGGCGGATGAGTTTCATCGTCGTCACGGCGTTTCGCTCTGCGCGATGGCCTGGCGTGTCAAAGGCGCGGCGAATGTTTTGCAGCGGGCGCAGGATTACGGCTACCCGATCTGGCATGAAGAGCATGGCCCAGACGAGCGGGCGCTGGCGGCGATTTGCGCCCCAGACGGGAGTTTGATCTATCTGATAGAAGCTCCGGAGCAGGGCGAAAGCGATATTTATCAGACGGATTTCAACCTTTCAGATACAGCCAATAGCGGCCAGCTTCGCGGGATTGATCACCTGGCGTTAGGGCTGGTGGAAGGCAGCCGCGATAACTGGATTATGTTTTTCCGCGCGGTGTTTGGCTTTGAGTTGGATAACGAATTGAGCGTGCCGGACCCGTACGGGTTGGTCAGAAGCCAGGTGATGCATAGCCCGTGTCATTCCATCCGCCTGCCGCTGAATATGTCGCACAGTCTGGATACGCAAATTGCCCGTTCGGTGGCGAGCTATCAGGGAACTGGCCTGCAACATGCGGCGTTTGCGTGTGATGATTTACCTGCGACGGTAGAAGGTTTGCGATCTAAAGGTTTGAAAGTCCTGCCCATTCCTGCCAATTATTATGAAGATTTGCTGGCACGTTACGGGGCAAACAACGCGCTGTTACAAGGGCTTGAGCGGCTGGACATTCTGTATGAACGTGACGCCCGCCAACAGGAGTTTTTGCACGTTTATACGCCACCTTTCCGCCCCGATCGTTTCTTCTTTGAACTGGTCGAGCGGCGTGGGGATTACCAACAGTATGGCGCAACCAATGCGGCGGTTCGCCTGGCTGCAATGCAAGTCCGTTAAAATAATAATGAACCGTAAGGTTCAATTTAAACACCTGTAACCTACAAACAACAGACCGAGGAATAAACCATGGCGAGTTATGGCCAGGGCGACATCGCCGCCCCGAAAGCTGGTGTTGTAAAACGATCCCGAACCCGATTGGTTATTCTGACCCTTCTGGCGATTGGGACGATGATTAACTACCTCGACCGCACGGTGTTAGGCATTGCTGCGCCGCAACTGAGCGCAGATCTCGGTATCGGCGCGGCAACCATGGGGATTGTGTTCTCGGCGTTCGCCTGGACTTACGCGGCGATGCAAATCCCCGGAGGCATTTTTCTCGATCGTTTCGGAAACAAAGTCACTTACGCCCTGGCGCTATTTTTCTGGTCGGCGTTTACTTTATTCCACGGTTTAACGATGGGCCTAAAAACCCTGCTGCTCTGCCGCTTAGGGTTGGGGATCAGTGAAGCGCCGTGCTTCCCGGTGAACAGTCGCGTGGTGGGCAAGTGGTTCCCGCAGCATGAACGTGCGCGTGCGACGGCGGTATATACCGTGGGGGAATACATCGGCCTGGCGGCGTTTGCCCCGCTGTTGTTCTTTATTATGGAGACGTTCGGCTGGCGCGCGCTGTTTATTACGGTTGGCGTGGTGGGGATTTTATTTGTGCTGGTGTGGTGGCGTTTTTACCACGAGCCGCACGAGTCAAAAACGGCTAATCAGCTTGAGCTGGAATATATCGGCCACGATCATAAAGAGGCCGAACCTGAGCCGAAGATGAACTTTAGCTGGGCGAACGTCGGCAAACTCGTAAAGTGCCGCCAGATCCTTGGCGCGGGTATTGGTCAATTTGCAGGGAACACGACGCTGGTCTTTTTCCTGACCTGGTTCCCGACTTATCTTGCAACCGAGCGCCATATGCCATGGCTGAAAGTGGGCTTCTTCGCTATTTTGCCGTTCCTCGCCGCTGCCGTGGGCGTGATGTTTGGTGGGTGGGTGTCTGACCAAATCCTCAAACGCACCGGCTCGGTGAACATCGCCCGTAAGCTGCCTATTATTTCTGGTTTGTTGATGGCGAGCCTGATTATCTCCGCAAACTGGATGCCGACCGATGCGCTGGTCATTACGGTGATGTCGGTGGCCTTCTTCGGGCAAGGCATGGTGGGCCTGGGTTGGACGCTGATTTCTGATATGGCACCAAAAAACCTGGCGGGCCTGACCGGTGGCTTGTTTAACTTTTGCTCAAATCTGGCCTCGATTATTACGCCGCTGATTATTGGTTTTATCGTCGCCGCAACGGGTAACTTCTTCTATGCGCTGGTGTACATCGGGGGCGCGGCACTGCTGGGCGTCTTCTCGTATGTCTTTATTCTTGGCGATATCAAACGTATTGAACTGGCCGATTAATTAATGATGCGCAACGGCGTCGCTAAAAATCTGCGACGCCGTCAAAGAGGTAGATGCAATGGAAATCAGTGGCAACACCCGTTTAATCGCTCATCTGGGCTACCCGACCACCACGTTTAAAGCGCCGATGATTTATAACCCCTGGTTTGAAGAACAAGGTATTGATCTCAAAGTGGTGCCGATGGGGGTGAAAGCTGAAGATTATGCGCAACTTATTCCTTCTTTATTTCGTCTGACCAATATTATTGGGGCGCTGGTGACCATGCCGCACAAAGTCTCGACGTGTGGATTAGTCCATAGTCTTAGCCCAACCGCGCAAATTGCCGGGGCCTGCAACGCTATTCGTCTTGAGCCAGATGGCAGCCTGCGCGGCGATATGTTTGATGGCGACGGTTTTGTGCGTGGCGTGTTGCGCAAGGGAATTTCGGTGCAAGGCGCCAGTGCGCTGGTTGTGGGCAGCGGTGGGGTTGGTTCCGCTATTGCCGCGTCTCTGGCTGCCGCCAGCGTCGATACATTGGCGCTGTTTGATAGCCGGGAGGCGAGCAGTGAAGCGCTGGCAAAACGGCTGCGGCAGCATTATCCGGCGCTCAATGTGCTGACGGGTTTGCGCAACCCCAAAGCGTTTTCAATCGTGGTGAACGCAACGCCGCTCGGCATGAATCCAGGAGATGAACTGCCGGTGGATGTGAACGCGATAACGCCGGGAAGTTTCGTGGGGGAAGTGGTGATGAAGGCCGAAATCACACCTTTTTTACGTGCAGCAATGGAAAGAGACTGCCAGATACAAGCTGGAACAGATATGTTATTTGAGATGATTCCTGCTTATATGGCGTTTTTTGGCCTGCCGGAAGCGACGCCTGAAGCGCTTCGTCGGGTGGCTAAAATCGATTACTAACAAATGGTTAACCTAATTAGCGGTGGGGGTAGGGGAGTGCTCTCTACCCCCTTCAAGCGAAGCGCTAAAACTGGGCGTTTTTAGCTCCAGACCTGTGGACGGCTAAAATAATCCTTGTCATTCATCGCCTAAGCATGAGTTAATACATCCATCGGTTTGACGTACAGACCTTTAAAGCAACTCAGTAAAGCAGTCCTTCAAGAGTCATCCCTGGATACCCTTTGTCGTGTGCTCCTCTACCGCTTCATAAAATCTGTAAAGCATACCAAATCGCCGTAAGGCACACTTAAATCAAAAGGTAATATTCATGTCTAACAAAATGACTGGTCTGGTAAAATGGTTCAACGCTGATAAAGGTTTCGGCTTCATCACTCCAGACGACGGTTCTAAAGACCTGTTCGTACACTTCTCTGCTATCCAGAACGATGGCTACAAATCTCTTGATGAAGGCCAGAAAGTTTCCTTCACCATCGAGAACGGCGCTAAAGGCCCAGCAGCTGGTAACGTAACTAGCCTGTAAGGTTAGCGTTAACTAAGCTAGAATTTTAAAACCCGCTTCGGCGGGTTTTTTCGTTTTTGCCAGTCCACTCCCTGCATTAGAAATTCCCGTCATAAGTAATCGTTATTGGACGATCGTTCGGTAGTCGGCTTTGATGTTGCAAATATGTTATTAATAATTAAAGCAACCTCTGGATACTGAAAATGTTCACCATCAAAATTGACGATCTTACCCATCCCGCCGTTCAGAACTTAGTGGCCTACCATATTTCCGGCATGCTGGAGCAATCTCCGCCAGAGAGCAGCCATGCACTGGATGTACAAAAGCTTTGTGACCCTGCCGTGACATTTTGGTCTGCATGGGAAGGGGAGCAGCTAGCCGGGATTGGCGCGCTGAAAATGTTGAATACAGAGCACGGTGAGCTGAAATCAATGCGCACTGCGACGGCGTTCCTGCGCCGTGGCGTGGCGAATCAGTTTTTAGTTCACATTCTGCACGTTGCCCGTGAAAGGGGTTTACAGCGCCTGAGCTTAGAAACAGGGACACAACCGGGATTTGCAGCCTGCCATCAACTCTATCGTAAGCACGGGTTTGTGGATTGCGAGCCGTTCGCTGATTATCAACCCGACCCGAATAGCCGTTTTATGACGCTGGTGTTGTAGAGGGGAGCGGCTATCCGGCGAAATTTATACGCTCATTGATAATGAGATTTATTATCAAAAACTCTTTACAGGCATAAATCAAAGATGTATTTTAAATGCATCTTTAGAGCCGGAGTCAATTATGAGCCATCACAGAATCCCTAAAAACTGGACGATTAAACGTTCAACCCCTTTCTTTACTAAAGAGAATGTTCCTGCTGCGCTCCTGAGCCATCACAACACCGCCGCCGGTATTTTCGGCCAGCTTTGTGTGATGGAAGGGACGGTTACCTATTACGGCTTCGCGAATGCAGAGTCGACAGAGCCAGAAGTGAAAGTCGTGATTAATGCAGGTAACTTCGCGACCAGCCCGCCGCAGTACTGGCACCGTATCGAGATGACCGACGACGCACAGTTCAATATCAATTTCTGGGCCGAACCGTCGTTCTCTGGTGATGAAGTTTACAGCGCTAGAAAAGCATAAACCCGATGCTCCCTTATTCATGATAGGGGAGCCCCTCCAAATAGTGTGAAATTATCATGATGAATTTCTTCAGGAAATTTTCAGCGCGTGTCGACTACGGTGAGCAGGAACTTTGCGGAGAGCAGCCCCTGCTGAACGTTGCTGAATATCAGGAATACCTTTCGTGCGAAGTGCCATTCTGCCCGAAGATGAACCAAGATCTGCTAGCTGATTCCTCATCAGGAAATTAATTCATAGAGATATTGCCATGAAGATTGTCGCTATTGAGGCGAATATTGCCGCAGGAAAAACCACTTTGCTGGATCCTTTGGCGGCCTCGTTATCAGAAAAAACAGGCATCAACTGGCATGTTTTAAAAGAACCTGTGGATGAAGACCCTGTATTTCTTGAACTGCTTCAGGTGTTTATTGAAAACCCAAATGATGCAGACGCAAGGGTAGCCTTTCAGCTCTACATAACCGCTTGTCGGCAGACTCTTTTAAAGGGTATTCCGGATGGTAACTACGTTATCGAACGTTCGCTATTTAGCGATATTGTGTTCTGCCATGTGAATTTCCTGATCACTGAACAGCCCTCGGCCAGGTACATGTCCTATTTCTATCAGATTAAGGAGTACCTGAAGAGTTATCCGAAGATCGATCTGGTGGTCTATATCGATCGGGACGCGGAGTCCTGCTTTAACGCCTGTATGGCGCGTGGGCGGGTCGGTGAGAACAAATATAAGCTGGAATATTTTGAAGACGTAAAAGCCTTCCATGACGCCTGTCTGCCGCAAATTACCCGTCAATATGGCTCTGAGCTGCTAACGCATCGGGTTGACTCGGGTTTTGCGTGCCCTGAGGAACTGGCGAGCGCAGTGGTGGAGAAATTACGTGAAAAGTGCCTGTAGTCAAAATCAGGCTTAGGTGAGGATTCTTGCTCGTGGTATTCGGTTTTCCAAAAGCAAAAAACCCGCCATAGGCGGGTTCTTCTAAATAGTGGTGCCCGGACTCGGAATCGAACCAAGGACACGGGGATTTTCAATCCCCTGCTCTACCGACTGAGCTATCCGGGCAACGGGGCGCATTAAACCGTAAAGGCCGTTAGGCGTCAACGGCTTTGAGATAAAAAAGCGGTTAAATGCGTTTAACTGTCTGCTTTTCATTCAGAATGGTGAAAAAACACCTCATCATGTCAGAGCGCCACCTTGTCGACACTGCGCAAATCGTAGGATGTCCTCGGCCAGTCTACGGGCGGTTTCGATGTCAGCCTGGCTGCGTTTAACCAGCAAACGGCTCAGGCAGCCCTCTAACACCAGCTCCATTTGATGCGCCACCATTGTTGGGTCATCTACTTCAAGCTGCGTCAGGAGTTCGTGAGTAAATTCCCAGGCCGCCTTTTTCTGTTGGTCAGCTAACTGATGAACAGGATGTGATGCATCCGGGTAAAACGTGCAGGCCGCAATAAACAGGCAGCCCGGATAACGCTGTTTGTTCACGCATTCGCTTAACGCCTCGTAGCGCTTCAGCACTTTTTGCTCAAGCGACAGTTCGTCGTTGAGCAGTAACTGACGTCGCCAGACGTCAATCTGTTGGCTCAAATAACGCAAGGCGTCGTACAGTAACGCTTCGCTGTCGGGCCAGAAATTCCTGATCTCTTTCACCGGATGGTCCGCTTCGGCTGCAACCATCTCAAGGGTAGTGCTGGCAATTCCCTCACGTTCAAGGACGTGTAGGGCGTGCTCTAGTACGTCTTCGCGTTGCACGGTTTTCTCCTCCGTCGTTCAACGGTTTGTCCCACATTAGTGTTGTTTACTGCGCTCGATTGCGCAAATGCGTACTGAAAGCCTCGGCATCCATAAAACCGGTCACGCGTGAATTGGGCTGTTCACGTCCAGTGCTATCAAAGAACACAATGGTTGGCAGGCCTAAAACCTGTAAATGCTTTAATAGCGCCGCGTCCTGCGCGTTGTTGGCGGTGACATCCGCCTGAAGCAAAACGGTGTTCGCTAACTGTTGCTGCACCTGAACATCGCTAAAGGTGTATTTCTCAAACTCTTTGCAGGCCACACACCAGTCGGCGTAGAAATCGAGCATCACCGGTTTGCCTTTTGCATTTGCGAGAGCCCGATCAAGCTGCTCAACGTTAGCAATTTTTGTGAAATTCAGATGCGCCAGTGTGGCGGCGGTGGTCGTGCCAAACGCCCAGTCCTGCAGCGGTTTTGCGCTGATTAAAGCCGCCCCGAGGAGGATTATCTGCACTACGCGCATCCATGATTTTGTCGCGTGCAGGCTGGTGATAAACGCCCAGCTAAAGAATGCCACGCCAAGTAATCCCCATAGTCGGATACCCCACGTATCTCCCAGTATGCGTTCCAGCAGGAATACCGGTAGGGCGAGGATCACAAAACCAAAAACGATTTTGACAGTTTCCATCCATGGGCCGCTTTTCGGCAGCAGGCGGTTGCCGAAAACGGTGATCAGCATCAGCGGCAGACCCATGCCTAACGCATAGAGATAGAGCGTACCGCCGCCCAGCCACATGTTTCCGCTTTGGGCGATATACAGCAGGATGGCACTCAGCGGGGCGGTGGTGCAGGGCGAACAGATCAGTCCCGCTAATGCGCCCATCGCAAAGACCCCCCCCGCAGAACCGCCTTGTTGGCGATTACTCATCAGCGTGAGACGCGTTTGCAGAGATGACGGGAGTTGTAGGGTAAACAGTCCAAACATCGATGCGGCTAGCACGACAAACAGCGCAGACAAGCCGATAAGCACATAAGGGTGTTGCAATGCAGCCTGGAATTGCAGCCCCGCCGCGGCGACGACAAGACCCAGTGCGGTGTAGGTAAGCGCCATTCCCTGCACGTAGACAAAAGTCAGGAGCAGGGCGCGGGCGGTGGATAAACGCTGTTTACCGCCAAGCACTATGCCGGAGATCAGCGGGTACATCGGCAGCACGCACGGCGTGAAGGCGATGCCAATCCCGAGCAGGAAAGCCCAAAGCGCTGTGAAAGGCAGTTGCGTGGGGGCGGAGTTTTCTGGGCCCCTCTCCTGGGGGAGAGGGCCAGGACGCGGGCCACCTTCCTCAATCGCAGCTACCTCACTCAACGGCACAACACGTGTTTCTGGCGGATAACAGAAACCGGCTTCAGCACAGCCCTGATACGTCACGCTAATCGTCGCGCCTTTTGCGGCGCGGTTTATCGCCACCGGCAGATTAAGCTGGCCCGTGTAGATCTCGGTCTTACCGTAGAACTCGTCCTCGTGCCAGGTCCCTTTCGGCAACGCAAGCGGAGCCAGTTCGGCCTGCGTCGCGTTGACTTTGATCTGCTGGCGATACAGGTAGTAACCCGGCTTTATCTGCCAGTTTAGGCTGAGCTGGTTTTCAGATTGCTGAAAATCGAAAGCAAATGCCTGATCGACGGGAACAAACTGTGATTTGCTCTGGTTATCGAACAGGCCTGCAAAAGCGTGTGAACTAAAAAGCGCAAAAATTAGCGCAAAGATGCGTAGAGCCATGAGAGGTATTCACTATCTCCGTGGGTAACTGGCAGAACCAGTAATTCAGGGGTTTGATAAGGATGATGCGATTTCAGGCACGCCAGCAGAGCTTCCTGATGGGCGATGTCGCTCTTGAGCAGCATCTGCACCTCATACTCCTGTTCCATTTTCCCTTCCCAGTAATAGAGCGATGTTGCACCGGGTAATAAGGTGACGCAGGCCGCGAGCTTTTCAGCCAGTACAAGGGCGGCAAGTTCCTGAGCGGTGGCTTCGTCTGGGGCGGTACAAAGGATGACAACAGCCTGTGTAGTCGGCATAGCTAACCTCGTATCTTGGGAAAGAGCGGTTGACTATAGCATGGGGAAAAGAGGGGTGGTGTTAAACGGGCCGCAGGGCGACCCGTGTTTTAAAAGATTTACAGAATCAGGCCACCGACAATGAAGCCGAGGATGACGCACAGCGTAATAGCGATCACGCCAGGAATTAAGAACGCATGGTTAAACACGTATTTGCCGATGCGCGTTGAGCCGGTGTCGTCCATTTCCACCGCCGCCAATAAAGTTGGATAGGTTGGCAGGACGAACAAGGCGGAAACCGCGGCGAAAGAGGCCACTGCTGTCAGCGGGGTAACGCCCAGCAACAGCGCAGCAGGCATCAGGGCTTTGGTGGTGGCAGCCTGGGAATAAAGCAGCGTGGCGGCGAAGAACAGCACCACCGCTAACAGCCACGGATAGCTTTGCAGCAAATCACCGGCAACGGCCTGAATATCCTGGATATGGTTTTTGACGAAGGTATCGCCCAGCCACGCCACGCCCAGCACGCAGATACAAGCGCTCATCCCGGATTTAAAGGTGCTGGCATTGAGGATTTCACCGGTGTCGATTTTACAGGTGATACAAATCAGCGTCGCGATGGTCAGCATGAACACCACAATCGCTTCGTTACGCGGCAGAACGGGGTTTTGAATCAGGCCCACGGTATCGCTGATGGCGGTAGCGTAGAACATCACCGCCACAATCCCGATCAGGAACAGCAGCACCGAACGTTTAGCATGAGGTTTCAACTCAAAAACCTGGCTGCCGCGCAGTTTCACTTCGCCTTTAGCAAGACGCTCCTGATAAACCGGATCGTCTTTCAGCTCACAGCCAAGGAAGTTGCACACTACGGCGGTCAGTAATACAGCGACTAATGTCACTGGAATACAGATGCTCAATAGCGTCAGGTAGCTGACGCCCATCGGTTCGAGGATGCCTGCGAAGAAGACGACGGCTGCAGAAATTGGCGAAGCGGTAATCGCGATTTGTGAAGCGACAACGGCGATAGAGAGAGGGCGTGAGGGGCGAATGCCTTGCTCTTTCGCAACTTCAGTAATGACCGGAAGCGTTGAGAAAGCGGTGTGACCCGTTCCCGCCAGAATGGTCATAAACCAGGTAACGAGCGGGGCGAGGAATGTGATGTATTTTGGGTGACGACGCAGCAGCTTTTCAGCCAGACTCACCAGATAGTCCATACCGCCCGCCACCTGCATGGCAGCAATGGCGGCGATAACGGCCATGATGATTTCAATAACGTCGAAGGGGATAGCGCCGGGCTTAACCTGGAAAATAAGCGTTAAAACCAACACACCGAAACCGCCAGCAAAGCCAATACCTATACCGCCTAGCCGGGCCCCAAGATATATCGCTAAAAGCACGATAACGAGTTCTGCTCCAAACATAATTGCCTTCCTTGTGTTTGATTATTTGAAAATTATTTGTTGTGTAATTGTTGTTCCCACAAATGAAAAAGGCACGTCCTGTTGGACGTGCCTTTTGTGAACTACCCGAAGAAATTACTGTTCGCTTTCATCGGTATAACGCTTCGCTTTATATACCGGATGCATCAGGTTGTTGATGGAGAAAATATCGTCCAGCTCCGCTTCCGTAAGCAGTCCACGCTCCAGCACCACTTCACGCACGCTTTTACCGGTTTCCGCACAAATCTTCCCGACGATATCGCCATTGTGGTGGCCAATGAACGGGTTCAGATAAGTCACGATACCAATCGAGTTGTAGACGTAGTTTTCGCACACTTCTTTATTTGCGGTGATACCGTTAATGCATTTTTCCAGCAGGTTGTAGCAGGCGTTGGTCAGGATGTGAATGGACTCGAACATTGCCTGCCCAATCACCGGCTCCATAACGTTCAACTGCAACTGACCCGCTTCGGAAGCCATGGTGACAGTGATGTCGTTCCCGATGACTTTGAAGCAAACCTGGTTAACCACTTCTGGAATTACCGGGTTCACTTTGGCAGGCATAATGGAAGAGCCCGCTTGCAGTTCTGGCAGATTGATTTCGTTCAGGCCAGAGCGTGGGCCGGAGGAGAGCAGACGAAGGTCATTACAGATCTTCGACATTTTCACCGCCAGGCGTTTGAGCGAGCTGTGCACCATGACGTAAGCGCCGCAGTCGGAGGTCGCTTCAATCAGGTCTTCAGCCGGAACGCATGGCAGGTTGCTGACTTCCGCCAGTTTCTGCACTGCCAGTTGCTGGTAGCCTTCAGGAGTATTCAGGCGGGTACCGATGGCGGTTGCGCCGAGGTTCACTTCCAGCAGCAGTTCTGCGGTGCGCAGCAGGTTACGTGTTTCTTCGTTCAGCAGCACGTTGAATGCGTGGAATTCCTGGCCCAGCGTCATTGGGACGGCATCTTGTAACTGAGTGCGGCCCATTTTCAAGATGTTTTCGAACTCAACGGCTTTGCGCTGGAAACCTTCGCCTAACTGATTGATGGCATCAATCAGTTTCACAATAGAGGCGTACACCGCGATGCGGAAACCGGTTGGATAGGCATCGTTGGTGGACTGGCACTTGTTCACATGGTCGTTTGGATTCAGGTACTGGTACTCACCTTTCTGGTGGCCCATCAGCTCAAGCCCAATGTTGGCGAGCACTTCGTTGGTGTTCATGTTGACGGAAGTACCGGCACCGCCCTGGTAAACGTCCACCGGGAATTGATCCATGCACTTGCCGTTATTTAGCACTTCATCACAGGCCTGAATAATGGTGTTAGCGATGCTTTTCGGAATGGTTTGCAACTCCTTGTTCGCCATTGCCGCCGCTTTCTTAACCATGACCATGCCACGAACAAATTCAGGTATGTCACTGATTTTGCTGTTACTGATGTAGAAGTTTTCAATCGCTCTCAGAGTATGAACACCATAATAGGCATCCGCTGGCACTTCCCTGGTACCCAACAAATCTTCTTCGATACGAATGTTATTTAACATGTGAACCTTCTTAATTAAAGCTGCCATTGATTGATCACTGCACGCACAGGATCTCTGGTTGTGCCATGAATAGACCGACGATTATGTCCATATTCGATCGTAATGCCGTGATGATATGCTGATGATAGCGAAAAGCAGTAATCTGGATCACTTATTAACATCCTTCTTACATAACAATTATTAATATGTGATGTTGATCAATTGTTGAAAATTTCCAAAAAAATAATGCGGCGCTTAGATTGATTTTTGGCTAAGGCGTCGCCATCTCTTTGGCTGTGCTTATCGCTAACTTATTCTTGCAAGTGCCTGAGGGGGCTTGCTCAACTATAGGAGTATACGGTGCGCTGGATACCGTTAATTGCCATTTTTCTTTATGTCTACATAGAGATTTCGTTATTTATTCAGGTTGCCCACGTGATGGGTGTTTTCCTGACGCTGGTGCTGGTGATATTCACCTCAGTTATTGGTATGTCACTGGTTCGTAACCAGGGCTTTAAGAATTTTATGCTGATGCAGCAGAAAATGGCTGTGGGTGAGAGCCCTGCCGCAGAGATGATTAAAAGCGTGTCACTGATCATCGCCGGTTTGTTGTTGCTGTTACCAGGTTTCTTCACTGATTTCCTCGGCCTGCTGTTGTTATTGCCACCGGTACAGAAACATCTGACATTAAAACTGATGCCGCATCTGCGTTTTTCACGCACCCCAGGCGGTGGTTTTAGCGCAGGTACGGGCGGCGGTTCAACCTTCGATGGCGAGTATCAACGTAAAGATGATGCGCCGAAGCAGCTCGACGACCGCGATAACGACGATCGTCACAATCGTTAAAAATCGAAATTTTTTTTGTTTTCCCCCCTTGAAGGGGGGAAGGCTCATCCCCATCTCTCAGGTCACCAGCCGATAACCCATTTCGGGCCGGCGTTACCTAAATAACTGATACTGACTTTCTCAAAGGAGAGCTATCACATGAGCATTCGTCCATTACATGACCGTGTCATCGTCAAACGTAAAGAAGTTGAATCTAAATCTGCGGGCGGCATCGTTCTGACCGGCAGCGCAGCTGGTAAATCAACTCGTGGCGAAATCATCGCTGTCGGTAAAGGCCGCATCCTGGAAAACGGTAACGTGCAACCGCTGGACGTGAAAGTTGGCGATATCGTGATTTTCAACGATGGCTACGGTGTTAAGTCTGAGAAGATCGACAATGAAGAAGTGTTGATCATGGCAGAAAGCGACATTCTGGCGATTGTTGAAGCGTAATCCACTAGCAAATTAAACGAATTTAAGGGAAAAGAACAATGGCAGCTAAAGACGTAAAATTCGGTAACGACGCTCGTGTGAAAATGCTGCGTGGCGTTAACGTACTGGCAGATGCAGTGAAAGTTACCCTCGGTCCTAAAGGCCGTAACGTAGTTCTGGATAAATCTTTCGGTGCACCGACTATCACTAAAGATGGTGTTTCTGTAGCACGTGAAATCGAACTGGAAGACAAGTTTGAGAACATGGGTGCGCAGATGGTTAAAGAAGTTGCCTCTAAAGCGAACGACGCTGCGGGCGACGGTACCACTACTGCAACCGTTCTGGCTCAGTCCATCATCACCGAAGGCCTGAAAGCTGTTGCTGCGGGTATGAACCCAATGGACCTGAAACGCGGTATCGATAAAGCTGTTATCGCCGCTGTTGAAGAGCTGAAAGCGTTGTCTGTTCCTTGCTCTGACTCTAAAGCCATCGCTCAGGTTGGTACTATCTCTGCTAACTCCGACGAAACCGTGGGTACTCTGATCGCTGAAGCGATGGAGAAAGTGGGCAAAGAAGGCGTTATCACCGTTGAAGAAGGCACCGGCCTGCAAGACGAGCTGGACGTTGTAGAAGGTATGCAGTTCGACCGTGGCTACCTGTCTCCTTACTTCATCAATAAGCCAGAAACCGGTTCAATCGAGCTGGAAAGCCCGTTCATTCTGCTGGCGGACAAAAAAATCTCCAACATCCGTGAAATGCTGCCAGTTCTGGAAGCCGTTGCGAAAGCGGGCAAACCACTGCTGATCATCGCTGAAGATGTTGAAGGCGAAGCGCTGGCTACTCTGGTTGTTAACACCATGCGTGGCATCGTGAAAGTGGCTGCTGTTAAAGCACCTGGCTTCGGCGACCGTCGTAAAGCTATGCTGCAAGATATCGCAACCCTGACTGGTGGTACCGTAATCTCTGAAGAGATCGGTATGGAGCTGGAAAAAGCGACACTGGAAGATCTGGGTACTGCTAAGCGTATCGTTATCAACAAAGACACCACAACCATCATCGATGGTACAGGTGAAGAAGCTGCAATCCAGGGCCGTGTGTCTCAGATTCGTCAGCAGATCGAAGAAGCAACTTCTGATTACGACCGTGAAAAACTGCAAGAGCGCGTAGCTAAACTGGCTGGCGGCGTTGCGGTAATCAAAGTCGGTGCGGCTACCGAAGTTGAAATGAAAGAGAAAAAAGCACGCGTTGAAGATGCCCTGCACGCTACCCGTGCTGCGGTTGAAGAAGGCGTGGTTGCCGGTGGTGGTGTTGCGCTGATTCGCGTAGCAAGCAAACTGTCTGAACTGCGTGGCCAGAACGAAGACCAGAACGTGGGTATCAAAGTTGCGCTGCGCGCGATGGAAGCTCCACTGCGTCAGATCGTTCTGAACTGCGGCGAAGAGCCATCTGTTGTTGCTAACAACGTGAAAGCGGGCGACGGTAACTACGGTTACAACGCAGCAACTGAAGAATACGGCAACATGATCGACATGGGTATCCTGGATCCAACCAAAGTGACTCGTTCTGCTCTGCAGTACGCGGCATCTGTGGCTGGCCTGATGATCACCACCGAGTGCATGGTTACCGACCTGCCAAAATCTGACGCTCCTGACTTAGGCGGCGCAGGTATGGGCGGCATGGGTGGCATGGGCGGCATGATGTAATTGCCCCAACACCTGGTGTGTTCATAACACCGTGTTAAAAAAACCCTCAGGCAGAAATGCCTGAGGGTTTTTTCTTTTGGGCCGCAGTCTGGTATAAGATCTCACCGGGCGATGACGGCCCGCTACTTTTCAAGACAGCATTGATAACGGGGAACAACATGCGCATTAAAGTTTCAGCAGGAATGGCTGTAGCAGCGCTGCTGCTGGCAGGATGTAGCACCAGCAATGATCTTTCTGCCGGTGGGCAGGGCGTCCGTTTTGTTGAGGATAAGCCTGGTAATGAATGTCAGTTGTTAGGAAATGCAACCGGTGAGCAAAGTAACTGGTTTTCCGGGCAGCAAGGCAGTGAAGGCGGTTCTATGCGTGGTGCGGCAAATGCGCTGCGTAATAACGCTGCGGCAATGGGCGGCAACGTGCTTTACGGCGTGAGCAGCCCGACTCAAAACCTGCTGTCGAGCTTTGCACCGACTGCCAGCAAAATGACTGGTCAGGTTTATAAGTGCCCGAATTGATCTAGCGGCGATTTATGATGTCGGGTGGCGCAGCGCTTACCCGACCTACTAAACCCTTCATTTATAGGGTGGATAAACTTAAGCCACTCGAATTAGCTTTGCCGCAGTTGCAAATCCAGCGGCGTTTTACTCGGCTCACCGCCAATCTCACGCGCCAGTTTAGGCACCATATAGCCCGAAATTAACGTCAGCAGTTCACGCATAATCATTCTGGCTTCGTCGTCACTCACCATGAAATGCGCGGCCCCCTGCACTTTATCCAGCACATGCAGGTAATACGGCATCACACCCGCATCGAACAAAGCATTGCTCAGGTCTGCGAGCGTCTGCGCATTGTCATTCACATGGCGTAGCAGAACGCTTTGATTAAGTAGCGTGACGCCCGCCTGCCGTAAATTCTTCATGGCTGCCCTGAACTCATCCCCAATCTCATTGGCATGGTTGATATGGTTCACCAGAATGACCTGCAACCGTGATTGCGTAAGGCGTTCAACCAGCGTATCGGTGATGCGCGCCGGGATCACAATCGGCAGTCGGCTGTGAATGCGTAAGCGCTTAATATGCGGGATAGCTTCCAGTTCGCCGATCAGCCAGTCGAGCTCATGATCTTTTGCCATCAGCGGATCGCCGCCGGAGAAAATGATCTCGTCCAGTTCAGGATGCTCACTGATATAGGCGATAGCTGCCTGCCAGTTGCGTTTATTACCCTGATTATCGGAATAGGGGAAATGGCGGCGGAAGCAATAGCGGCAGTTGACCGCACAGCCGCCTTTTACCAGCAACAATGCACGATTGCGGTACTTATGCAGCAAACCGGGCACCACGCTGTGCTGTTCCTCAAGAGGGTCGGTGCTAAAGCCGGGTGCGGCAATAAATTCCTCTCTGGAGGTTAAAACCTGGCGTAAGAGTGGGTCATTCGGATTGCCTTTTTCCATACGAGCGACAAAAGCTCGCGGTACGCGCAAGGCAAAAAGCCGACGAGCATCGCGCCCCGCCAACAACTCTTTATCAGCATCCAGATCTAAAATATGCAGCAGATCGTCCGGATCGGTTATAACATCGGCAAGTTGCGTTAACCAATCTTCTCTGCGGGGGGGATTTAGGGTTACAATGTGTGCCATTTTTTGGCTAAGCTACCAATTAACAATTTCAGAGGGCCTTATGGCGACTTATTCTAGCAACGATTTCCGTGCCGGTCTTAAAATCATGTTCGAAGGCGAACCTTACGCAGTCGAATCCAGCGAGTTCGTTAAACCAGGTAAAGGCCAGGCCTTTGCTCGCGTTAAAATGCGCCGCCTGCTGACAGGCACCCGTGTAGAGAAAACCTTCAAATCTACCGACTCCGCTGAAGGCGCAGACGTTATCGATATGAACCTGACTTACCTGTACAACGACGGTGAGTTCTACCACTTCATGAACAACGAAACTTTCGAGCAGCTTGCTGCTGACGAGAAAGCAATCGGCGATAACGCTAAATGGCTGCTGGATCAGGCCGAGTGTATCGTAACCCTGTGGAATGGTCGTCCAATCGCCATTCAGCCACCAAACTTCGTAGAGCTGGAAATCGTTGAAACGGATCCAGGTCTGAAAGGTGATACTGCTGGTACCGGCGGTAAACCTGCAAAACTGTCTACTGGTGCTGTGGTTAAAGTGCCATTGTTCGTTCAGATTGGCGAAGTGATCAAAGTTGACACGCGTTCTGGCGAATACGTTTCTCGCGTTAAGTAATACGTGAAGATGGGTGGTGGAGCGCCTGGCGTTTCACCGCCGCTTGTTAAAGGCAGGGAAAATGAGCCGTCTGACTAAAATCTTATTCGTCATCACGCTGCTGACCACGTTCCTGACGGGCTGTAACGCAACCCGTGGCTTTGGCGAAGACTTACAGCATCTCGGCGGCGCAATTGAGCGCGCAGCAAACAAGTAATCTCCAACACTCCTAAAAATCTGCTTTTTCCTTCAGCCTGCCATTTTTTGTCTATGCTTTAACTGCTATACACAAACAATATGGTCAAAAAAGGAAACGGTCATGATTAAGAAAACTATTGCAGCGTTTTTCTCTCTCGTAGTGCTTTCATCGTTACTGACAGCGTGTAATACCACTAAAGGCGTGGGTGAAGATATTTCAAGTGGTGGTAATGCCATTTCTGGTGCGGCAACAAAAGCCCAGAATTAATGTGTTACTGACGGTACGGTATCACTGCCGTACCGTTATTTTCTTGCCGTTATTGATGCTGTTCTATAAATAACGAAAATCGATTATTTACACCCAGCTTCATGCGGATATTCCGCTTATAGGTATATACCGTTTTGGTACTGATGCCCATTATCCTCGCAATGAAATCATTATTGGCCTCATCGGTCCATAATTTTAATATTCGCTCTTCACGTAACGTCAATAAAGGTGATGTAGACGGACACTCCATGTTAAACGGTGGACGGGCGCTGAGTTGTTTCTGGATGGCTGTCAGAAGCTCAGGTAACGGAACCGATTTGCTATATATAAAACCCGAGCCTCGCGACAGGCAATATTGCTCAATTTTTTCGTGGCGTATGCTGTTTAATAGCATCAGGCGAATTGACGCCCCACATGCTGAGTAAATAGAAGATAGCTGTTGGATATTATGTAAAGAGTTGGCGAAACTGGTAAAGTCGGCAATAACAAGATTCGGTCGCCATTGTATTATTTTCTCGCGAGCCAAAAGTAAATTGTCAGTTTCACAAATAGAAAATGCCGAATTGCAGCTAAGCCATTTTTTGAAACCCTGCCGAGTATAATGGCAGCGGTCCACTAACAATATCTTATGCATACTTACCGTTCGCGTGACTCACTATGACAGCCTTTTCTGTATGTTTGTGAGTACGCATAATATGAAGAAAATGGGTGATATGAAGTGCGGATTTACGAGTTGATCAGTAGCCATTTCCTGGCTTAATTACCTCGACTCCGCTTGCAAGGGCAGCAAAACGAGGCTGGCATTTGTGAGCTGGATTGCTAAAATAACGCCTTCACAAGCCTTATGGGACGACCCGTAAGCGCGTCTACACTTCCGGGGACGGCCCCATAACTGGAGCTGTATATGGCCTGGTTTATTCTTTTTATCGCTGGTTTATTAGAAGTTGTCTGGGCCGTTGGCCTGAAATATACCCACGGTTTTACTCGACTGTGGCCAAGCGTCATGACGGTGGTGGCGATGGTGGTTAGCATCGTGTTGCTGTCATGGTCAATGAAAACGCTGCCTACCGGTACTGCCTATGCTGTCTGGACGGGAATTGGCGCTGTGGGGGCTGCAACGACCGGTATTTTACTCCTGGGCGAATCGGCAAGCCTGGCCCGCATCGCGAGCCTGGCATTGATTGTCATCGGTATTATTGGTCTGAAGATCAGCACTCATTAAGATGTGGGCTGTTTAATCCACAGTAGTTTTTCAACCGGGAAGCCCTGTCGTGTGGCGACGTCCAGCATGTGCTGTTTGACTTCAGGGCTGATGGTTGGGGTACGTGAAAGTATCCACAGATAATCTTTATTCGGCCCGCATACCAGTGCGTGCCGATAATCTTTATCAATCGCTATCACGTTATAGCCCCCGTAAAACGGCCCAAAGAACGAGACTTTAAGCGACGCGCGACTTGGGTCGCCCGTGAAGTAAGCCTTGCCGACACTTTGCTGCCACATCTGCCTGTCAGGGTTAAACCCTCTGTTTATCACACGAATTCCGCCGTCATCCCTGGTGCTATAGGTGGCGGTGACTTGCTCGAGCCCCTTTTCAAATCTATGGTCAAGGCGAGCAATTTCATACCACTTGCCGAGATACCGTTTAGCATCAAAATTATTCACCACCGTAGTGCCCGGCGGCGGAGTGGGGGTGCTACAGGAGACAACGGCAAACGCAACTGCAATGGTGGTTAAAATCGGCCAGATGCGCATAGCAAAATCCTTATTAGTTTTTTGCTAAGTGTAGATTGTGGCGGAAAAAATGCGTGGAATGGCTGGAAATAAAAAGGCCTGCCAGGCAGGCCTGTCTGGATTACTGCAATGTTTCGAGGATTTTGTATCCTGCTTTTACTCGTTCGGGGTTGGGGTAGCTTTTATTTGCCAGCATCACGATGCCGAGTTGTTGCTCAGGAATAAAGGCCACATAAGCCCCAAAACCGCCGGTAGAGCCGGTTTTGTGAACCCAGGATGCCTTAACCGCAGGAACGGCAGGCTCTATGGCGACTGCTTTTTGCGGGGCGAGAGCCACTTTATTATCGCTACCATTAATCAGCGTTTTGGCATCAACCGGCCAGGTGTGCATCTCCCAACCTAAGCCCTGATACATGCTGCCAATTTGCCAGTAGCGTGATTGCGCGAGTTCAATGCCTTGCTGCAACGTTTTGTCGGCGACCTGGTCAGGTTTCATATTGGCCTGCACCCAGCTCGCCATGTCTTCAATCGTGGTTTTCACACCATAAGCTTCTGCGTCCAGAATGCCAGGTGAAACGTGCACGGCCCTGCCGTTACGGTAACCCCATGCGTAATGGTTTTGTTCCGCTGCGGGCACTTTTATCCAGGTATGCGAAAGGTTCAGAGGCTGGAATACACGTCTCGACATCGCCTCTTCAAAGCTCAACCCGGACGGTTTCACTGCCAGCGCGCCGAAAAGCCCGATGCTGGCGTTGGCATACAAACGCGTAGTGCCCGGTGCCCATTGTGGCTGCCAGGTCTGGTAAAAGTGCAGCAGGGACGCCTGGCTTGTGACCTCATCTGGCACCTGCAACGGTAATCCTCCAGCAGTGTAAGTAGCCAGTTGCAGCAAAGTAATCTCTTTCCACTGCTTGCCGGTTAAAGCAGGCCAGTACTTCGTTGCCGGGTCGCTCAGTTTAATTTCACCGCGAGCAACAATATCGCCGCCGAGAACGCCGGTAAAAGTCTTACTGACAGAGCCGAGCTCAAACAGTGTCTCTTTCGTCACCGGGACATTTTGGTTGATATCCGCCTGGCCGTAAGTGAAGTAATACGGTTTCCCCTGATAGATAACGGCGACAGCCATACCCGGAATGCTTTGTTCTTTGAGTAGCGGGGCGATGACACTATCGACAGTTTGTGCGATTTGTTCTTCGTTAAGGGTTTTCGGGGCGGCAAACGTAGAGCAAGAAGCTGTAAGTATCAGCATGCAGCAAAGTGATTTTTTTATCATTGGGACTCCTCCTTAACGTGCCACTTTAGCTCTGGCCACTCCAAATAAAAAGGCCTGCACATCGGCAGGCCTTGTATGGGACGTAGCGTAATTAGAGAGTGATCACACCGATAAAGGTCACAACGCTCAGAATTGCCGCAAGACCATAGAACACCCACTTGCCGGATGGCACATGGATTTTCAGGTCGTGCATCGCATGGTGGATACGGTGCAGCCCACACCACAGCGGCAGGACAATCATCAGGAAGATGAACAGGCGGCCAATCAAACTCTGGGAAAACGCCAGCACGCGGTCATAGCCCAGCGCGTCGCCAGGGAAAAGACCCAGCGGCAGCATAATGCCCACCAGCAGGACGATAACCGGTGCGATTATCGCGCCCCACATGCCGCCTGCGCCAAACAGACCCCAGAATACCGGCTCGTCGGAGCGTTTTGGATTTGGATTAATCATGACGTCCCCCTTACCAGAACAGTGCAACAAACAGAATGATAACCGTGGCGACAGCCGTCACCGCCCACAATCCTTTAATCACTGGCTCTGGCCCCATTTTTTCATCTTTGATGATGATATTGGCGGCCTTAGGTGCCAGTTCAAACCAGGTTTTTGTATGCAGTAACGCGGCTGCAAGCGTGATCAAATTGAGGATAATCACGATGGGATTTTGTAGAAAAGCGACAAATCCCGCCCAGCTTTCCGGGCCGCTTTTCAAAGAGAAAAGGCCGCAGATAAGCAAGATACTGAACCAAACGGTTGGCACCGCGGTTCCTTCACGAATCATATAAAAACGGTAGAAGCCCAGCTTTTGCCACCAGGTTGGGGTCATCGTCCGTACATATGGCTTACGTTTCGTCGTCATTTCGCACTCCTTAGCGTGGTTTCAGGGTGGCGATCAAAAAGTCTTTCGAGCTTTCGACTTTACCCTGCTGGATGGCAGCCGCCGGATCGACGTGTTTTGGGCACACTTCGGAGCAGAAGCCCACGAAAGTACAGCTCCACACGCCGTTCTGGCCGTTTAGCTGCGCCATACGCTGTTTCTTGCCATGGTCGCGGCTATCCAGGTTATAACGGTGCGCAAGCGTGATTGCCGCCGGGCCGATGAACTCAGGATTCAAACCAAACTGCGGGCACGCGGCGTAACACAGGCCACAGTTGATACAACCTGAGAACTGATGGTATTTCGCCATCTGCGCAGGCGTTTGGGTATTTGGCCCCTGGTCTGGCGTACGCGGATTGCCGATAATGTACGGCTTAATCGCTTCCAGACTTTCGATAAAGTGAGTCATATCGACCACTAAATCGCGTTCGATAGGGAAGTTTGCCAGCGCCTCAACCTTCATGCCCTGGGTGTATTCGCGCAGGAAAGTTTTACAGGCAAGTTTTGGCACGCGGTTGACCATCATGCCGCAAGAGCCACAGATAGCCATACGGCAAGACCAGCGGTAGCTCAGATCGGGTGCCAGATTGTCTTTGATGTAACCCAGCGCATCCAGCAGCGAGGTTTGCTCATCATAAGGCACTTCGTAGATTGCATTGTGCGGCTCGCTGTCCGTTTCCGGGTTGTAGCGCACCACTTCAATCTTCAGAGTCTTCATCGCATCAGCCATTCGTCATCTCCTTCTTTTTGTCGGCTGCTTCTGATTCCGCACCGTAGACGCGTTTAGCCGGTGGCAACGTAGTGATTTTCACATCACTGTATTCCAGACGCGTGGTTCCATTGGCGTCACGGAAAGCGAGAGTATGTTTCAGGAAGTTCACATCATCACGCTCGGTACAGCCTTCGTCCAGACGCTGGTGAGCGCCACGAGACTCTTTACGTGCCATTGCGGAGTGCGCCATACATTCTGCCACGTTCAGGCCATGGCCCAGCTCAATGGTGTAGAGCAAATCGGTATTGAACACGCTGGATGTGTCAGTGATGCGAACACGTTTGAAGCGCTCTTGCAGCTCAGACAGCTTATCAATGGTTTTCTGCATTAGCTCTGGCGTGCGATAAATACCGCAGCCTTCTTCCATCGAAAGGCCCATTTCATCGCGGATCTTCGACCAGTTTTCAGAGCCTTCCTGATTAACCAGTTTCTTGAGACGAGTTTCGATATCCGCCACTTGCGCATTTAATGCAGCGTCATTGGCTGGCTGCGCTTCGTTCGCACGACGCATCGCGCTTTCACCGGCCAGGCGACCAAACACGACCAGCTCAGCAAGGGAGTTCGAACCCAGACGGTTCGCGCCATGCAGGCCTACGGAAGAACATTCGCCGACGGCAAACAGCCCTTTAATACGGCTTTCGCACTGGCTGTCCGTTTCGATACCGCCCATGGTGTAGTGCGCGGTAGGGCGCACTGGAATCGGCTCTTTAACCGGGTCCACACCGACATAGGCTTTTGCCAGCTCGCAGATAAACGGCAGGCGCTCGAGAAGTTTTTTCTCACCCAGGTGACGCAGATCGAGATAAACCACATCGCCACGCGGTGTAGGAACGGTGCGGCCTGCTCGCCATTCGTGCCAGAAGGCCTGGGACACTTTGTCTCGTGGACCGAGTTCCATATATTTGTTACGCGGCTCGCCCAGCGGGGTTTCAGGCCCCATACCGTAATCTTGCAGATAGCGATAACCGTCTTTGTTGACCAGAATACCGCCTTCACCGCGGCAGCCTTCCGTCATCAAAATGCCGGAACCAGGTAGGCCGGTTGGGTGATACTGCACAAATTCCATGTCGCGTAGCGGTACGCCGTGGCTTAACGCCATCCCCATACCATCGCCAGTCACGATGCCGCCGTTGGTGTTGTAGCGATAGACGCGGCCCGCGCCGCCGGTTGCCATGACAACCGCATTGGCACGGATCTGCACCAGCGTGCCTTCCATCATATTCATGGCGACCAAACCGCGTGCTTCGCCGTCGTCCACCAGAATGTCGAGCACGAAATGTTCATCAAAACGCTGGATTTGCGGGAACTGCAATGACGTCTGGAACAGGGTATGGAGCATATGGAAGCCGGTTTTATCTGCGGCAAACCAGGTACGCTCAATCTTCATGCCACCAAAGCGGCGAACGTTTACGGAACCGTCCGGGCGGCGGCTCCAGGGGCAGCCCCACTGCTCAAGCTGCGTCATTTCTGTTGGGCAATGGTGTACGAAATAGTCGACAACGTCCTGTTCGCACAACCAGTCGCCACCGGAAACGGTGTCATTAAAGTGGTATTCGAAACTGTCGTGATCCTGCGCAACGGCGGCAGAACCGCCTTCAGCGGCCACGGTGTGGCTACGCATAGGATAGACTTTGGAGATCAGAGCGATTTTGGCTTGTGGATTGGCTTGCGCTGCCGCGATGGCTGCTCGTAAGCCCGCTCCGCCAGCGCCAATTATGGCAAGATCGGCTTGAAAGGTTTGCACGACATTCCTCCAGATTTTTAGTTATTTCGCATAGCTAATTTAACCAAAGGTAGTTTACCGATACGGCGCCAGCTATAGCGAAAGGGTTACCCCTGCTCCTTTGTGGGTAGCGGATTATAGCCCCTGGCATTTTGAGGAAATTTGACGTGTTCGATTTTTTTGCTGTTCAGTTCAGCAATTAATTAATTTTGGTGATGAGTTACGTCACGAAATTCAGATTATTAGGGCTTATGCGAGGTAAATGGCGATGAAAATTTACTGCGCAAAATTTGTCTCCCTAATGCGATGCGGGTAGACTTCTCGGCCTTGTTTGAATACGGAGACTCCACCATGAGCGAAACGGCCACCTGGCAGCCGAGCGCATCCATCCCCAACCTGTTGAAACGCGCCGCGATCATGGCGGTTATTCGGCGTTTTTTTGCCGACCGCGGTGTACTGGAGGTGGAAACACCCTGCATGAGCCAGGCAACGGTAACGGACATCAACCTGTTCCCGTTTGAAACCCGTTTTGTTGGCCCAGGCCACGCTCAGGGCGTCAATTTGTACTTGATGACCAGCCCGGAATATCACATGAAACGCCTGCTGGCGGCGGGCATTGGCCCGGTATTCCAGCTGTGCCGCAGCTTCCGTAATGAAGAAATGGGGCGCCACCATAATCCAGAGTTCACCATGCTGGAGTGGTATCGTCCGCATTACGACATGTACCGTCTGATGAACGAAGTGGATGATTTGCTGCAACAGGTTCTGGAAACCGACGCCGCAGAAACGCTTTCCTATCAGCAGGCGTTCCAGCGCCACCTGGACATAGATCCGCTTTCTGCGGACAAAACTCAGTTGCGTGAAGTGGCGAAAAAACTTGATTTAAGCAACATTGCCGACCAGGAAGAAGACCGCGACACCTTGCTGCAACTGCTTTTCAGCATGGGCGTGGAGCCGCACATCGGCAAAGAAAAACCGACCTTTGTTTACCACTTCCCGGCAAGCCAGGCGGCACTTGCGCAAATTAGCACCGAAGATCACCGAGTGGCGGAGCGTTTCGAGGTTTATTTCCGTGGTATTGAGCTGGCGAATGGTTTCCATGAGTTAACCGATGCGCGTGAACAGCAGCAGCGTTTCGAGCAGGATAACCGTAAACGTGCCGCGCGTGGTTTACCGCAGCAGCCGATCGACGTGAATTTGTTGGAAGCGCTGAAAGCCGGTTTACCGGATTGCTCGGGTGTGGCGTTAGGCGTGGATCGTTTGATTATGCTGGCGCTGAAGGCTGAGAGTCTGGCTGATGTGTTGGCGTTTTCTGTGGATCGGGCTTAGTTCGGAAAGCTAACACGACCCCCTCCCAACCTCCCCCTTGCCAGGTGGTGGAGTTAATGCTCCCTCCCCTGGAAAGGGGAGGGCTGGGGTGGGGTCCGAACCCCGCTTACAAGCTCCCCGGTGTCCTGCCCGCTTTACCTGAAGACATTACCGTCTTACTGCTACGCTGCCCGCCCAGACTATCCAGGCGCATCTGGAACGGTGGGAACGGCAACTCAATATCGTGTTCGCGGAATCCTTGCAGAATCAACTGATGTATTTCATGGCGCAGCGGCATACGGTGGCCCATCTCCGCGGCATAAATACGCAGTTCAAAGATTTGAATCCCCGCCTGTAAATCCACCAGGAAGGCTTCTGGCGCCGGGTTATCTATCACCAGAGAACAACGTTCCGCCGCCTGCAACAAGACTTTCGTTACTTCTTCGCTGTTGGCATCCGACGGCGCTGGCACGGTTAACACCACGCGCGTAACGGAGTCTGAAAGCGACCAGTTGATAAACTGTTCGGTGATAAATGCCTTGTTCGGCACGATGATCTCTTTGCGGTCCCAGTCGCTGATGGTAGTGGCGCGCGTATTAATTTTGGTGACGCTGCCGGTGAGATCGCGGATTGTCACGGTGTCGCCAATACGAATCGGTTTTTCAAACAGAATAATCAGGCCAGAGATAAAGTTGGCGAAGATTTCCTGTAAGCCAAAACCTAAACCGACACCGAGCGCGGCTACCAGCCACTGCAATTTTGACCACTCAATCCCAATCATCGAGAAGCCGACCAGGGTACCCACGAGTAACAGAAGATATTTGGTTACGGTTGTGATCGCGTATCCCGTGCCTGGGGCTAAATCCAGGTGCTGTAACAGCGCCAGTTCGAGCAGGGCGGGGAGATTACGCACCAGTTGCATGGTGATAATCAGCACCAGAATGGCAATCAGCACCGCGCCGAGGGTAATCGGCTCCAGGCTTTCAACGCCTTGTACGGTTGAAGTCACATCCCAGAGCGTGATGTTCTCAAGGAAGCCAAACGCAGAGTGAATTTCTGACCACAGCACGATGACCGACAGTAGCGCAATCAGCATCAGGATCGAACGCACCAGACGCAGTGACTGCACGCTGATGGTATCCAGATCGATTTCCGGCTCTTCAATAGTTTCAGCCGATCCTTCCGTGCTATGGCTGTGAGCGGTTTCTTCTTCGCCGCGGGCTCGCTGGGCGAGGATTTCAGCCCGACGATGTTTAGCGCGATCGAACGCCAGGCGGCGACGCTGAATCAGCATCCAGCGGCGGAAGATGTGATAAACCACCAGCAGCAGGAACCAGATGGCGACTGATGTTTCAAGCCTCGCCAACAGCGCTTGCGATGTTGCCAGGTAGCCGACGGACGCTGCCAGAATAGCAAGCAGCGGAGCGGCGAGCAGCAGGTTCCACAGCATGGTGTTAGCGATGTTTTCGCTATTGCCTTGTTTATCGAGATACAGCGGAATCCCCGCTCGTTTTAGGCTTAATGTTACCAGCGCCATCGCGCCGCAAATCAGCATAAAGCACAGCCGCCCCAGCGAGCCGGAGAACTCCCGATCGTTGAGATTATCGAACATAATCAACGCCATAATCAGCGGTACGATCAGCCCAATACTCATCATGTAATAACGCATCGCCCGGGCAACGCGTTGCTGCGGCCAGCCAAAGTGCACGATGAACAAGCCGGTAGGACGGGCAAATGTGGCGCAAATCATTACGGCCCAGAGCAGCGGAACCGTGGCGGTGACGCCATCGCCAATTGCCACCGCGAGGGGGTAAGGCCAGGCGGATTGTAGCCCGAAGCCCAGCGTCGCCCACAGTACCGGCAGAGGTACTGCCACCAGAATCGACCAGAAAACGGTGCGCAGCGTTAAGCTGAAATGATCCTGAGTCACTTTGCCCACCTTCGCGCTCGAGCGTTCAAGGAAGGCGGTGAAATGGCGACGGGAGCTGATACTGAAGCCCACGAGTATTAACGCAGCAAACAGCGGCAGCAGTGTTTCCTTACTGGTCAGCATCATGATGGTGGCGCTGCCGAGCTGGCTGAAGGTATCCATCGACACCAGGCGACGCAAATCCTGCACGATTTCAACCGGCCACGCGATGCCGATTGGGCTGACATCGGAGGTCCAGAACAGATAACGGTGCGTCGCTTCGTTCACCTCTTTGAGGGCGTCCTCAAGCTGGCTGTTAGCCACTTTCAGCTTGGTAAGCTCGAGAATGAGGTTGTCGCCGCCTTGCAGCAGGGAATTTAGCAGCTCGCGTTGGGTTCGCAGTTGCGCATCCAGAATACGATTCTGCTCGCTGGTGAGTTCCTGCCCATCAGCCTGACGAATCTGGCGAAGCTGCTGTTGTTTGTTCAGTAGGTCTTCGTAATGCAGACGCTGTACGCGTAACTGGCCGAGTTCAGTATCCAACTGCTGCGGTTTAGGCATTTCCGGCAGGCGGGAGACTTGGGCGCGTAACGCTTCGCCCAGAACATTCGAGACACCAAGCCATTGAGACTGTTCGCGTAAAGTGTTGAGCGCCTGACGAACTTGTAACGTCTGGGTGGAAGCCTGGCGCTGCTGTGAAGCCACTAAATCCATACGTTGAGCTTGCTGATTCAACGCCTGGGATAATTCACGGTTGTTTTTAAACTGGTCAACGATACCAGCTGGCAAATTTGAGCTGCTTTCTGCCAGTAACTCGGTACTTTCCAGGGCTTTTTCAGCTTCACGTTGGCGCTGGTTATTAAGCTGGTTACGCAGCGCCTGAAGATAGGCATCCAACTGCGCGCTCTGTTTTTGGGCTAGCTCAGCCCGTAGGCGAGCGAGTTCCTGGCGGTTGCTGGCGGACAATTGCGCCAGTTCCAGTTCATCGACCAACGCTTTCAGACGCGAAGATTCGGCCTGCAAAGAGAGATTTTGCGCCTGTGTTAGCGGTGTACTAGTGGCAGGAAGTGTTCCGATCCGGCGTTCAACATCATTTAACTGGCGGCGAGCGTCGGTTTGCTGTTGCGGGAGCTGGCTGAGCGAGTCGGTGATTTCTCGGGTGCGTTCCTGCTCTTGCTGCGCCAGGCGGCTTTTATCCAGTAACTGACTGCTAACCTGCAGAATTTCTTGGTTTAACGCATCGGTGGTCATGGTTTCCGGCACTTTTGGCGGCTCATCACGCAGATTGTTAATCTGCCGACGCAAAGTGTCAGAGAGTTTAGGGAAGTTATCTATAACTTGCTGATATTGTGTGGCTCGTTCCAGGGAGACTTTGCGTTCATCAAGCGCATTGAGGGCGGCCTGAAGTGCTTCAACGGTTTCAGCACTGCCGGGTTTATCTTTTGCAGATTTGGCTTGTTCAAGTTCCTGGGAAATTTGTTTGGCGTCGGGGGCCGTAGCGGCAAAGGCACCAAAGCTTAGGCACCAGGCCATCAAGAAAGTGATTATCAGGCGCACGTCAGTACCTATAAGTGAACCAGCCCTCACAGCATTGCCGCCAGGGCTGGGAATAGCGATTAACTTTCGGGTTTGTTCTCGACCTGCGGGCTGGTTTCAAGCTCAGCAGGCACTTGCACTTCCGGAATCTCACTCACCGGTATTTCAGGTTCGCTTTTGAATTCGGTGGAGATAGCCAGCGGCTCGCCAATTTTCGTGGCTGACAGGCTTTGTAACTGTTCAGCCAGATTTACTTTGCCCGGTGCAAATAAGTTGATGACCGTCGAGCCCAGTTTAAAGCGACCCATTTCCTGGCCTTTTAACAGCGCCACAGAACCTTCGCTTTCACCCGCAGGCCACGTCCAGCGTTTGATGACGCCTTCACGCGGTGGCGTGATGGTGCCCGCCCAAACGGTTTCGATGCTACCGACGATAGTCGCGCCTACGAGAATTTGCGCCATCGGGCCAAATTCGGTATCGAACAGGCAGATAACGCGCTCATTTCGGGCAAACAAATTTGGCACGTTTTGCGCCGTTAAATGGTTTACGGAGAACAGATCGCCCGGCACATAAATCATTTCGCGCAAGATACCGTTACACGGCATGTGTACGCGGTGGTAATCACGTGGTGACAGATAAGTGGTAACGAAGCTGCCGTTACGGAACAAATCGGCCATTAAGTAGTTACCGGCGAGCAACGCTTCCAGGCTGTAGTTATGGCCTTTTGCCTGCAAGATTTTGTCTTCGTCGATTGGGCCTAACTGGCTAACCACGCCGTCTGCTGGCATAACCAACACATTCGGATCGGTATTCACCGGGCGAACATCGTCGCGCAGCGGGCGCACAAAGAATTCGTTGAAGGTGCGGTAGCTGGCGGTGTCTGGCTTCTGAGCTTCCTTCATGTCGACTTTGTAGTATTTGACGAACAAGTCGATAACCAGTTTGGTCAACCAGCCAGCTCGTTTGCTTGCACCCCAGCCTGCCAGGCGAGTCAACCACAGTTTAGGCAGGATGTATTGGAGCGAAAGTTTAAAGTTGTCTAACAAGATAGCCTCCTGGCTAAGTACCCATTTAAGCGGGCATACACAAAAAGGAGCGCGATTTTAGCGATGCCCAGCTTAATTGTCAGCGGTCAGTATCGGAAAAGGTTTTACGCGATTTTACCTCGGACATACTTTCAAGTATGCGATGGTAGTTGTCGAAACGCGTTTCCGCGATTTCCCCACGTTCAACGGCTTCACGCAGGGCGCAGCCTGGGTCGTTGGTATGGCTGCAGTCACGGTATTTGCAACGGCCTAAATAGTCGTGGAATTCAGTGAATCCATGAGTGACTTGATCCGGCTCTAAGTGCCACAAACCAAATTCACGCACTCCAGGGGAGTCAATAACATCGCCGCCGCCAGGGAAGTGATACAGACGTGAAGCAGTGGTGGTGTGTTGGCCCAGGCCTGAGTTGTCAGACACATCGTTAACCAGAATCTGAACTTCTTTAAAACCGAGAAGGTTGTTCAACAGGCTGGATTTACCTACGCCTGACTGGCCGGCAAAAATACTGACGCGCCCGACCAATGCCTCTTCAAGTTCTTTAAGGCCTTCGACTTTATGACTGGAAACCAGCAGCACGCGGTAACCAATCTTGCGGTAGATATCCATCTGTTCATTAACGAACTTCAGGCCTTCTTCGTCTAGCAGATCGGTTTTGTTCAGTACCAGAAGCGGCTCAACGTCGAGGGTTTCGCACGCGACCAGATAACGGTCGATAATGTTCAATGACAGTTCAGGTAAAATTGCGGAAACCACGATGATTTGATCGATATTCGCCGCAATCGGTTTTACGCCGTCATAGAAATCAGGGCGTGTCAGGACGGTAGTGCGCTCGTGCACGGCATCAACAATGCCTTTTATGGTTACGCCAGCCGCAGCTTCTTTCGCGGGACGCCAGACTACGTTATCGCCGGTGACCAGCGAACGAATGGTGCGGCGAATGTTGCAGCGGTGAATTTCGCCGCCGGGGGCTTCGATATCGGCATGCTGGCCGAAACGGCTAATGACGCGGCCATCGCGCGGTTCGCCAAACTGAGAGTCGTCGGGATCGGCTTTCTCCACAGTCTGTTTAAGCCGACGCTGGTGGTTTGCTGAAACCCGGCGCTGCTGTCCTTTGGAGAGTTTATTTTTGCTCAATCTTACTGGCTCCTGGTCGCCCGTAATGGGCAAAACCTCTATGATACACACTATTTTATACGAATTAACCCATCGTCAAGGGTGGGCTACGCACAAGAAGGGTGGAAAATAGCATGAGTGGAAATGAAAACAATCTGATTTGGATTGATTTAGAAATGACCGGCCTGGACCCCGAGCGGGATCGCATAATTGAAATCGCCACTCTGGTTACTGACGCCAATTTGAATATTCTCGCCGAGGGGCCAACTATCGCAGTTCATCAGTCTGATGAACAACTGGCGCTGATGGACGACTGGAATGTGCGTACCCATACAGGCAGCGGCCTGGTTGAGCGCGTTAAAGCCAGCCAAATGGATGACCGCGCGGCTGAACTTGCGACCATTGAGTTTTTGAAGCAGTGGGTTCCTGAGGGGACGTCACCTATTTGTGGCAACAGTATTGGCCAGGATCGTCGTTTCCTGTTCAAGTATATGCCAGAACTGGAAGCTTACTTCCATTACCGCTATCTGGATGTCAGCACGCTGAAAGAGTTGGCGCGCCGTTGGAAACCGGAAATTTTGCCTAACTTTAAAAAGCAGGGTACCCACCAGGCGATGGACGATATCCGCGAATCGGTGGCAGAGCTGGCATTTTACCGCGAGAATTTCATTAAACTTTAAGTTCGAAACGCCCTCATCCCCACTTTTTTCATCAGGTGAAGATAAAAAGTAAATGACGGTGGGTGAGGGAATTTTAACCGTTTTGGGTGTGAATTAATCATTTTGTCGTTTAAATCACCATTCAAACTTAATTTTTGAAAAAAATGGTTTGAGGGGCTTGCGACTAAAACGATTTCTCGTATAATGCGCCTCCCGTACCGATGCAGAATTTGCAGCGTTACACAGAGCGGGAATAGCTCAGTTGGTAGAGCACGACCTTGCCAAGGTCGGGGTCGCGAGTTCGAGTCTCGTTTCCCGCTCCAAAATTTGATTTGGCTTTTAGCCAGCACCACCAAATTCGATGGTTTTCGAGTTGCAGCAAGGCAGCAACTGAGCGAATCCTTAGAAGCTTACTTGAGTAAGTGACTAAGGTGAGCGAAAGCAGCTAACGCAGCAGCGGCTTGAAAGACGAAGAATATGCGGGAATAGCTCAGTTGGTAGAGCACGACCTTGCCAAGGTCGGGGTCGCGAGTTCGAGTCTCGTTTCCCGCTCCAAAATTTGATTGGCTTTTACAGCCACGCACCACCCAAGCGGGAATAGCTCAGTTGGTAGAGCACGACCTTGCCAAGGTCGGGGTCGCGAGTTCGAGTCTCGTTTCCCGCTCCAAATTTCTTATCTCCAGTACAAATTATCCACAACGCCAGGTCGCGTTGGCGGTGGTTTTTACGTTCCTCATAAATTCTTGTAAACAGAGTTATCCACAGCTTACGTCTATTCCCTTAGATCGCTAATTATTTCTTAAATATTACACGAATATTTTAACTGATTGATTAATAGCGTTTTTTAAATATTTAAAAATGTTAGCTCATCCGCTTGCAGAATTTTTTTCGCTGCCAGTACAACGTGTTCAAATTTTTATTCACATCCTGTGGACATATCACGCATCACGTTTTAATCCCTTTTCAATGACGCGAACCAGACGCTGCTTTTGCGGTAACTGAACGTCAACGGCATCCTCGCTTCTTCTGCTTATTTGTTGCGCAATCGCCCAGTCAATGTGTTCATCGAGAAGTGGGTGCTCACCTTTTCGCTGTTGCAACGCATTCAGAATCACTTCATCCCAGGGAGCATTGCCCATCGCCACGGCAATATTTCGCAGCCAGCGCAGATGACCGATACGGCGAATCGCTGAGCCTTCCGTTATGCGTAGGAAATAGGCTTCGTCCCAGCCAAAAAGCTCAGCCAGAGGTGGGGCATGCAGCGCACGACGCGGGCTAAAGTCATCTTCAACGGTCAATTGAGAAAAACGGTTCCACGGGCAAATGAGTTGGCAGTCGTCGCAGCCGTAGATCCGGTTGCCAATTAACGGCCTGAATTCCTCTGGGATCGCGCCTTCAAGCTCAATAGTGAGATAAGAAATGCAGCGTCTGGCATCGACGGTGTAAGGCTCAACAATCGCGCCAGTTGGGCAAATCGTCATGCACGCCACACAGCGCCCACACTTTTCCTCAAGGGGTTTATCGATGGGAAGTGGAATATCGACCAACAATTCGCCTAAGAAAAAGAATGAGCCCGCTTCCTCATTCAGGATAAGTGAGTGCTTACCTGTCCAGCCAAGCCCGGCTTTCTCGGCCAAAGGGCGCTCAAGAATCGGCGCAGAATCCACAAAAGGTCTAAAATTCAGCGTGGAGCAGTGGGACTGGATCATTTCACCCAGTTTTTTCAGCCGATTACGCAGGAGCTTGTGGTAGTCGCGGCCAAGGGCGTAGCGGCTGATATAACCAATTTTGGGATTTTTGAGCGTCGAGGCAAAACCTGCGTTAGCGGGGAGATAGTTCATCCGCACGCTAATGACCCGCAAAGTGCCTGGGAGCAATTCATGAGGCCGGGCACGCATCATGCCATGACGAGCCATCCAGTCCATCTCGCCGTGGTATTGTTTATCCAGCCACATTTGGAGCGCGGGTTCACTGGCAGTGAGATCGGTATCGGTAATTCCCACCTGCTGGAATCCGAGTTCGGTACCCCACTGTTTTATGTTTTGCGCTAATTGATTGAGATCGAGGGGCTGTGACATGACGGACCTGAGCCTAAAAATAACCGCCAAAAGTATACCACATTCAGTCTGGTCAGCAGACTGGCTACGTACAGCAGAAAAGCAGGCGGCAGATGATTTAGGGTTAACGCTGTATGAGTTGATGCAACGCGCGGGGGCTGCGGCATTTAATCTCGCGCGTGAACTCTATCCGCAAAGTCAGCATTGGTTGGTAGCCTGCGGGCACGGCAACAACGGTGGCGATGGTTATGTTGTCGCAAGGCTCGCTCAGGCAGTGGGGATTCAGGTCACCTTGCTGGCGCTTGAAAGTAATAAACCCTTACCAGAAGAGGCTGCCTGTGCGCGTGATGCGTGGCTGGATGCGGCCGGTGTGATTCATGCTCCGGAACATACCTGGCCTAATGATATCGATCTGGTGATTGACGCTGTGCTGGGGATCGGCCTTAACAACGCACCACGCGATACCGCCGCGCAATTGATTGAAAAATGTAATCAGCATGCAGCGCCTGTTATTGCGCTGGATATTCCCTCAGGCCTGCTGGCTGAAACGGGAGTAACGCCCGGCGCTGTGATCAACGCTTCTCATACCCTCACGTTTATTACTCTTAAACCGGGCTTGCTGACCGGAAAAGCGCGCGATGTGGTAGGTGAATTGCATTTTCATGCGCTCGGTCTTGAAGCCTGGTTGCAAGGGCAGACGGCGCCCATTACGCGTGTAGATAGTGCGCAGTTGGCGAGCTGGTTGCCGCCACGGAAAGCGACATCGCACAAAGGTAATAATGGGCGGCTGGTGTTAATCGGCGGCGACCACGGTACAGCGGGTGCGATTCGTATGGCGGGGGAGGCTGCCTTGCGCGCGGGTGCGGGTTTAGTCAGGGTTTTGACTCGTGCGGAGAACGTTGCGCCGCTGCTGACTGCCCGGCCTGAATTAATGGTTCAGGAGCTATCGCCACAATCTCTGGATGACTCTCTTGAATGGGCTGATGTTGTGGTCATTGGCCCCGGTCTTGGGCAGCAAGAATGGGGTAAAAAAGCCCTACAAAAAGTAGAGAACAGCCGTAAACCGATGCTATGGGATGCCGATGCGCTCAACCTTCTGGCAATCAACCCCGATAAGCGTCAGAATCGCGTTATTACCCCGCATCCCGGCGAAGCCGCCCGGCTGTTAAATTGCTCCGTATCACAAATTGAGAGTGACCGCTTACTTTCTGCTGACCGCCTTGTAAAACGTTATGGCGGAATTGTGGTCTTAAAAGGTGCCTGTACGGTGGTTGCCAGTCAAAATGGCGAATGTGCGCTTATTGATGTGGGAAATGCCGGAATGGGCAGCGGAGGGATGGGGGATGTGCTATCCGGAATCATCGGAGCATTGCTGGCACAGAAGTTAACCCCGTATGATGCAGCATGCGCTGGCTGCGTTGCTCATGGAGCCGCCGCTGATGTGCTGGCTCGACGTTTCGGTACGCGTGGCATGTTAGCGAGCGATTTATTATCGACGTTGTACCTTTTTGTTAACCCGGATTTGAATAGCAAAGAAAATGATTAATCGAGTTATCGCATTACCTGATGAAGCCGCGACCTTAGAACTGGGCGCTCGTCTGGCACAAGCTTGTGCAGGTGCAACCGTCATTCATCTGTACGGTGATCTGGGGGCCGGGAAAACGACGTTTAGCCGGGGTTTTGTGCAGGCGCTGGGCCATAAAGGGAACGTCAAAAGCCCAACGTATACGTTAGTTGAGCCGTATGATCTTGGCGATTTTAAGGTGTATCACTTTGATCTCTATCGCCTTGCCGATCCAGAAGAACTCGAATTTATGGGAATTCGTGACTATTTCACCAATGACGCAATCAGTCTGGTGGAATGGCCGCAAAAAGGTCAGGGTGTGCTCCCGGAACCGGATGTCGAAATCCACCTAAGTTACCAGGCTTTCGGTCGTGAAGCGTGCCTGAAAGCAGTTTCCTCATCTGGTGAGTCGTTACTGGCGCGTTTTGCCAAATAACAAGGATGACGGGATGATCTCTCGCGTGAAAAGTTGGTTGATGGCGGTTTGTCTGTTGGTGCTGACGGCACAGGCAGGCGCCGCGAATTTAGCGGATATTCAGGTCTCGAATGGTGATTCTCAGGCGCGGATCACCTTTAGTTTTATTGGCGATCCGGAATATGCGTTTTCCCAGGATGATAAAAAAAGCGTTGCTCTGGATATCAAACAAACCGGTGTAATCAACGGGTTACCTCTGCTTTTTAGTGGCAATAATCTGGTGAAAAGCATCCGTTCCGGGCAGCCTAAAGATAGCGACTCTTTACGCCTGGTGGTGGATCTCACCGGGCCGGGTAAAACTCGCGCCGTAAAACAGCAGAACGGGGCAAACTATACGGTAGTGTTCACAATTAACGCCGATGTACCGCCGCCACCACCGCCGCCGGTTGTGGCTAAGCGTGTAGAAGCGCCGCCAATTTCTCGCCCCTCAGAACCGGCAAAAAATCCATTTAATCCGCAAACTGTGACGGGCGTAATCAGCTCGAACACCGCGATGCATCCTGCGCGTACTAAACGCGCTGCTGTTCAGTCTGATACTGTGGTTGTGGCGATTGATGCAGGCCACGGTGGTCAGGACCCTGGTGCGATTGGCCCTGGCGGCACCAAAGAGAAAAACGTCACGATTTCCATTGCCCGTAAACTTCGCTCATTGCTTAATGACGACCCAATGTTTAAAGGTGTGCTGACCCGTGATGGCGACTATTTCATTTCTGTAATGGGCCGTTCGGACGTGGCGCGTAAGCAGAACGCTAATCTTCTGGTTTCGATTCATGCGGATGCGGCACCAAATCGTGATGCGACCGGTGCATCGGTCTGGGTGTTATCAAATCGCCGGGCGAATAGCGAAATGGCGGGCTGGCTGGAGCAGCACGAGAAACAGTCCGAGCTGCTCGGCGGTGCGGGAGATGTGCTGGCAAATAGCCAGGCCGATCCGTATCTCAGCCAGGCGGTGCTGGATTTGCAATTCGGCCATTCCCAACGCGTCGGGTATGATGTGGCAACCAAAATGTTATCTCAGTTAGGCCAGGTGGGTTCGCTGCATAA
Source organism: Buttiauxella gaviniae (assembly GCF_040786275.1). Lineage (NCBI taxonomy): Bacteria > Pseudomonadati > Pseudomonadota > Gammaproteobacteria > Enterobacterales > Enterobacteriaceae > Buttiauxella > Buttiauxella gaviniae. Next base: position 2,361,139 of record NZ_JBFMVT010000002.1, read on the forward strand.
ACGCCGCCCTGAGCATGCAAGCCTGGGGGTGTTACGTTCGCCGGATATTCCTTCTGTATTGGTGGAAACGGGCTTTATCAGTAACAACTCGGAAGAGCGATTGCTGGGTAGCGAGGATTATCAGGAAAAAATTGCTCAGGCCATTTATCAAGGATTGAGAGATTATTTCCAGACGCATCCGCTACAATCAGCGCCGGAAGCTGCCCAGACTGCACGTTCGCAAGGCGTGGGTCTTGATCAGGTCGCCATTACTCAATAAGGAGATTTCATGCCGATTCAGGTTCTGCCGCCGCAACTTGCCAACCAGATTGCTGCTGGCGAAGTGGTAGAGCGCCCCGCATCGGTGGTGAAAGAACTGGTTGAAAACAGTCTGGATGCAGGGGCGACGCGAATTGATATTGATATCGAACGTGGCGGCGCGAAGCTCATCCGCATTCGTGACAACGGCTGTGGTATCAAAAAAGACGAACTCGCCTTAGCGCTGGCGCGTCACGCTACCAGTAAGATTGCTACGCTTGATGACCTTGAGGCGATAATTAGCCTCGGTTTTCGAGGGGAAGCATTAGCGAGTATTAGCTCGGTCGCCCGTCTGACATTAACCTCACGCACCGCAGAACAAAGCGAGGCGTGGCAGGCCTATGCCGAAGGGCGCGAACAAGCTGTAACGGTGAAACCCGCGGCGCATCCTGTCGGTACCACGCTTGAAGTGCTGGATCTGTTTTACAACACGCCAGCCCGGCGCAAATTTATGCGCACCGAGAAAACCGAATTTAACCACATTGATGAAATCGTCAGACGCATTGCGCTGGCGCGCTTTGATGTGTCGATAAACCTCACTCATAACGGCAAAGTTATTCGCCAGTATCGTGCGGTCGCGGAAGGTGCGCCTCGTGAGCGCCGCCTTGGGGCCATTTGCGGTACGCCTTTTCTTGAACAAGCTCTGGCAATCGAATGGCAACATGGCGATCTTTCACTGCGTGGTTGGGTGGCAGAGCCCTCAGCTACCACCTCGGCGCTGGCAGAAATTCAATACTGCTATGTGAATGGGCGTATGATGCGCGACCGCCTGATAAACCACGCTATTCGCCAGGCCTGTGAAGATAAGCTCGGGGCCGATCAACAGCCCGCGTTTGTGCTCTACCTTGAAATCGATCCGCATCAGGTTGATGTAAATGTGCACCCCGCCAAACATGAAGTGCGTTTTCATCAGTCGCGGCTGGTGCATGATTTTATCTATCAGGGTGTGGTGAGCGTGTTGCAGGAGCAGGCGGAAAATCGCTTGCCGCTGGAAGAAACGGCTCCAGAGCCGCAGCAACGCTGGCAGCCGGAAAACCGTGTCGCGTCGGGGCGTAATCAGTTCTCAACGCCTGCACCGGCAACGTCGCCTCGTGAGTCATCCCCCCGCCCATCAGGCGATCATAGGGGTAGTAGCGCCGGTAAAAGTACTCCGCTATGGCCGCATGCCGCCCCCGGTTTCCAGAAAAAAGAAGGGGCGCTGTACCGCGAGCTCTTAAATACGCCTGTTTCCACGGTGAAAAATCGCGTTGAGGAACCCGAGCCTTACGTTGCGTTGGATGCTCATGCGCAAAGTTTTGGCCGTGTGCTGACGGTGCTTGCGCCAGACATAGCGCTACTTGAACGTGAGGGCAAAATCATGCTGCTTTCGCTGACCGTGGCTGAACGCTGGTTGAAAATAGCCCAGCTTGTTCCTGGGTCTGAAGGCGCTTGCGCGCAACCGCTGTTAATCCCCGTGCGATTGAAAGTCACAAAAGAAGAGCATGATGTTCTGTTACGCCATCAGGCGCTTTTGCAGGAAATGGGCATCGAATTTGCCGTGGAGTCACGTCAAATAACAATTCGCACGGTACCTTTACCTTTGCGTAAACAAAATTTACAAATCTTGATTCACGAACTGCCAGGATACTTGGCGCAACAGACAGAGGTTAGCGCCACGCAAATTGCTCAATGGTTTGCTCGTCAAATGGACGGCAGCCATGAACAATGGAACCCGTCGCAGGCAATTGCCCTGTTGGCTGACGTGGAGCGCCTTTGTCCGCAGCTGGTGAAATCACCACCTGGCGGTTTGTTACAACCTGTTGATTTACAATTGGCGATGAACGCCCTGAAACATGACTGAAGTTAAGCAAAGCCTGCCACAGGCAATTTTTCTGATGGGGCCTACGGCCTCTGGTAAGACAGCGTTAGCCATTAATTTGCGTAAAACGTTGCCGGTAGAGTTGATAAGCGTCGATTCGGCCCTTATCTATCAAGGGATGGACATCGGTACAGCGAAGCCCACGGCGCAAGAACAGGCCCAGGCACCGCATCGGTTACTCGATATTCTCGACCCGGCACAGGCTTATTCCGCCGCAGATTTCCGGCGTGATGCGCTAGCTGAAATGGCAGAGATCACCGCCGCCGGTCGTATCCCCTTGTTAGTTGGGGGAACGATGCTCTACTTCAAGGCATTGTTAGAAGGTTTATCGCCGTTGCCATCTGCCGATCCCGAGGTTCGGGACCGGATAGAAAAACAGGCCGCAGAGCAAGGATGGGAAGCGTTGCATCGCGAGTTAGCCCTGGTTGATCCGGTGGCCGCTGCACGTATTCATCCAAATGATCCGCAAAGGCTTTCCCGGGCACTGGAAGTTTTTTTCATTTCGGGTAAAACTTTAACGGAACTGACGCAAACGTCAGGAGAAGCTCTGCCTTACCAGGTGCATCAGTTCGCCATCGCCCCGGCGAGCCGTGAACTGCTCCATCAACGAATTGAGCAGCGTTTTCATCAGATGTTAGCTTCTGGATTTGAAGCTGAAGTGCGGGCTCTTTTTGCTCGCGGTGATTTGCATACGGATATGCCTTCCATTCGTTGTGTGGGTTACCGGCAGATGTGGTCTTATCTGGCGGGTGAAATTCCGCATGATGAAATGGTTTATCGTGGTATTTGCGCGACGAGACAATTGGCTAAGCGACAAATGACCTGGTTGCGAGGTTGGGAAGGGGTTCACTGGTTAGACAGTGATAATCCGTCTCAGTCTTACAACGATGTAGTACAGGTAGTTAGTGCGAAGCATCAATGAATGTGTACAATTGAATCGTTATGGTGCGCAGTATTTTACGCAGTTTTTCAGAGCCTCAGGGTTCTTGAGTTACAAACAACAAGCATATAAGGAAAAGATAGAATGGCTAAGGGGCAATCATTACAAGATCCGTTCTTGAACGCACTGCGTCGCGAACGTGTTCCAGTTTCTATTTATTTGGTGAATGGTATTAAGCTGCAAGGTCAGATTGAGTCTTTTGATCAGTTCGTGATCCTGTTGAAAAACACGGTCAGCCAGATGGTCTATAAGCACGCGATTTCAACTGTTGTTCCGTCTCGTCCGGTATCTCATCACAGCAATAACACCGGTACTAGCGGTTCTGGCAGCTACCACCATGGTGGAAGTGCGCAAGGTTCTGCGCCACAACAAGATAACGAAGACGCTGAATAAGGCGTAACGTTGTTTTTCCAAGCCGGGGAACCAGGGATGCTGGGTTCCCCGCTGGTCTTTTTGAGAGGTTATACGCTTGTTTGACCGTTATGATGCCGGTGAGCAGGCGGTGCTGGTACACATCTATTTTTCGCAAGACAAAGACATGGAAGATCTGGAGGAGTTTGAATCTCTGGTCTCTTCAGCCGGTGTCGAAGCATTGCAGGTGGTTACTGGTAGCCGTAAAGCTCCTCACCCGAAGTATTTTGTTGGTGAAGGTAAGGCAATTGAAATTGCCGATGCAGTGAAAGCCACTGGGGCATCGGTCATTTTATTTGATCATGCGTTGTCTCCAGCTCAGGAGCGTAACCTCGAAGCGCTGTGTGAATGTCGTGTCGTCGACAGAACCGGCTTGATTTTAGATATTTTTGCTCAACGTGCGCGCACCCATGAAGGTAAGTTGCAGGTTGAACTGGCTCAGTTACGTCACATGGCAACTCGCCTGGTGCGCGGCTGGACCCACCTGGAGCGTCAGGGCGGAGGGATAGGTTCACGAGGCCCTGGGGAAACTCAGCTCGAAACCGACCGCCGTTTACTACGCAATCGGATTATGCAGATCCTTGGTCGCTTAGAACGAGTCGAAAAACAGCGTGAACAAGGGCGAAGATCGCGTGCCAAGGCGGATATCCCAACCGTTTCTCTGGTGGGCTATACCAACGCCGGTAAATCCACTCTGTTTAACCAGATAACAGCGGCTGATGTTTATGCTGCGGATAAGCTGTTCGCCACACTGGATCCTACGTTGCGCCGTATTGACGTGACGGATGTGGGCGAAACAATACTGGCCGATACAGTAGGTTTTATTCGTCACCTGCCACACGATTTAGTGGCGGCGTTTAAAGCAACCTTGCAGGAAACGCGTCAGGCGACACTGTTGTTACATGTCATTGATGCGAGCGACCTCAGGATTCAGGAAAACATTGCCGCGGTGGATACCGTTCTCGAAGAGATTGAGGCTAATGAAATCCCTACGCTTTTGGTGATGAATAAGATAGATATGTTGGATGATTTCGTTCCACGTATAGATCGAGATGATGAAAATAGGCCGATACGGGTCTGGCTTTCTGCCCAGACCGGTGACGGCGTGCCACTGCTTTTCCAGGCTTTGACAGAACGTTTATCTGGTGAAATTGCACAGCATACGTTGTGCTTGCCTCCCCAGGCAGGGCGACTGAGAAGCCGTTTTTATCAGCTTCAGGCAATAGAAAAAGAGTGGATGGAGGAAGACGGCAGTGTTGGCTTACAAATTCGTATGCCTATTGTTGACTGGCGTCGCCTCTGTAAACAAGAACCGGCACTCGCTGACTACATTGTTTAGCCAGTCAAGGGAATGTCCTGAAGACTTTTTCCCCTTCGGGGGATATCACCGCACAACAAATATGGAGCATAAACATGGCGTGGAATCAGCCCGGTAATAACGGACAGGACCGCGACCCGTGGGGAAGCAGCAAACCTGGCGGCGACTCTGGGGGTAACAAAGGAGGGCGGGATCAGGGGCCACCTGATCTGGATGATATCTTCCGGAAGTTAAGCAAAAAACTCGGTGGCCTTGGCGGCGGTAAAAGCGGTGGCAGTGGTTCCGGTGGGGGTTCTTCACAACTTCCGCGTCCACACATCGGTGGCCGCATGATCGGCATCGTTGCCGCGGTCGCTGTCGTTATTTGGGCTGCAACCGGGTTCTATACCATTAAAGAAGCTGAACGTGGTGTGGTAACGCGTTTTGGTCAATTCAGCCATTTGGTTGAGCCGGGCCTGAACTGGAAACCGACATTCATTGATAGCGTCAGAGCGGTAAACGTTGAAGCAGTTCGCGAATTGGCGGCTTCCGGTGTGATGCTAACGTCCGACGAGAACGTGGTTCGCGTCGAGATGAACGTGCAGTATCGCGTTACCGATCCGCGCCGTTATCTGTTTAGCGTAACCAGCGCGGACGACAGCCTGCGTCAGGCAACCGACAGCGCATTGCGTGGTGTTATTGGTAAATACACCATGGATAAGATCCTCACCGAGGGTCGTACCATTATTCGTAATGATACTCAGCGCGAACTGGAAGAAACCATTCGTCCATACAATATGGGTATCACCCTGCTGGACGTCAACTTCCAGGCCGCTCGTCCGCCGGAAGAGGTGAAAGCGGCGTTTGATGATGCGATTTCTGCCCGTGAAAACGAACAGCAATACATCCGTGAAGCAGAAGCGTACACCAACGAAGTTCAGCCACGTGCTAACGGTCAGGCGCAGCGTATTCTCGAAGAAGCTCGTGCTTATAAAACACAGACCGTGTTAGAAGCGCAGGGTGAAGTCGCTCGATTTGCAAGGTTGTTGCCGGAATACAAAGCTGCACCGGAAATTACCCGTGAGCGTCTGTATATCGAAACCATGGAAAAAGTGCTTAGCCATACTCGTAAAGTTCTGGTTAATGACAAGGGTGGCAACCTGATGGTTCTGCCTCTGGATCAGATGCTGAAAGGTGGCTCACAGCCTGCGGCAAAGAGTGACAGCAGCGGTGCGAACAACTTGTTGCGCCTGCCTCCGTCATCCAACTCAAACGCAGGTAGCGCCAGCACACCGTCCTCTTCTAGTCAGGGCGATATCATGGACCAGCGCCGCGTGAACGCGCAGCGCACTGATAACCAGCGCGTAGGGAGTGAATAACGATGCGTAAGTCAGTCATTGCATTAATTATCATCGTGCTGGTGGTGCTGTTTACCTCGGTCTTCGTGGTACAGGAAGGCGAGCGCGGGATTACATTACGCTTCGGTAAAGTGCTGCGTGATGATGAAAACAAGCCGGTGGTCTACGAGCCAGGTCTGCATTTCAAAGTACCGTTTATCGAGTCGGTTAAAACCCTTGATGCGCGTATTCAGACTATGGACAACCAGGCCGATCGCTTTGTCACTAAAGAGAAGAAAGACCTGATCGTTGACTCCTACATCAAATGGCGTATCAGCGACTTCAGCCGCTACTACCTGGCAACCGGTGGTGGTGACGTTTCTCAGGCAGAAGTGCTGTTAAAACGTAAATTCAGTGACCGTCTGCGTTCTGAAATTGGTCGTCTGGATGTGAAAGACATCGTGACCGATTCTCGTGGCCGCCTGACGCTGGATGTGCGTGATGCGCTGAACTCCGGTTCTGCGGGCACTGACGATGAAGTGGCAACGCCTGCTGCAGATGATGCAATTGCATCAGCAGCGGCACGTGTAACTCAGGAAACCAACGGCAAAGTGCCAGTGGTGAACCCGAACAGTATGGCGGCTTTGGGTATCGAAGTGGTCGATGTGCGTATCAAGCAGATCAACCTGCCCGCTGAAGTTTCAGAAGCTATCTACAACCGTATGCGTGCGGAGCGTGAAGCAGTTGCTCGTCGCCACCGTTCACAGGGTCAGGAAGAAGCTGAGAAGCTGCGTGCAACCGCTGACTATGAAGTGACGCGTACTCTGGCAGAAGCTGAGCGCCAGGGCCGTATTAGCCGTGGTGAAGGTGATGCTGAAGCGGCCAAACTGTTTGCCGATGCATTCAGCCAGGATCCAGACTTCTACGCCTTTATTCGTAGCCTGCGTGCGTATGAAGCAAGCTTCCAGACAGGCCAGGATGTAATGGTGTTAAGCCCGGATAGCGATTTCTTCCGCTACATGAAAACACCTGCTAACAGTTCACGTTAATTTTAGTGAGTGACTCAAGAGCCGGTCTGACCGGCTCTTTTTTTATTTGTGTCAGGGATATTTATGAATTCGACTATCTGGATGGCATTAGCGTTAGTTTTAGTGCTTGAGGGACTCGGTCCGGTGCTTTATCCACGGATGTGGCGACGCATGATTGCGGCTTTAACCCAGTTACCGGATAACACGCTGCGTCGTTTTGGCGGCGGTCTAGTGGTTGCAGGCGTAGTAATCTACTACATGTTGAGTCGAACCGGTGGCTGATCAACATTGAGGTGGATGATTACCATTTTGTATACTAAAAGGGCTGATCATCGAGGAAACCGATGGTAGAATCCTTTTTTAAGCAAACGGTGATTTTGAAAAATGGGTAACAACGTCGTCGTACTGGGCACCCAATGGGGTGACGAAGGTAAAGGAAAGATCGTCGATCTTCTGACTGAACGGGCTAAATATGTTGTGCGCTACCAGGGCGGTCACAACGCAGGCCATACTCTCGTAATCAACGGTGAAAAAACCGTTCTTCATCTTATTCCATCAGGTATTCTGCGTGAAAACGTTACCAGCATCATCGGTAATGGCGTCGTGCTGTCTCCTGCTGCACTGATGAAAGAGATGAAAGAGCTGGAAGACCGTGGGATTCCGGTACGTGAGCGCCTGCTGTTATCTGAAGCATGTCCGCTGATCCTTGATTATCACATCGCGCTGGATGTGGCTCGTGAGAAAGCGCGTGGTGCTAAAGCTATCGGGACCACCGGTCGTGGTATCGGCCCTGCGTATGAAGACAAAGTGGCCCGTCGTGGCCTGCGCGTTGGCGACCTGTTCGACAAAGCCACCTTTGCCGACAAACTGAAAGAAGTTCTGGAATACCATAACTTCCAACTGGTTAACTTCTACAAAGTTGAAGCGGTTGATTACCAGAAAGTCCTGGACGATGTCATGGCTGTTGCTGACATCCTGACCAGCATGGTAGTTGATGTGTCCGATCTGCTGGATCAGGCACGTAAGCGCGGCGACTTCATCATGTTCGAAGGTGCTCAAGGCACACTGCTGGACATCGACCACGGTACCTATCCGTACGTGACCTCTTCCAACACCACCGCGGGTGGCGTGGCAACAGGTTCCGGCATCGGTCCACGTTATGTTGATTACGTTCTGGGTATCATCAAAGCGTACTCTACTCGCGTTGGCGCAGGTCCGTTCCCAACTGAACTGTTCGATGACATCGGCGAGTTCCTGTGCAAACAAGGTAACGAGTTCGGTGCGACCACCGGTCGTCGTCGTCGTACAGGCTGGTTGGATATCGTTGCTGTGCGTCGTGCAGTGCAGATCAACTCCCTGTCAGGTTTCTGCCTGACCAAGCTGGACGTACTGGACGGCTTGAAAGAAGTTAAACTGTGCGTGGGCTACCGTCTGCCAGATGGCCGTGAAGTGACTACCACTCCAATGGCTGCTGACGACTGGGAAGGCATCGAGCCAATCTACGAAACCATGCCAGGCTGGTCAGAAACCACCTTTGGCGTGAAAGAGCGTAGTGGTTTGCCACAGGCAGCACTGAACTACATCAAACGTATTGAAGAACTGACTGAAGTACCTGTAGATATTATTTCTACCGGCCCAGACCGTTCTGAAACCATGATTCTGCGCGATCCGTTCGACGCATAATTGTGTTATGGGGCGTGCTCTGCACGTCCCAATTGTTCTATCCTGCCGCTTTATCTACCTTCCCCGTTAAATAAATTAGCTGGCAACCATATGGCTGGTTTATCATCAATATATCGCCCTGATGGCGAAAAGCGTTTTCCCTCCCACCCAAGAGGTTGATGTGCAGTTAACGAGTTTTACTGATTACGGTTTACGTGCTTTGATTTACATGGCGTCTTTGCCAGAAGGAAAGATGACTAGCATTTCTGAAGTCACAGAGGTGTACGGTGTTTCACGTAATCATATGGTGAAAATCATCAATCAACTCAGCCGTGCTGGCTTTGTGACGGCAGTGCGCGGCAAAAACGGTGGCATTCGCCTCGGCAAACCGGCAGAAATAATCCGTGTCGGTGATGTGGTGCGTGAGCTGGAGCCGCTTTCTTTGGTGAACTGTAGCAGTGAGTTTTGTCATATTACCCCCGCATGTCGCCTGAAACAGGCACTGGCCCAGGCGGTGCAAAGCTTTCTAACAGAGCTCGATAAGCACACGCTGGCCGATTTGGTAGATCAAAACCAACCGCTCTACAAATTATTGCTGGTGGAGTAAATCACGATTTCCTCAGCAAATGACAACGGAGGAACCGCAATGTCAAAAGATCCTTTTCAGGAACGAGAAGCCGAAAAATACGAAAACCCGATCCCAAGCCGGGAATTTATACTCGCTCATCTCTCCAAACGTGAAAAACCAGCCAATCGTGACGAACTGGCTGAAGAACTGAATATTACCGGTGAAGAACAACTTGAAGCGCTGCGTCGCCGTTTGCGAGCCATGGAACGCGATGGACAGTTGGTCTTTACCCGCCGCCAGTGTTACGCCCTGCCAGAACGTCTTGATTTGCTAAAAGGTAAAGTGATTGGCCATCGCGATGGCTTTGGATTCTTGCGCGTCGAAGGACGTAAAGACGATCTCTACCTTTCATCCGAGCAGATGAAAATGTGTATGCACGGCGATATCGTGCTGGCGCAACCGCTCGGCGCTGACCGCAAAGGTCGTCGTGAAGCGCGTATTGTACGCGTGCTGGAGCCGAGAACCGGGCAAATCGTCGGTCGCTACTTTACTGATGCTGGCATTGGTTTTGTGGTGCCGGACGACAGCCGCCTGAGCTTTGATATTCTTATCCCGCCAGAAGAGCTGATGGGCGCGCGCATGGGCTTTGTGGTGGTGGTTGAACTCACCCAACGTCCAACTCGTCGCACCAAAGCGGTAGGTAAAATCGTTGAAGTGCTGGGCGATAACATGGGGACTGGCATGGCAGTTGATATGGCGGTGCGCACCCATGAAATCCCTTATGTCTGGCCGCCAGAAGTTGAAGCTCAGGTCGCTAAACTTAAAGAAGAAGTGCCGGAAGAGGCCAAAGTGGGCCGTGTGGATCTGCGCGACCTGCCGCTCGTCACCATTGATGGCGAAGATGCCCGTGACTTCGATGATGCCGTATTCTGTGAGAAAAAACGCGGCGGCGGCTGGCGCTTGTGGGTGGCAATTGCCGACGTAAGTTATTACGTTCGCCCACCAACGGCGCTGGACAAAGAAGCCCGCAACCGTGGCACCTCTGTTTACTTCCCGTCGCAGGTTATTCCGATGCTGCCGGAAGTACTCTCCAACGGCTTGTGCTCACTGAATCCACAGGTTGACCGTCTGTGTATGGTCTGTGAAATGACCATCTCTTCGACTGGCCGCCTGACGGGTTCGAAATTCTACGAAGCGGTGATGAGCTCCCATGCACGTCTGACCTACACCAAAGTGTGGCATATGTTGCAGGGCGATCAGGAGCTGCGTGAGCAGTACGCACCGCTGGTTAAGCACATCGAAGAGCTGCATAACCTCTATAAAGTGCTGGATGTTTCCCGTGCGCAACGCGGCGGCATCTCGTTTGAAAGCGAAGAAGCGAAGTTTATCTTCAACGCCGAGCGTCGTATTGAGCGTGTTGAACAAACCGTACGTAACGATGCGCATAAGCTCATCGAAGAGTGCATGATCCTCGCTAACATCTCAGCCGCTCGCTTTGTTGAAAAACATAATGAACCGTCGCTGTTCCGCGATCACGACAGGCCGAGCAACGATGCGATTACCGCATTCCGCACCGTGCTTGCCGAGCTGGGCCTTGAACTGCCAGGCGGGCAAAAACCAGAGCCACGCGACTATGCGGAATTGCTGAGTTCGATTGCCGATCGTCCGGATCATGAAATGCTGCAAACGATGCTGCTACGTTCCATGAAACAGGCGGTTTACGATCCAGAAAACCGGGGGCACTTTGGCCTTGCGCTGCAATCTTACGCGCACTTTACCTCGCCAATTCGTCGTTACCCGGACTTGCTGCTGCACCGTGCGATTAAGTATCTGCTGGCTAAAGAGCAGGGGCACACAGGTAATAGTACCGAGTCTGGCGGCTGGCACTATGACATGGAAGAGATGCTGCAACTTGGTCAGCACTGTTCTATGGCGGAACGCCGCGCCGATGAAGCGACACGCGATGTCGCTGACTGGCTGAAATGCGACTTTATGCAGGATCAGGTCGGTCAGACATTTAGCGGTATCATCGCAAGCGTTACCGGCTTCGGCTTCTTTGTCCGTCTGACGGATCTGTTCATCGATGGCCTGGTGCACGTTTCTTCCCTTGATAACGACTACTACCGTTTCGACCAGGTTGGGCAGCGCCTGATTGGCGAATCCGGTGGGCAGACCTATCGTCTGGGTGACCGCGTAGAAGTGCGTGTTGAAGCGGTTCATATGGACGAGCGTAAAATTGATTTTGCTCTACTTTCCAGTACCCGCGTCCCTCGCGGTGCGGGTAAAACTGAAAAAGACAGAGCGAAAAAAGGCGCTAACGGCAACGGTCCAAAACGTCGTCAGGGCGGCAAACGCGTAAACTTCGAGCCGGACAGTGCTTTCCGTAAAGAGAAAGGTGCTGCGAAGCCTAAGAAAGCGAACGTCGATAAGACTGAGAAGAAGAAGGAGAAGAAAGCAAAAACTCCTTCTGATAAAACGCGTAAAATAGCGGCTGCCACGAAGGCCAAACGCGCGGCGAAGAAGCAGCCGAGCTAGCTTTGAAAGGGTGGATGGCACGTCGTTTATCCACCCTACCACTGCTTTTCGTAGGTCGGATTAGCGTGAGCGACATCCAACATTTACGAGCAAATCAACACAGGCGCATCAGCGTCTGAAACGAGTGACATCAATGAGTGAAATGATTTACGGCATCCATGCCGTTCAGGCGCTACTGGATAACGCCCCCCAGCGTTTTCAGGAAGTGTTTATTCTTAAAGGCCGTGAAGACAAACGTCTGATGCCTTTAATTCATGCGCTGGAAGCCCAGGGCGTGCCTGTGCAAATGGCAAATCGCCAATGGCTGGATGAGAAATCTGAAGGCGCTGTGCATCAGGGCATTATTGCCCGCGTGAAGCCAGGCCGTCAGTATCAGGAAAATGATATTCCTGATCTGCTTGCCAGCATCGAGCAGCCTTTCTTGCTGATTCTGGATGGCGTTACCGATCCACACAACCTCGGTGCGTGCCTGCGAAGTGCTGATGCTGCCGGTGTTCATGCGGTTATCGTCCCGAAAGATCGCTCTGCGCAATTGAATGCGACGGCGAAGAAAGTTGCCTGTGGCGCTGCTGAAAACGTCCCGCTTATCCGTGTGACCAACCTGGCGCGTACTATGCGTGTGTTGCAGGAAGCGAATGTTTGGATCGTGGGTACCGCGGGCGAAGCGGATCACAACTTGTACCAGAGCAAAATGACTGGCCCAATGGCGCTGGTCATGGGTGCTGAAGGTGAAGGTATGCGTCGCCTGACGCGTGAGCATTGTGATGAGCTCATCAGTATCCCTATGGCCGGGACGGTTTCTTCATTGAACGTCTCCGTCGCGACCGGAATCTGCCTGTTCGAAGCTGTGCGTCAACGCAGTTAATCTTCCGTGGGGTGCTTTCGCACCCCGCTTTGTGATCCCCCTCCATGCATAACTTTCGTCACCGTCCATACTAATGGCATTGCCATAAATGGGAGGGATTACAATGCGCTGGCAAACTCATACCATTTTTAACCAACCGATACCCCTCAACAACAGTAACCTTTTTCTCTCTGATATCTCATTAACCGAGGCGGTTGCCCGTGAAGGCGCTGGCTGGGATGCAGAGCTTTTAGCGAGTATCGGCCAGCAACTGGGTTCCGCTGAATCGCTTGAACTCGGGCGGCTGGCAAATGTGAATCCACCGGAATTACTTCGCTATGACTCCAGCGGTGAAAGGCTGGATGACGTGCGTTTTTATCCGGCCTGGCATTTACTGATGCAGGGCCTGTGCGCAAACAGAGTGCACAATTTGCCCTGGCAGGAAGATGCGCGTCAGGGCTCTTTTGTTGCCCGGGCCGCCCGCTTTGTTCTGCATGCGCAGGTCGAGGCGGGAACGTTATGCCCGATAACCATGACATTCGGTGCCATTCCACTTTTGCAAAAACACCTGCCTAAAGAGTTTCAGCCATGGTTAAAGCCCTTACTCAGCGATCGTTATGACGCACATCTTTTGCCAGGTGCTCAAAAACGTGGCCTATTGATTGGCATGGGGATGACGGAGAAACAAGGGGGCTCCGATGTCCTGAGTAACACTACTCGTGCAGAGGCCATCGACAAACGGGGCCCCGGAGAGATGTATCGCTTAGTCGGCCACAAATGGTTTTTCTCCGTTCCACAAAGCGATGCACATTTGGTTCTTGCCCAGGCCAAAGGTGGGCTTTCTTGTTTCTTTCTGCCGCGATTTTTACCCGATGGTCAGCGTAATCAGGTTCGTTTCGAGCGCCTGAAGGACAAACTCGGAAACCGCTCTAACGCCAGCAGTGAAGTTGAGTTTTGTGATGCTGCGGCCTGGCTGATTGGTGAAGAAGGCGAGGGCGTGCGCTCCATACTGAAAATGGGCGGATATACTCGCTTTGACTGCGCGCTTGGCAGCCACGGCCTGATGCGCCGTGCGCTCTCGGTCGCGTTATATCACGCGCATCAAAGACAAGCCTTCGGGAAAAACCTGATTGATTTACCGCTTATGCGCCAGGTGCTTGGGCGTATGGCTTTGCAACTTGAAGGCCAGACGGCATTTCTGTTCCGTCTTGCCCGAGCCTGGGAATCACCCGGTAATCCGCATGAATTGGCCTACAGCCGCCTGTTTACTCCCGCCGCTAAATTTAGCGTCTGTAAATCGGGTATTCCGTTTGTCGCTGAGGCGATGGAAGTCCTCGGGGGAATCGGTTATTGCGAAGACAGCGAGCTGCCGCGAATCTACCGTGAAATCCCGGTGAATAGTATTTGGGAAGGCTCGGGCAATATCATGAGTCTGGATGTTATGCGCGTGCTGGTTAAACAGCCTGGCGCAATGGAAATGCTGCACGCTGAATTTGATGAAGTGAAAGGGCAAAACCGGCATTTCGACCGTAGCTGGCGGCAACTGCAACAGCGGCTACATAAACCGCAAGAGGAGTGGGGCCGTGAAATCACGCGGATGCTTGTGCTTCTTGCGACGGGCGCGCAGGTTCTGCAGCATCTTTCTCCGCCATCTGGTGAAGCATGGTGCCGAATGATGCTGGATTCGCGAGGGGAAACTATTTTACCTGATCAGGTATTGATTGATGTACTACTGCGGGCAACGGGGCGGGCGGGGTAAAAACATAAAAGCCAGCGCCATAAGAGGGGATTAAAATGGCCGCTGGCTTAATTATGCATAAATAATGGCTTGTACGCGCCAGCCTTCGGCGAGCTGGTTTTCCTGCATTTTGATGATGCGATAGTACGATGCACCATGTTCATCTGCCTTTAAGGCGATGACTTTTTCTACGTCTTGCACGCTACCGGCAATACCGTTTACGGAAATCATGCCGATTTCATTCAAACCCGTCACACAATCTGCAGCAACATCTTCCGCTGATTGCGCAGATGTTGTGATAAGCCCCACGGACAGCAGTAATGAGGTTAAGGCAAAAGATCGTTTCATAGTCAGTTCCTTTAATACTTACCCTAAATCAGTAGGGCATTCCTTCGCGTAGATGAACTCCGGGCCTGTCCGTTGACTGGAGTTCATTGTGCATAACAAACGATCAAGTGGCGCAAAGCTGTGTAAATATCAATAAATAAACACGGCGCTAAATTACTTGCGGTACAAAATAGCCTGGGCGTACCACTGACCTGGCACCACCGTCTCATCGTTTAATACGATGACGTAGTAATCCGCTTTTGCAGCAACTGCCTTCTCTTTTAACGCTGTCTCCGTATCCATTGGGGAGCCATGTTCAAGAGCTGTTACCGTCCCTATTTTGGTTAAACCCTGCGTTTGGAAACGCTGAATTTCTTGAGGGTATGCGGTTACCGGAGGTGCGGGTTGCGGTGTGCCTTGTAACACGCTACAGGCACTCAGCGTGGTCGCAAGTAACAAAGCTGATAGCAGTCGCATGATCGTTTCTCGTCTCTTAATAGCCATAGTGTAGCCCCGGTTTTTGTGTGGGAAGAGGGAATGTTCCCATTCTGTTAGCTTCCCCGCGCTTTTTAATCACTTTCGAATGAAAATCGCTAAGCAGATCTCATTGTGAAAATAATCACAGTCCGTCAATGGCTTGCCATCCCGTGAATGCTGACATACAAAGGATGTACCACCATGATACGGAGTGAACCTCATGATAGAAATGTACACCGAACAACTGGCAGGCATTGAAATTCTGCATGCTGTGCCTGCCGGGCAAAAAGACAGCACACTTCCGATGGTGTTTTTCTATCACGGTTTTACATCATCGAAATTGGTTTACAGTTACTTTGCCGTGGCTCTTGCTCAGGCTGGAATGCGTGTAATTATGCCCGACGCCGAACAGCACGGTGCCCGCTTTGATGGCGATGAAACGGCACGCCTTTATCAATTCTGGTCAATCCTGAAACAAAACATTGATGAGTTTTCAGCGCTTCGCCAGACATTATCTGAACGCTATCCCGTCGATGAACAACGCGTTGCCGTGGGCGGTGCCTCAATGGGCGGCATGACTGCATTGGGAATTATGGCGCGTTACCCGCAAGTGCGCTGTGTGACATGCCTGATGGGATCGGGATACTTCATGTCGCTTGGGCAATCACTGTTTCCGCCGCGAATGGCAGAGCTCGAGTCGCTTAAAGCGCTCGCTGATTACGACATAAGTCATCAGTTGGAAAACATCGGTAACCGGCCACTTATGCTGTGGCACGGCGAGGAAGATGATGTGGTTCCGGCGGCTGAAACGTGGCGCTTACAACAGGCTCTGATTGAGAGAGGGCTGGATAAACAAATGGTCTGCTTACGGGAACCTGGGGTAAAACACCGCATTACCCCGACAGCACTTGATGCGACCAGCCGCTTCTTTAGCGAGCATCTTTAATCACACCAGAACGACTTGCACACCCTGAGCTTCGAGCTGTCAACTAACACTGCCAGTTTGCCCACTACGCCCGGCATGGATTGCTCGCGGAATTAATCCGCTTTTACAACCCATTGATGCGTACCTGATGAATAAGCATTTCCAGCGTAAACATGGCCTGGATGCTTACTACGGACAGCGCTGATAGGTATTGAGTGCCATAAAAAAAGCCCCCGCAAGCGGGGGCAAGTCAAACGTTGGCTTTCTATGTCGTTGTGGTATTCCTGGTGTTAACGCTTTACTTCATTACCTCACTGCATACTGTTACCGATAGATCTCAGCGCTGACATGCATATTGCCGTTGCTACCTGGCTCTCTCATCAGTATCGAATGGTAGTACTTTGCGCCGTGTTGATCCGCGTCGTCATTAATCGCGACTTCGGCCTCTTGTTCGGTAGCAAAATTATGATTGATGTAAATCACCCCTAAGCTCATCACATCATCCATATTTTTTGCCTGATGACTGTTAATTTTAATAGCGGCTGCCGCATTCGAGCACAGCAAAAATGCAGCGACAAAGGCTAATGCGAGAGTTTTCATAATCCGCTCCACTACAACTTAATGTGTCGGTTATGGTCGTCGCTCCTGTTAATAAATAGTGGCGGCCTATGACAACAAGTGTAACCCCTTATAATTGGATAAAAAGCGACCATTTCTGATGATGTTGGTCAAAATTTTTAGGTGATTAGGACCAATGCCAAAGATTTCATTCAGTTAGCTTATTACTCAAAATTAGCCTTCATGCAAAAGAATTAATTTCCAGATAACCTTGAGTTTGTTGGGCTGCGCTTGTATGATTACGCGTCAATTTTTCAGCCGCCTTATAAACACGTTCCTTGCTTCCATGGGCCGCGGCTGACCCTGACAGGAGGCTGAATAATCCGTAAGGAGCAATTCGATGCGTCATTACGAAATCGTTTTTATGGTCCATCCTGACCAGAGCGAACAGGTTCCGGGTATGATCGAACGTTACACTACTGCAATCACTGCAGCAGAAGGTACGATCCACCGTCTGGAAGACTGGGGCCGCCGTCAACTGGCTTACCCGATCAACAAACTGCACAAAGCACACTACGTTCTGCTGAACGTTGAAGCTCCGCAGGAAGTGATCGATGAGCTGGAAACTAACTTCCGCTTCAACGACGCCGTTATCCGTAGCATGGTTATGCGCGTTAAAAACGCAGTAACTGAAGCTTCACCAATGGTTAAAGCTAAAGACGAACGTCGTGATCGTCGCGATGATTTCGCTAGCGAAACTGCTGATGATGCAGATGCTGGGGATTCTGAAGAGTAATTTCCAATGACGGCCAACCGCCTGGTGTTGTCTGGCACAGTGTGCAAGACGCCTCTTCGCAAGGTCAGCCCGTCAGGAATTCCTCATTGCCAGTTCGTGCTTGAGCACCGTTCTGTGCAGGAGGAAGCCGGTTTAAATCGGCAGGCCTGGTGCCGTATGCCAGTTATTATTAGCGGGCACGCTCACTCAGCCATTACTCAAAGTATAACGGTCGGCACGGTGCTCACGGTTCAAGGTTTCATTAGTTGCCATCAGGCAAAAAATGGTCTGAACAAAGTGGTATTGCATGCCGAGCAGATTGAATTGATAGATTCTGGAGACTAGCCAAATGGCACGTTATTTCCGTCGTCGCAAGTTCTGCCGTTTCACAGCGGAAGGCGTTCAAGAGATCGATTATAAAGATATCGCAACGCTGAAAAACTACATCACCGAAAGCGGTAAGATTGTCCCAAGCCGTATCACCGGTACCCGTGCAAAATATCAGCGTCAGCTGGCTCGCGCTATCAAACGCGCTCGCTACCTGTCCCTGCTGCCGTACACTGATCGTCATCAGTAATCGGTCACGGTCCATTAATACGACTTTGAGAGGATAAGGTAATGCAAGTTATTCTGCTTGATAAAGTAGCAAACCTGGGTAGCCTGGGTGATCAGGTTAACGTTAAAGCGGGTTATGCTCGTAACTTCCTGGTACCACAGGGCAAAGCTGTTCCTGCTACCAAGAAAAACGTTGAATTCTTCGAAGCACGCCGTGCAGAACTGGAAGCTAAATTGGCTGACGTTCTGGCTGCTGCTGAAGCTCGCGCTGCGAAGATCAACGCACTCGAAACTGTTACTATCGCGTCTAAAGCTGGCGACGAAGGTAAACTGTTCGGTTCCATCGGTACTCGCGACATCGCTGACGCTGTAACTGCAGCTGGCGTTGAAGTGGCTAAGAGCGAAGTTCGTTTACCGAACGGCGTTCTGCGTACCGCTGGTGAGCACGAAGTGGACTTCCAGGTTCACAGCGAAGTATTCGCTAAACTGACTGTAAACGTTGTTGCTGAAGCGTAATTTACGCTGAAGTAGTTACGTTAAAACGCCGGCCCAGTGCCGGCGTTTTGCATTTACTCGTCATACTTCAAGCTGCAGGGGCGTTGGCTGCACTCCCTCACCTCAGTCACTTACTGAAGTAAGCTCCTGAGGATTCACTCCCTTGCCGCCTACCTGCAACTCGAATTATTTAGAGTAAACAGAGTTAAAAGCTAACGCGCACGCACGAAACTGCCATCCGGCTGGCGGGTAAACAGCACCTGCTGATCGTTACCGATGTCTATTGTCAGCCCCGTCACTACACCATTCGCATTCTGACGAACCTGCACCATTTGGCCGGTTTGCAACGTACTCAGCGGTTTATTGCTGCCTTCTACCTGCGCCATTGAATAGACGTCTGCTGGCGGTAAATTATGATCGCGGAATAGCTGCGCCATAGTTTGCCCGGATTCTACGCGGTAAGAGCGCCATTGCCCTTCAATATCATTATTAGCATGTGGTACGGGGGCCTGATCCTGGGGTTGTTCTTCTTCAACGCGAGAAGGTTCAACAGGCGTGGCAGGAGCGGTATAAACCGGCGGATTAACCAGTTCGGCGCGCATCGGTGATTGCGACTCTATGGAGAGCTGCGCGTCACGAGCAACAGGGCGAGCGGATTGGTCTGCCGTTGGCCACAGGAAACAGATGATGATGACCAGGGCGGCAATAATTATCCCGCGGCGGTGCATGACCGGCAGTGGGTCCATTAGCCGGAAATGATCGGGTGCATGCCAAATCCGCGCAAGCCAAGGTTTAACAGCGAATCGCATCGGCAACCCTCCTCATTTTCATACAAGATGCTCTATACATTTACCCACTCCATTATAGAACGCTAACTATTTGATGCACTGAACAATCCCGCTTTACGTGAAGCTAAACCGTAATTTAACGCTCATTCAAACCATTGTTCCTGTTTCGTCTGCATTTGTCACCTTTGCCGCTTTTGCATTTTACCCGATGGAATGACGCTGCTATGCTGCACGCTTGCTTTTAAATACCATTCAAGGAAAACCCATGACGACCCCTTCTTTTGACAGCGTCGAAGCGCAAGCAAGTTACGGTATTGGTTTACAGGTAGGTCAACAACTGAGTGAATCTGGTCTGCAAGGCCTGCTGCCAGAAGCGTTGGTGGCGGGCCTGCGTGATGCGCTTGAAGGGAATGCTCCGGCAGTTCCGGTTGATGTGGTTCATCGCGCTCTGCGTGAAGTTCACGAACGTGCTGATGCCGTTCGCCAGGAACGCCAGAAAGAAATGGCAGTAGAAGGGCAGAAATACCTGGAAGAAAACAGCAGCAAAGAAGGCGTGAACAGCACCGAATCTGGTTTGCAATTCCGCGTTCTGACGCAAGGCACTGGCCCAATCCCGGCTCGTAAAGATCACGTTCGCGTGCACTATACCGGCAAACTGATCGATGGCACCGTGTTCGATAGCTCCGTGCAACGTGGCGAACCAGCAGAGTTCCCGGTAAGCGGTGTTATCGCAGGCTGGATTGAAGCGCTGACTCTGATGCCGGTTGGCTCGAAGTGGGAACTGACTATCCCTCATAACCTGGCTTACGGCGAGCGTGGCGCTGGCGCGTCCATCCCTCCGTACAGCACGTTGGTTTTCGAAGTTGAACTGCTGGAAATTCTGTAAGCGTTCAAACGACCCCGCTTCTGCGGGGTTTTTATTTGGTCGTTAACAATTAAAGCGTGATTTAATCTGGCAAATACCCCATTCCAAAGTGTTTGTGTGAGGTGTCTCACTATTAATTGGTGATTTTGCACTCAAAATAAACACAAAATTAACAAATCCATTCATTGTTAGTATTCATGCCGCTAATTCTTCCCTACTATCTTTGAGTTCCCCGGAACAACATCACATCCTCACTATTTTAATAAAGGCCGGTAGAGCCTCAACGCAAAAGACAGGAACAGGAAAACACAACATGGTCGATCAGATTAAAGTTGCAGACGAAGCTGACGCTCCGGCTGAACAGTCGCTACGGCGAAATTTAACCAACCGCCACATTCAGCTTATTGCCATCGGCGGGGCTATTGGTACCGGCCTGTTTATGGGCTCGGGTAAAACGATTAGCCTCGCGGGGCCGTCCATTATTTTCGTCTACATGATTATTGGCTTTATGCTGTTCTTCGTGATGCGAGCGATGGGCGAACTGCTGCTTTCAAACCTCGAATACAAATCTTTCAGCGATTTTGCAGCAGACTTGCTCGGCCCATGGGCGGGCTATTTTACCGGCTGGACATACTGGTTCTGCTGGGTCGTCACCGGTATGGCTGACGTAGTGGCGATAACCTCCTACGCGCAATTCTGGTTCCCCGGGCTTTCGGATTGGGTGGCATCGCTTGCTGTCATCGTGGTGCTGCTGGGTCTGAATCTTGCCACCGTGAAGATGTTCGGTGAGATGGAGTTCTGGTTTGCGATGATCAAAATCGTCGCCATCGTCGGTTTGATTGTTATCGGCCTGGTCATGATTCTGACGAACTTCCATTCGCCATCAGGCGTTGAAGCCTCGCTCAACAACCTGTGGAACGATGGCGGCTGGTTCCCGAAAGGCCTTAGCGGCTTCTTTGCGGGCTTCCAGATAGCGGTGTTTGCGTTTGTCGGTGTGGAGCTGGTGGGAACGACTGCCGCCGAAACGAAAGATCCGGAAAAATCCCTGCCGCGTGCAATTAACTCAATTCCTATCCGTATCATCATGTTTTATGTGTTCGCGCTGATAGTGATTATGTCGGTCACGCCGTGGCGTTCGGTCGTACCGGATAAGAGCCCATTCGTGGAATTGTTTGTGCTGGTGGGGCTGCCAGCGGCGGCGAGTATCATCAACTTTGTGGTGCTGACTTCAGCGGCTTCCTCGGCAAACAGCGGCGTATTCTCTACCAGCCGTATGCTGTTTGGCCTGGCACAGGATGGCGCGGCCCCGAAAGCGTTCGGCAAACTCTCGAAGAACGCAGTTCCAGCGAAGGGTTTAACCTTCTCCTGTATCTGCCTGTTGGGCGGCGTGGTGATGCTTTACGTTAATCCAGACGTGATTACGGCCTTCACCATGATCACCACCGTATCAGCAATTCTGTTTATGTTTGTCTGGACGATTATTCTTTGCTCGTACCTGGTGTACCGCAAGCAGCGTCCGGAGCTGCATCAGAAATCGATCTACAAAATGCCGCTCGGTAAATTGATGTGCTGGGTCTGCATGGCGTTCTTCGTGTTTGTGATTGCGTTGCTGACGCTGGAACAAGATACCCGCCAGGCGCTGATGGTGACGCCATTGTGGTTTGTGGTGTTAGGTGTGTGCTGGATGTTTATCGGTAAGAAGCGTATTGCGGCAATGCGGAAGTAATTTTTGCTCTCACCCCGGCCCTCAGTGAGAGGGCCGGGGTGAGGCTGGTTTTATTCTCCAGACAACGCGCGTGGGAACAGCACGTTATTCTCGAGACTGATGTGTTCCATCAGATCGTCAATCAGCTCATTAATCCCGTTATACATCGCTTTCCAGGTTGTGCACGCTTCAGGCGGTGGCGTCACGTTATTGGTCGTGTGTTTGATCACGTCTACCAATTCGCCCGCGTCGTCATGCTCACTTTCCATCACACTGATCGGGCCGTTCGCCTGAGAACCCATACCCTGTTTAATCATCGGGAACAGGATTTGCTCTTCTTTCATCATGTGGCTGCCCAGCTCTTGATGCAGCATGGTCAGATATTTCGCTAAACCTTTCGGTACGTTTGGTTTATCCGCATGCACACGTTCAACTTTGGTTGCCTGAAGGATCAGTTCTGGCAGCTGTTCGCGGTGGCGGTCATGATAACGCACGATGATATGGTCGATAATTTCAGCTAACGGCACGGTACGCCACTCTTTCTCGATTGGCTCTTCAGCAAGCTTTGCAAGCTCAGCTTCAATCGCGTCCAGATCCAACTCTTTACGCGTCGCGGCACGCACAAGCGTCTGCTTCCCGCCGCAGCAGTAATCGAGATCCAATTTACGGAACAGCGCAGATGCGCGTGGAATAGTTAAAGCCAGTTCACCTAAAGGTTGATCGCGGAAAGCCATGAGCCAATACCTCGTTGTCGATAATATAAGATGTATATTAAATGCATCTTTAAACCGATGCTATGACTATTTCGAGGTAAAGCACTATTGATCAACTGCGACAGGAACCTCAGCAAGCGTGTTTTTCTGCGGCTTCGTGAGGACGGCTAACACCACGCCAACGACCAGGCAAATAATGCCCAATAACGTCAGCAGCGGCGGCCAGCTATGGCGCAGCATAAAGGTATAAGCCAGCCCCGCCAGGGTTTCGAACACGATTAGCGGGCCGACGATAACGGTCGGCAAACGCTGGCTGGCAATGTTCCAGCACAGTGCTCCCAGCCATGAACAAAACAGCGCGATAGCTAACATCAGCGTTAAAAACACCTCCGGGCGCGGGCCAAACGGCAGAGTGAAATCCATGTTAGTTCGGGACATCCAAAGGCAGACGGCGATATAACCCAGCAGAGAAAAGGGCAGAATGACCAGCCCCTGCGCCGTCGCCCACATCAGCGGATTTTTATCGGGATTTTCCCGCAGCCAGCGAGCATTACGCAGCGCATACCAAGCCCAGCAAGCGACGGAGATAAAAGCCAGCCCAATGCCGCTAACATAGCGCCACCAGCTAAATTCAAACTCTCCGCTATGTAATTCGGCGGTATTCACCATCACCAGACCCAGCGCGATAATCACCAGGGCGGGTGCCAGCCGACGCCACGGCAGTTTGCCGTCCCGCTTGCTGTAAAGCAGATTGGCGAATACCGGAATCACCACCGGAAGGGTGCCGATAATCATGGTGGAAATTGGGGCACCGGTGCGTTGAATCGCACTTGCGAGGCACACGTAATAAATGAGATTACCGACGGTGGAGAGTTTAAGAGCGGTGAACCAGTCCGCACGGCACAACTGGCGCAGGCGCTGCCGCCCAAGCCAGGCGAGGGGGAGCGCAATTAAGCCCAGCGCCAGGTAGCGCCCGGTTGACTGCATCGCGGCCGGATAATCCGGAACAATCAGCGGCCCAACGAAAATCAATCCCCACATCAACCCTGCAAGCAGGGCGTACAACACACCAGTTAACATTCTCTTCGTCTTCCACTTATCTCTTTAGATCGAGTGTAGGCGTGGCGAGATTAAAAATATTGTACCAGCTTGCTGTATCGCTAACGGGCGACCTGCTTCTGGTAACGAACGGGCGTGATGCCATAGCGTTGGGAAAAGGCGCGGGTCAGGTGAGCTTGATCGGTTAATCCGCTGGCAATCGCAACCTGGGCTGCGGGCATACCGTTGGTCAGAAACTGCTTGGCTCGCCACAGGCGAATCGCCATCAGCATTTGGTGGGGTGTGACGTGGAAATGCGCTTTGAACATGCGCTGAAAGTGATACGGGCTGAGTGAAACCACGGCGGCAAGATCGTCAAGCGTAACCGGGTGCATATAGTTGTCGTGCAGATAGTCCCGAATCCGCTCAAAACGATGCGTAGATCCCTGTGGGCCGGAAGGTAAATGGCGGGCGTAGGGCCGAAAAGTATCGATGAGATTAAGTAGCAGACCTTGCTGAGCGAGGGAATCACTCTCACGCCATAGCCCGTTAATCAGTTGCGAAATGCGGCCTGCGCGCAGGGGATCGTGATTGACAACTTCACTGAACGACCAGTTTCGCGACCCGGTAACCGTTTCAAGAATTTCCGGTTCGAGATAAATCATTCGGTACTGCCAGCCCTCTTCGGTGGCGGCTTCTCCGGTATGCAGCTCGTCGGGATTCATCAGAACCAGAGAATCTCTCCCCGCGACATACTGCGCGCCACGATAGCGAAAACGCTCCGCACCCCAGGTTACCGTACCGATGCCAAACGCTTCGTGAGTGTGCGGCTCGAAGGCGTAACGCGAAATGTGGGCGTGATACAGCTCAACGCCGGGCAACTGCGGCAAATGCCGGAATTGAGCGCTGTCTTTCTCATCGTTGAACTGGTCAGGTACGCCTTGCACGTTTTCTCTCCGTCAGGACATCCCATTAGTATAGGGATGTCCATGTTTAACGGAAAGTTAACATTTAAAGCGCCGCGCGGATGCTCTCTTCAAGCGTGGTGGTTGGGCGGCCAATCAGAGTGCTTAACTGGCGGCTGTCATCAAACAGGCCACCTTTAGATGCGCCTGCGTCAGAGTTTGCCAGCAGCGCCGCCAGGCCTTCCGGCAAACCCGCACCCAGCAAGGCCGCTTTAAAATCGGCTTCTGGCAGATTCTGATACACCACGGTTTTGCCGCTCTGCTTTGTCAGCTCTTCGGTAAGCTCTGTCAGCGTCCAGCCGTGGTCGCCCGCTAGCTCATAAACTTTGCCTGCCTGGTTATCCAGCGTCATCACTTTAGCCGCAGCCGCTGCATAATCAGCACGCGTTGCAGAGGCAATTTTGCCGTTGCCTGCGCTACCAATAAACGTACCATGTTGCAGGGCTGGCGGAATGCTGGCGAGATAGTTTTCGGTGTACCAGCCGTTGCGCAGCAGCACAAACGGAATGCCTGATTCTTTGAGCATTTGTTCGGTCGCGATGTGTTCATCAGCCAGGCCCAGTGGAGAAGAATCCGCATGCAGCAGGCTGGTGTAGGCAATCAGTTTTACGCCCACTTCTTTCGCCGCCTCAATCACATTGCGATGCTGAACGGCACGTTTCCCCACTTCGCTTGAAGAGATCAGCAACAGCTTTTCTACACCCGCCAGCGCTTGCACCAGGGCGGTTTTATCTTCATAACTGGCAGCCCGAACCTGAACGCCGCGGTCAGCAAACGCCTGGATTTTCGCTGGGTTACGCACAATAGCCACCAGTTGGTCAGCTGCGACAGTTTTCAATAGATCTTCAACAACGAGTTGGCCCAGTTGGCCGGAAACACCGGTAATAGCGATCATGGTAAATCTCCTTTGGGGGTTCTGGTTAAGTTGTGTCACACTATCACTTTCACTAACTTTTAGTAAGTACGCACAAAAAGGTAAGTATGAAATGAGTGAAATTGAAACGCGTGCGCCGTCGTTAACCGAGCAGATGCGCAACGGCAATTTGTTCGCCGAACAGTGCCCATCGCGGGATGTGTTAAAACATGTCACCAGTCGCTGGGGCGTATTGATTCTTGTGGCGTTGCAGGGCGGGACGCATCGCTTCAGCGATTTGCGCCGCAAGATGGGCGGAGTAAGTGAAAAAATGCTCGCGCAAACGCTGCAATGGTTAGAAGCCGATGGTTTTGTGAATCGAAAATCGTACCCGGTTGTGCCGCCGCATGTGGAATACAGTTTGACGCCGCTGGGTGAAGAAGTAAGCGAGAAAGTCGCCGCGTTAGCCGACTGGATTGAAGGGAATTTGCCGAAGGTTATGGCGTCCCGAAATGAACGGGACGCCTGAGAGATTACTGACTCAAATCCAACTGATAAATCGCAAAGCCGATTTCATCGCTGCCGACGTTTTTCATCGGATATTGGCCTTTCTCTTTGATAAAGGCCGCCGCTTTTTCACCCGGTGAGGTTTCAAAGCGAATATCTAACGGCTGATTGCTGTGAATCGGGGCCAGGCGCCAGTTGTTATCGGCGGCAGGGTGAATCTCCTTGCTTGCGGTGATCCAGTTAGCCAGCACAGAACGGTTTTCGTCTGGTGAAGCGAAAGCAATGTGGCTATCGCCGGTCCCGGCAAATTTGCCGCCGTAAGCGCGATAGTTATTGGTCGCCACCAGGAAAGTCGCGTTTGGATCGATTGGCTTACCTTTAAACGTCAGCGCCTTAATACGCTCGGCTTTCGGGTTCACCATCTGGCACTCACCGTCATAACGCGCCGGTTGTGACACATCAATCTGGTAATCCACGCCGTCGATCACATCAAAGTTATAGGTACGGAAACCGTCCCAGTTAATCAGCGACTGCGGTTTAGTGCTGTTCACATCAATCTGATTAAACTGCCCGGCGGAACATTCCAGCCACTCTTTGACCTCTTTGCCCGTGGCTTTCACCACTACCAGCGTATTCGGGTAAAGATACAAATCGGCGGCATTACGGAAGGTTAACTGGCCTTTTTCCACTTCCACAAAACTTGCTGGATCGTTCTTACGGCCACCAACCTTAAATGGCGCGGCAGCGGAAAGCACCGGCAGATTCGCCAGATCCGGATCGCCCTGAATATATTTTTCGACGTAAGCGGTTTGGGCGTTATTCACCACCTGCACGGTGGGGTCGTCCTGCACCAGTGCCAGGTAGCTGTACATATTGTCGGAAGATTTGCCGATTGGCTTGCTGACGAACTCGCGCGTGGCGTCGTGATCGTGCTTCAGCACTTTCACAATCCCTGCATCCTCAGACACCAGCGCTTTCTTCGCAACGCTATCGTAAATAGGGCGCGCTTCCGCTTTGCTGCTGGTGACTTTCCATGCGCCGCTGTCGTTATTGAGTACCAAATCGACCACGCCAAGATGATCACCCCACATGCCCGGCATCACCGCCGGGATCCCGTTTAGGGTACCTTTTTCGAGATCGACCCCTTTGATATTGGCAAAATCTTTACCGGGGAAAACTGCATGCGCGTGGCCAAACAGAATGGCATCCACGCCCGGAACTTCGCTGAGGTAATAAACCGAGTTTTCCGCCATGGCGTGATATGGGTCGCTGGAAAGACCGGAGTGGGCGATAACCACCACTAAATCGGCCCCCTGTTTGCGCATCTCAGGCACATAATGACGGGCAGTTTCAGTAATATCCGTTACCGTGACTTTGCCTTCAAGATTGGTTTTATCCCACGTCATAATCTGTGGCGGAACAAAGCCGATGTACCCGATGCGTAGCGTCTGCGCTTTGCCATCTTTATCTTTAACGGCCGTCTCTTTAATCACGTAAGGGGTAAAGAGCGGTTTATTGGTTTTGGCATCAATAACGTTGGCATTCACATACGGGAATTTCGCGCCGGACAGCGCCATATGAAGGTAATCGAGACCGTAGTTAAATTCATGGTTACCCAGGTTGCCGACCGCATAATTCAGCGTATTCAGGGCTTTATAAACCGGATGAATATCGCCTTTTTTCAGCCCTTTTGCCGCCATGTAATCGCCAAGTGGGCTACCCTGAATCAGGTCTCCGTTATCCACCAGCACGCTGTTTACCGTCTCAGCGCGCGCGGCATTAATTAAACTTGCCGTACGTACCAGCCCGAACTTCTCCGTTGGGGTATCTTTGTAATAATCGAAATCCATCATATTGCTATGAAGATCGGTCGTTTCCAGGATACGCAGATCAACGGTTGCCGCATGAAGGCTGGTAGTAACCAGCATGGCAACAAGCGTTGCACTAAACTTAATCATAAACAAAGGTCCTTTTTAGAGATTCGCCACAGAAGGTAATGTATATAAACGTTGTTGCTTACAAAAATGTGAAGTCTGCCAGAAACTTGAACCGTTAAACCGGAATTGCTTCACAGTTAGCGCATTAAGACGCAATGAGATATAAGTAAAACAATAGGTTATTCGCGCGGTGCAGCGTGCGGCCACACAACATGAGGTGGAGAATGTTAGACAAAATTTGCCAGTTAGCACTTGAGGCGGGAGCCGCCATCATGCAGGTCTATGACGGGGAAAAACCGCTAGATGCGACCCAAAAAGCCGATGATTCACCGGTCACCGCGGCCGACCTTGCCGCGCATGGCATTATCCTGAAAGGGCTGCAGGCGCTCACGCCGGATATTCCGGTGCTTTCGGAAGAAGACCCGCAGTCCTGGGAAACGCGTCAAAGCTGGGGGCGTTACTGGCTGGTTGATCCGCTGGATGGCACCAAAGAGTTCCTGAAGCGTAACGGGGAATTCACCGTTAACATCGCACTTATCGAAAATGGCAAAGCGGTGCTGGGCGTGGTTTATGCACCTGTTCTGAACGTGATGTACAGCGCGGCAGAAGGCAAAGCCTGGAAAGAAGAAAACGGTGTGCGCAACCAGATTCACGTGCGCGATGCGCGTCCGCCGCTGGTGGTGATTAGCCGCTCGCATGGCGATGACGAACTGAAAGAATATCTACACCAGTTGGGCGAACACCAAACCACATCCATCGGTTCGTCCCTGAAATTCTGCCTGGTGGCAGAAGGCCAGGCGCAGCTTTATCCGCGCTTTGGGCCAACCAATATCTGGGATACCGCGGCAGGCCACGCCGTTGCGGCAGCGGCAGGTGCGCACGTGCATGACTGGCAGGGCAAGCCTCTCGACTATACCCCACGCGAATCATTCTTAAACCCAGGCTTCCGGGTCTCTATTTACTAAGCAACTATTTACTGAGTAATTCTTGCAGCAGGCGCATAACCTGCTGCACCTCTTCCTGCGTCAATGAGCCATCTTTGGCAAACTGAACGCGACCCTGTTTATCCAGCACGACAACCGCCGAACTGCCGGTTTCCAACTGCCAGGATTTTTGCGCCACGCCGTTACTGTCGACGATAATTTGCGACCACGGATACTGCGTTTTATTGCTCTCAAGGCTGCTGCGGACAAACATTCCGGTGCCCACTATCGCATCATCGGTATTCACGATGGTGGTTGTCTGGTAGCGATCATGCGGGAGTTTGGCTGCTTTTATCGCTTCAATCAGACCGGCATTTTTCTCTTTTGCACTGGTACGCCCGGCAATATGTTGCAGCACTCGCACTTTTCCCACCAACTGCGCACTATTCCAGTTTTTATAGCTAAACTTATCATTGTCGAGCATCAACTCACCTTTATCCGTAATGCCGATCGGTGAGACTCGCTGATTTTTCTCAAAGTTATGTGCCGATACTGCCAGGGGCAGTAACAGTAAAGCTGCTGCAAGGGTAGTGCGAAGGGACATGATGACTCCTTATCTTTTTTATGACTAAAAATTGCAGGTGATCCGACCACTTGTCGTGATGATTTAAGCATATGTGCTGAATAGCTTTCTGTCCCGCAACGACAATGCCAGTTTGCGAGTAACCGCACATATCCCCGTAATTCGAAGGCTTAAACTAAGTTCTGTTAACATTTGAAAAGAATATTCTGAGAAATTGTAATTTAACCGTAAATAAGATTGTGCAAACTAGGTGTCGGTTTGCATATGGACTATAGTTTCCAGGCACCAAATTTTTCGCCTCGTTTTGTCGGACCAAATGTGGAACCGCAGGGGCGTTAACACTGCAGGAGAGAAAAAGAATGAAAATTTTCCAACGGTACAACCCGCTTCAGGTGGCGAAGTACGTGAAAATCCTGTTCCGTGGACGGTTGTACATCAAGGACGTTGGCGCTTTTGAATTTGATAAGGGCAAGATTCTTATCCCAAAAGTGAAAGATAAGCAGCATCTATCTGTTATGTCTGAAGTAAACCGCCAGGTTTTGCGTATGCAGGCGGAAATGGCTTAAATACCCGTCATACTTCAAGCCGCAGGTGCGTTGGCGCGTTCTCTCACTCCAGTCACATAATGGATTATGATCCTGGAGATCCGTGACCCTCACCGCCTTCCTGCAACTCGAATTATTTAGGGTATTAAATCGAAGTACCAAAAACGGCACCCGAGGGTGCCGTTAGTGTTTCTGGCGTTTAAGAACTACGCCGCAGATTGTTCTTCAGCATCCGGCAGTTTTGGCGTCAGCGGCGTCGGTTTATTGTCGATACGCGTCACCAGCAACTGATCGATGCGGTAGTTATCAATATCCACCACTTCAAACTTATAGCCGGAGAACTTCACCGAATCGGTGCGTTTCGGGATTTTTCGCAGCATAAACATCATAAAACCGCCGATGGTTTCGTAATTGCCCGACTGCGGAAATTCGTCGATATCCAGCACGCGCATCACATCGTCAATCGGCGTACCGCCTTCAACCAGCCACGAGTTCTCGTCACGCGCAACGATCTGCTCTTCCATCCCCTGACCTACCAGGTCGCCCATCAGTGTGGTCATCACATCATTAAGCGTGATGATACCCACGACCAACGCGTACTCGTTCATGATCACCGCGAAATCTTCACCGGCGGTTTTGAAACTTTCCAGCGCTTCGGAAAGCGTCAGCGTGTCCGGCACAATCAGCGTATTACGCAGATGCACACCGCTGTTGAGCGCCATGCTCTGATTGCCCAGCACGCGGTTCAGCAGCTCTTTGGAATCGACGTAGCCGACGATGTGGTCGATATCGCCATTACACACCAGGAATTTTGAGTGCGGATGCTCGGCGATTTTGTTTTTCAGGCTTTGCTCATCTTCGTGCAAATCAAACCAGATGATGTTTTCGCGCGAGGTCATGGACGACGGTACGGTACGCGATTCCAGCTCAAATACGTTTTCAATCAGCTCATGTTCCTGCTTACGCAACACACCCGCCAGCGCACCGGCTTCAAACACCGCGTACACATCATCAGATGTGATGTCGTCTTTGCGCACCATCGGCAATTTGAAAATGCGGAAAATCACGTTGGCCAGGCCGTTGAAGAACCACACCAGCGGACGGAAGATAAACAGGCAGAAGCGCATCGGGTTGATGATTCGCAAAGCAACTGATTCAGGCGAAATCATACCGATGCGTTTCGGAGTGAGGTCTGCAAACAGAATGAACAGGCTGGTGACCAGGGTAAACGAAATAATAAAGCTCAATTGGTCAGCCATTTCGGGTGAGAAGAAGCGTTCCAGGAGCATCTTAAATGCCGGGGAAAACGCCGCATCACCAACGATACCGCCGAGAATGGCCACCGCGTTCAGGCCAATCTGCACCACGGTAAAGAACATGCCAGGGCTTTCCTGCATTTTCAGTACGCGTTGCGCGTTAACATTACCCTCATCAGCCAAAAGCTTGAGTTTGATTTTGCGGGACGCAGCCAGCGAGATCTCCGAAATCGAGAAGAACGCACTGACGGAAATAAGAAGAAGTATTAATAAAATACTGTTTAACATAGTTTATCCGGCTTAGAGCCAGAGCCTCGGAAGGGTAGTTGAAAATCTTAGGGTTGATACGTTTTGACTGCTGCCCCGTGGAGGTTGGGCCAGCAATTTCAACGGGTAGTATAGCGTAAGGGCGTATGGGGCTGCCAGAGGGTAGAATTTTGAAGACAAGGCGAAGTAAAAACCGCTTTTGTAGGGTGGATAAGCGCCAGCGTCATCCACCGATTTATACCGTTCTTGAAGAGATAATGTCAGGTGGCGCTGCGCTTACCTGATCGACAAAAGAGGTTTACTCTCCCCCAACTTCTCCTCAAACCTCAACAAACGCCCGGCATTACCCAGCACCAGGAGCGTGCTCAGATTATGCAAGAGTGCGGCGATTACCGCACCTGATGCTCCGAGCCAGCCAAATGCGGCGGCGATAACGATCGCCAGCGTCCAACCGAGGCCAATAAACACATTCATTTGTAACGTACGGCGGCAGCGGCGGCTTAAACGCACGCAGGTTCCCAGGCGGCGTAGATCTCCGCCAATCAACACGATATCGGCGGATGCCATGGCGATATCCGAGCCACCTGTGCCCATCGCAATCCCGACGACGCCTGCTTTGATGGCCAGTGAATCGTTGATGCCGTCACCCACCACCATTGGCCGGTAGCCTTTGTCGATTTGCGCGCTGACCTCATGCAATTTATCGGCGGGGAGCGCCCCGGCAATCACATCGTTAATACCGACCTTTTGCGCGATACGCTGCGCGACGACCTGGCGGTCGCCGGTCAATAACAATTGTTGGTTAAGCCCCAGCTCACGCAGCTCTGCCATCGCACTGGCCGCTTCGTCACGCAGACTATCGGCCAGCAAAATCCAGCCACGGAAACGGCCAGCCAGCACCAGGCCAACAATCGGCCCGTCATGGGCGGGCTCTTCCGGTAAATCTGCGACCTGCGTTTTCAATAGCTCGTACCTGCCAAGAAACGCTTCACCTGCGGCAGTCGTCGCGGAAACGCCGAGCCCTTGATGTTCATGCACATTTTCAAGCTGCGGCCATTCGCTTTGCGGGGCGATGTTAACCAGCGCGCAACTGACCGGGTGGTTACTGGTTGCCCCCAGGCTTGCCGCCAGCGCAGACAACGCTTCCTGGGATTCACCTTCTTCTGGCTGCAATTCATGGAGTTGCAGTTTTCCGTGGGTGAGTGTGCCGGTTTTATCGATGATCACCGCGTTCAGCTCAGCTAATTCTTCGAGGAAGGCCGCTCCGCGAATCAAAATACCGTGGCGGGCGGCAACCGTCAGGCCCGCAATCGATGTGGCAGGCGCGGAAAGCACCAGCGCACACGGGCAAGCGGCAACCAAAACCGCGAGCATCGCCTGGTCGTTTTGCGTTAAAAACCAGGTGCTGGCTGCAATCAGCAAGACCAGCAGGAGATAACGCGCCGCATGGCGTTCAAGCAGACGGGTGATCGGCGGGCTGGCTTGTTCCGCGCTTTGCATCAGCGCCACAACGCGCCCAAGCGTTGAAGTTTCTCCGGTATGGGTGACTTCAATCCGCAAACGGCCATCGAGATTAATGGCTCCGGCATACACGTTCATGCCGGGCTTCACTTCAACCGGCACGGACTCACCGGTGATCGGCGCGGTATCGAGACTTGCCTCGCCTTCCAGCACGCGTCCATCAGCGGGCAGACGGTCGCCCGCACGCACTTCCACGATGTCGCCCGCCACCAGCTCATGGTTGTCGATATCATGCAGATTGCCGTCCGCATCAAAACGCCGCGCCCGGCTGCGGGTCAGTTTGCTCAGAGATTCAATGGCTTCTTGCGAGCCAATCACGCTACGCTCTTCAA
The DNA here is from genome assembly GCF_040786275.1 of Buttiauxella gaviniae. Taxonomy (NCBI): domain Bacteria; kingdom Pseudomonadati; phylum Pseudomonadota; class Gammaproteobacteria; order Enterobacterales; family Enterobacteriaceae; genus Buttiauxella; species Buttiauxella gaviniae. The sequence continues at coordinate 2,394,564 of NZ_JBFMVT010000002.1, forward strand.
GAATATGCCCGACGATCATAATTAGCGGCAGCAGTGCGGCTGTCAGCAAATCGCCCGTTGCCCATGCACCAAGCAACGCCAGGGCGATCAGTTGATCGGTAATGCCGTGCAGGCTTGGGTAGCGCAGGCTGTAAAAGGCATGGCGCAAGACGGGGATGCCCACCATCAATGATGCGGCGCCCAGCAAAATATCGGCTACGGCGACCTGCTCGGGTGCCAGGCCGCGCCACAACAAACCCAGGATGAGCGTGCCGCCGGAAACTAACGCGAGGATCAACTGGCGAGCAATCTGCCGCTGTTCCTGGTGAGACAACGCGCCGCCGGGGTTAACAGAGTGAGTGGTCATGGTTTAGAAGGTTCCTTTGAGCTATTTTGCCCAGCCGCTTGCAGGATCAAATTCGCATCATCCTGCGGAGAGACGGAAATAACAGATTCGGCCTGCGAAAGTATCGCCGCAATGCGTTCACGATAGACGCGTGCTAACAGGTCGGGATCGTGAGGGCTGTTCGCCAGGCGGTTAACCATCGCCGTATCAGACTGCGCTTTCGCCACTCTTTCACGCGCCTGCGCCTGGGCGGTCTGGCGAAGTTGGTCGGCAAGCTGAGTCGATTTCTGGCGAATCAGTGAGGCGTCGGTATTCGCCGTAGCGATAGCCTGCGACGCCTGTTGGCTGGCGGTCAGAACCGCATTGAAAGCGGTGACCGTCGTTGCGGGCAACGTGGACTGCACGGTGATGCGCTCAAGAGTAATCCCCAGGTCGCTGCCGGACTGCGCAAGGCGTTGCAGATTGTGTTCGATATTGTGCTGCACATCGGCCCGCAGGCGCTCGCGCTGTTGGGCGACATTCAAATCGCTGCTCACCATTTCCGGACGCGCAACCAGAATGGTATCGAGATCACGCGAGGCGCACACTGCAATGGCTGCACGCTCAACCAGGCGGTCAAGCGCGGGCATCACATGCTCACCTTGCAACACGTAAGACATCGGCGTGACGACGCGATAAAACACGCTGATGTCCAGTTGCACCACGCCCGCGTCACCGGTAAGCAAATAACCGGAACCCGCCAGCGCATCGCTGCTGTCGTCGTCTCGCATATCCGCATGGAGCGCATCCGGGGAGCGCAGCAGGGCGGTAACGTGATGTTCAATCACCCGGTCTGGGGCAGGCACCATCACGACATCATCGATCGGTTTTGGCCACGTCAGCAATAAACCCGGCTCAACAACCCGCTGCTGCGCGCCAAAGTGGAGCACCACGGCACGGCTATCCGCAGGAATTTGACGGACGTTAGAGAACAGCCAGGCCGCTGCGGCCAGTAATGTCAGGCCGTAAAGGGCATAAAAAGCGAGGCGTATCGACTGTGTCCACGGGCCCGCAGATTTTTGGATCTGATGGTCACTCATGGGTTTTATCCAGTTTTGGCCCTTCCACCAGAAGACGGAACGGGGCCGCATCGGTACGCAACACCAGGCGAGTGCTGGAGTTCACCACGCCGCTGAGGGCATCAAGCTGGCGCAGCAGGCTGTAAAGCTGCGGTGAGCTGGCATACGCCTTGCCATAAATCTCCGCGGCCTGCGCCTGAGATTGCGCTTCGATGTCGGCGGCCTGAACCTCTGCCTGCGCTTCCACGATGCGGGCGTCGCGTTCGGCGGCGGAACGAATCTCTGCGGCGGCGCGCTTGCCTTCCGCCGTGCGTTCGGTAGCGATGGTTTCACGCTCGGCGCGCATCCGGTCCACCGTGGCGTTAAGCGTCACGGCGGGTAACGTCAGGCGCTCGGTGCCTACCTGCACTAAGCGGATGCCGTAGCTTTCCAATAAAGGCTGGCTGATTTGCGCCTGTAAATGAGCTTCAAACTGGTTTAGCTGCACCTGTTTGCTGTCGGTATTAACCAGTTGAGAAAGCGCAAAACTGCTGGCGGTGGTTTCCAGCGCGGAGCCGAGATAGGTGCGGATTTGCCGCGCGGCTTCATCAGGCTGATTTTGTACCGCACGCATAAAACGCTGCACGTGCTCCGGTGTGTTATCGACCTGCCAGACGGCAAATGACTGCACGATGATACGCAGGCCATCGCGCGTGCCAACATCCTGGAGGCCGCTCGACGTGGTGCGCAGGCGTAAATCTACCGGGGTCGACATTTCAAACGGAGCAGGCAATCGCCAGGTAAGCCCGGGATTGAGCAGCACGCGAACAGGGTTCCCAAAACGGGTGATGATCAGCGATTCGCCGGAGCGCACCTGTACCAGGCTTGCGGCTGCTGCCAGAATAACCACCAATAATCCCGCGCCCGCAATACGCTTCCATGCCTTGGTTTTTGGCGCGTCAGCGTGATGAGTGTGGTGGCAACCGCTGCTGCAACCATGATGATGTGAATGGCTCAACGGGAAGACTCCTGTGTAGGTTTAGCGGGCGCTTCGTTTAATGAGGGAAACTCGCGCAGGTCGATTGTTGGCGGCGTGTTGGCACCAATACGGTGGTCGATAATTAATAGCGGCGTGTGGCTAAGCGTCTGATGCAGTTGGTTAAACCACAGTTCATCGACAAATACCTGGCCGGATTGCGCAACCGCCTGTTTCTGTGCGGCAAAACGCACCGCCGTTGACTGTGCTTTGCTGGTCACATCGGTGGCGTTCATTTGCGCCTGATTCTGGCGCGCGGTGGCATGGGTTTGTGCGGTGGCGGCAAGCTGCGCGGCATTCCCGCGCTCGCGGGAAATCAGCGCCTGCGCAGAAATTTGCGCGGCCTGCACGCCGTGAAACGCATTCGCTGCACCTGCCGGAGGGTGAATCGCCTCAACCACGGTGGAAAGCAGTTCTACGCCGCTATTCAGACTATCGAGTTTTTGCTGCACCGCGCGGTTAATCTGGCGAGCTAATTCATTGCGCTGTTCACTCAGCAACTGCTCAAGCGTGAGCGAAGAGAACTGATGCACCAACACCTGATTTGCGGTGGTGCGAATCAGTTCGGGCAGATTAGTGCTGTGATAAGTTGCCGCTAGCGCCGCGTTATCGGTTAAGCCGATGCGCCACATAAAACGCACATCGCTATTAATAATCTGCAGGCTTTGCTGGCTATCGCTTTGGCTGGCAATAATCTGGGCCTTATCAAAGCTATGAATGGCATCCCATAAACGGTCGGCGCTGGATGGCGCGTTGCCTTCGGCACCGGCCAGCGGTTCAGCGGGGGTATCAGATTCTTCGCCCGCCGCTAACTCATGTACCTGGCCGTTTTCGATGAGTATCACCTGCCCGAAAGGCCACGGCAGCCCGTAATGTAGGCCAGATGGCAGAACCGCAACCGGCTTGCCAAAGCGTTCGTAAATCCCACGTTGAGTGGTAGAAACTTGCTGCATTCCCGTCAGCAGCCACCCGCAAATCAGCATCACCGTCAGCACCGGTAAAAACGCTCGGCGCAAAACGGTGAAAGCCCAGAGCTGGCGCAAATCAATGCCAAAATGGTGGTGCAACTCGTGCTGTAAAAAGAGCAGCGGGCGAGGGGGCCAAACGAGCTGGGCCGCCAGTTGGCTTTTGGCAAGAAACGCAGGTTCAGCGTTTTCATCCTTCGGCGGCGTAAACAGCGAAAAGAGCCCGCGCAGCAGGAACTCAATCCCCACCAGCACTACAAGAACCGCAGGAAGATTGACCAGTAATGCGAGGTTTGCGGTCGGGAAAATCAACCCAGGTAACGTCAGGAATTGCACCGCGAGCGTCAGACGGACTATCGGCGCAATGAATTTGGCTTCCGGCCAGGCTTCATTGACGATGGCTGCGAGGTGACGCTCAGCCACCAGCGTGGCAAACATCGCTAACGCAATTACGCCTACCGCAAACCAGCGCAGGTTGCCTTCATCCAGCGTAAGAAACCGCGTTCCCCAACCCGCCAGCGCAACAAACAACACGAACGCCGCCATTGAAGCGAGCCAGATTCCATCGCTCTTTAGCACAGCGTTGATGCGATTGAAATTGATGGGAATCAGCGCGGCCAATCGTTGGTAAATGGTCGGCGGTTCCGTTTCTACGGCGGCTTCTTCAGGTTTTAACGAGGGGGAAAATTGCTCTGCACGCCACTGGCAAATGCGCTGGGCATTATACAAAGAGACGGCGAGTAAAATGAGGGCCGCGCCGTTGCTGCTTAATAGTGACGACCAGCGCGATAACGGCTCGAAAATACTGACAATCAGCGCCACAACAAGCATGAGAAAAATTAGCACGCTTATTCCGAACACTAATCTTGCCGTAAGCATGGCTTGCGCTGGAGCTAAAGAGTAACGAGCCTGAGAAATTAACGGCGAGCGTTCCGCGGGTTCAGTGTGTTGAGAGGGCTGCATGGACCATTACTTTTAGGCGCACGAAGTCTGCGTCAATGGGAGTGAATTGTTATCATATAACATATCACAGCCAAGAATTATCCGTAAACGGAGCGTGGGTAACCGTTTGTACAGTTTTGGATGATAAGGAAGGTTTGTTGGGTAGATTCGCCTGAGCGGCATCCACCCTTGAGGTCGGTGATGTCGGATGTCGTTTATGCTAATCCGACAGACAATTTAGCTTTGTGGTGGCAAACACACGCCAATCCCGCCGATACCGCAGTAGCCGTACGGATTTTTGTGCAGATACTGCTGGTGGTCGTCCTCGGCGTAATAAAACGGCCCGGCGTTGGCGATTTCGGTTGTCACTTTGCGGTCATCCCCTGCGAGCGCCATCGCTTCCTGGAAACGCGCAAAGCTTGCGCGTGCGGCGGCATCTTGTTCCGGTGTCAGAGGGTAAATCGCCGAGCGGTATTGCGTCCCCACATCACCGCCCTGGCGCATGCCCTGCGCGGGGTCGTGATTTTCCCAGAACACTTGCAGCAACTGTTCGTAACTCACGACTTGCGGGTCATACACCACGCGCACGGCTTCGGTGTGACCGGTCATTCCGCTGCACACTTCACGATAGGTTGGATTGGGCGTAAAGCCCCCGGCGTAACCGGCGGCGGTGCTGTAAACACCAGGCAATCTCCAGAACATTCGTTCAACGCCCCAGAAACAACCCATCGCAAAATAAGCGATTTCCATGCCGTCTGGTACATTAGTCATTGAATGTTCGTTAACCGCGTGCAAGGTTGCGATTGGCATCGGGGTGTTGCGGCCAGGCAGCGCTTCAGACTGTGTTACGGGATGGGTTTTCTCAAATAATTTCATCAGTCATGCTCTCCCGATAGTGGCAAAATTTATCAACAACCGTCGTGCGGTTGTAACCAGGCGTGTTATTGCAGACAATAACTACGCTCAATGAGACTACAGTACATATAAGAATTATTTGGGTTATTGTGCAGTTTTCAACCCCAATTGTTGGGGTTTTGTTAAGCCTAAGTGCGGCGATAACGTTTCCTTCCAGGGGTGGGAACAAGGATATTCAGGAGAAAACGTGCCACGAATCCGTATTATTTGCTCGGCCTGTCTGTGCCTGGTGAGTGCGTGGGCCAACGCGGCCAACGTACGTTTACAGGTTGAAGGGTTAAGCGGTGAACTACAAAAAAACGTTCGCGCACAGCTTTCAACCATCCAGAGTGATGAAGTGACGCCGGACAGGCGTTTCCGCGCACGTGTGGATGACGCCATCCGTAATGGATTGAAAGCGCTCGGTTATTACGAGCCCACCATTGATTTTGACCTGCGGCCACCGCCAGCCAAGGGGCGTCAGGTTTTGATTGCCAAAGTTGATCCCGGCCCGCCGGTGCTGATTGGCGGCACCAACGTGATTTTGCGCGGCGGTGCGCGTGACGATAAAGATTACATCGCTTTATTGAGCGAACGCCCGAAGATCGGCACGATACTTAATCATCACGATTATGACGGTTTCAAAAAAGATCTCTCCAACGTGGCCATTCGCAAAGGCTACTTCGACAGTGAATTTCTTAAAAGCCAGCTCGGCGTTTCGCTTGAGCGCCGCCAGGCCTTCTGGGATATCGATTACAACAGCGGCGAGCGCTACCGTTTCGGTGCCGTGACCTTTGAAGGTTCGCAAATTCGTGAAGAATATCTGCAAAACCTCGTGCCGTTTAAGCAGGGCGATTATTACCAGTCGAAGGATCTCGCTGAGTTAAACCGCCGAATATCGGCCACAGGGTGGTTTAACTCCGTCGTAGTCGCCCCAGAATTTGATAAAGCACGCAAAACGAAAATTTTGCCATTACACGGCGTGGTTTCGCCGCGTACCGAAAACACCATCGAAACGGGCGTGGGTTACTCCACCGATGTGGGGCCACGCGTCAAAGCGACGTGGAAAAAGCCGTGGATGAACTCCTACGGCCACAGCCTGACCAGCAGCGCCAGTATTTCAGCGCCTGAACAAGTTCTTGATTTCAGCTATAAAATGCCGCTGCTGAAAAACCCGCTGGAACAATATTATTTGGTGCAGGGTGGTTTCAAACGCACCGATCTGAACGATACCAAATCCGATTCCAGCACCCTTGCGGTGTCGCGCTATTGGGATTTATCCAGCGGCTGGCAGCATGCTATCAACCTGCGCTGGAGCCTCGACCACTTTACCCAGGCAGACGTGACCAACACCACGATGCTGCTTTACCCAGGCGTAAGCCTTAACCGCACCCGTTCACGCGGCGGCCTGATGCCGACCTGGGGTGATTCACAGCGCTATTCCATTGACTGGTCTGATACCACCTGGGGCTCAGATGTCGACTTCGGCGTCTTTCAGGCGCAGCAAGTCTGGATTCGTACCTTGCAGCAAAGCCACCGCTTCGTCGTACGCGGCAATGTGGGCTGGATTGAAACCAATAACTTCGACAAAGTGCCACCCGATCTGCGCTTCTTCGCCGGTGGCGACCGCAGTATTCGCGGCTATTCCTACAAATCCATCTCTCCTGAAAACGACAAAGGCGAGCTGACCGGTGCCTCAAAAATGCTCACCGGATCGCTGGAATATCAATACAACGTTACCGGCAAATGGTGGGGGGCGGTGTTTGTGGATTCCGGGGAAGCGGTCAATGATATCAAACAGAGTAATTACAAAACTGGCGCGGGCGTAGGCGTGCGCTGGCAGTCTCCGGTTGGGCCAATTAAGCTCGATTTTGCCGTCCCGGTGGCGGATAAAGACGAGCACGGTTTACAGTTTTACATCGGTTTGGGGCCTGAACTATGAGTCACTGGAAGAAAATAAGCCTCGCGGTGTTGGTTGTTGTGCTGCTGCTAATTGGCGCGGTGGGCTTCCTGGTGGGGACCACCAGCGGGCTACACGTATTATTTAACGCCGCTAATCGCTGGGTGCCGGGGCTGGATATTGGCAGTGTAACCGGCGGCTGGCGCAATCTGACCCTCAAAGGTTTGCGCTATGAGCAGCCGGGCGTGGATGTGACCGCGGGGGAAATTAATCTTGCGGTGAAACTGGGCTGCCTGCGCGACAGCAGCCTGTGCGTAAATAATCTCTCCCTTAAAGATGTCGACGTTGTTGTTGATACCAAAAAAATGCCACCGGCGGCGCAGGTTGAGGAAGAGGATACCGGCCCGTTAAATCTCACCACGCCATACCCGATCACGCTAAGCCGCGTGGCGCTTAACAACGTCAATATCAAAATCGATAACACCACCGTTTCGGTGATGGAATTTACCTCTGGCCTGAACTGGCAAGAACGCAATCTGACGGTAACCCCGACTAATCTTGAAGGTTTGCTGATTGCGCTGCCGAAAGTCGCCAAAGTGGCGCAGGAAGAGGTGGTTGAGCCGAAAATTCAGAACCCGCAGCCGGAAGAGTTACCGCTGGGCGAAACGCTCAAACAGTTGTTTGAAAAGCCGGTCTTGCCGGAAATGACCGATGTGCATTTGCCGCTGAACCTGAATATTCAGGAGTTTCGCGGCTCGCAGCTTCGCCTGACGGGGGATACCGACCTGCTGGTCAGCAGCCTGTTGCTGAAAGTCAGCAGCATCGACGGGTCGCTCAAGCTGGACGCGCTGGACGTGGATTCCTCCCAAGGGCTGGTGAATGCGACCGGGAGCGCGGAACTGCGCGACAAATGGCCGGTGGATTTAACCCTCAATACCACGCTGAACATCGACCCGATTAAAGGCGAAAAGGTGAAGATGAAGATTGGCGGGGAGCTGCGGGACGTGCTGAAAGTCGGCATGAATCTTTCAGGCCCGGTCGATATGGAAATCACCGCGCAAACACAGCTTGCCGAAGCCGGTTTGCCGCTGAATCTCGATGTGGTCAGTAAGCAGCTTTACTGGCCGTTTACCGGCAAAAAAGAGTATCAGGCAGACAATCTGAAGCTGAAATTCAGCGGCAAAATGACGGACTACAAACTGTCGTTCCGCACTGACGTGAAGGGGGAGCAAATTCCACCGGCTACGATCACCCTCGACGGCAAAGGCAATGAGCAACAGCTTAATCTCGATAAACTCCGCGTGGCGGCGCTGCAGGGGAATACCGACCTGAAAGCGGTGCTTGACTGGAGCAAGGCGATTAGCTGGCGCGGCGAGCTGAAACTCGACGGCATCAATACTGCGAAGCAGTTCCCGGATTGGCCTGCCAAACTCGACGGCCTGGTGAAAACCAGCGGCAGTTTGTATGGCGGCACCTGGCAAGTGGATGTGCCTGAGCTAAAACTCGCCGGTAACGTCAAAAATAATAAAGTGAATGTCGAAGGGAAACTCAACGGCAACAGCTATATGCAGTGGAAAATCCCTGGTTTGCATATCGAACTGGGGCGCAATAGCGCGGATGTAAAAGGCGAGCTGGGGCAGAAAGATCTGGCGTTGGATGCCACCATCGATGCACCTAATCTCGACAATGCTTTACCCGGCCTTGGCGGTACGGCGAAAGGGACGATTAAAGTACGCGGCGATGTCAAAGCCCCGCAATTGCTCGCGGATCTCACGGCCAGCAACCTTCGCTGGCAGGAACTTTCCGTTGCGCGTGTGCTGCTCAAAGGGGACGTGAAATCCACCGATCAAATTGCTGGCAATCTGGATCTGCGCGTGGAGCGAGTTTCCCAGCCGGGCGTGAATATCAACCTGGTTACGCTTGCGGCGAAAGGCTCTGAAAAACAGCATCAGTTGCAGCTACGCATCCAGGGCGAGCCGGTTTCCGGGCAGCTTGATTTGAGCGGCAGTTTTGACCGGGCGGAAGAGCGCTGGCGCGGCAACCTGACGAATACACGCTTTGAAACGCCGGTCGGCCCGTGGTCGCTTAACCGCGCGTTGGCGCTGGATTACCGCAACAAAGAGCAGAAAATTAATATCGGTGCCCACTGCTGGACGAACCCAAATGCCGAGCTTTGCGTTCCGCAGCCGATTGATGCGGGCGCGAAAGGGCGCGCGCTGGTAAATCTGAACCGTTTTGATTTGGCGATGCTTAAACCGTTTATGCCAGCGGATACCCAGGCCGTGGGCACATTCACGGGGCGAGCGGATGTCAGTTGGGATAGCGAATCTGGCGGATTGCCGCAGGGTACCGTTACGCTGCAGGGTAACGGCGTCAAAGTGACGCAGGTCGTGAATGATAGCCCGCTGCTGGTAGCGTTCGACACCCTGAATCTGAACGCGGAACTTAAAAATAACCGGGCGCAGCTTGGCTGGCTGGTTCGCGTTGCGCAAAACGGCCAGCTTGACGGGCAGATTCAAATTACCGATCCACAAGGCCGCCGTAATCTCGCCGGCAATGTGAATATGCGTAATTTTGATTTGGCTATCGCCAACGCCGTTTTCTCTCGCGGGGAAAAAGCCGCCGGTAAACTCAACGCCAATTTGCGCCTGGCGGGCAATGCGGAAAGGCCGCAGCTCTTCGGGCAATTGCAGCTTAACGGCGTGGATATTGACGGCAACTTTATGCCGTTTGATATGCAGCCGAGCCAGCTTGCGATGAACTTTAATGGTATGAACTCTACGCTTGCGGGAACGGTGCGCACCAAACAGGGCGATATTGCCCTGAGCGGTGATGCTGACTGGACGCAAATCGACAACTGGCGCGCGCGCGTCGCGGCAAAAGGCAGCAAGGTGCGGATTACCGTGCCGCCGATGGTGCGCCTCGACGTTTCGCCAGACGTTGAATTTGTCGCCACGCCGAGCCTGTTCACACTGGATGGCAGCGTCGACATCCCCTGGGCGCGCATCGTAGTGCACGATGTGCCAGAAAGCGCGGTGGGCGTCTCCAGCGATGAAGTGATGCTGGATAAAGACCTGAAGCCTGTGAAACCGCAAACCGCAGCCATTCCGATCAACAGCAATCTTGTGATTCACGTCGGGAATAACGTGCGTCTGGATGCGTTTGGTCTGAAAGCGCGCCTGAACGGCGATTTGAAAATGGTGCAGGACCGTCAGGGATTGGGTCTGAACGGGCAAATTAATATTCCTGAAGGGCGCTTCCATGCGTACGGGCAAGACCTGATTGTGCGCAAAGGTGTGCTGCTGTTCTCGGGCCCGCCGGATCAACCGCTGTTAAATATCGAAGCGATTCGTAACCCGGAAGCGACCGAAAACGACGTCATTGCCGGTGTTCGCGTCACAGGATCCGCCGATGAGCCAAAAGCTGAGATATTTTCAGACCCGGCGATGTCGCAGCAAGAAGCCTTGTCCTACCTGCTTCGCGGCCAGGGTTTAGACAATACTGGGGACGATAGTAACGCCATGACGTCAATGCTTGTTGGTCTGGGGGTTGCACAAAGTGGTCAGGTTGTGGGTAAAATCGGCGAGACGTTTGGCGTAAGCAATCTGGCGCTTGATACCGCAGGGGTGGGGGATTCCTCACAAGTGGTGGTTAGTGGCTATGTACTGCCGGGTCTCCAGGTGAAATATGGTGTGGGTATTTTTGACTCATTGGCGACACTAACCCTGCGTTATCGCCTGATGCCTAAGCTGTATCTGGAAGCGGTGTCTGGGATCGATCAGGCACTTGATCTGCTTTATCAGTTTGAGTTTTGAGCAATGCGAATATTTGTTTACGGCAGTCTACGACGCAAGCAAGGAAACAGTCACTGGATGACCAACGCCCAGTGGCTTGGGGAGCATCATGTCGAAAATTATGCACTTTACAGCCTCGGCCATTATCCGGGAGTCGTAGCCGGTGAAGGTTCCGTGGTGGGTGAAGTGTATCGCATCGATGCTTCTACACTCTCTGAATTGGATGCTTTGCGCACCAAAGGCGGCGAGTACAAACGCCAGCTTATTCAGACTCCTTATGGCAGTGCATGGATGTACGTCTATCAACGGCCGGTCGATGGGTTAACCCGCATCGAAAGTGGAAACTGGCTGGATAAAGAAAAGTACTAGTCTCTTTGAAAACATCGTCAGGTGGCGGCTTGCCCGCCCTACGAGCTTGGTTTCGTAGGGCGGATAAGCGCAAGCGCCATCTACCGTGATTCATAAAAAAAAACACCGCCAGTTGGCGGTGTTTTCAAATACATCGGCGGTAAGAAGAATTACTTCTTAGCACGCTCGAAGGAAGCAACGATTTCAGCTTTAGCAGCTTCGGCGTTATCCCAACCTTCAACTTTAACCCATTTGCCTTTTTCGAGTGCTTTGTACTGCTCGAAGAAGTGGGAGATCTGCGCTTTTAGCAGTTCTGGCAGGTCGTTCACATCTTTGATGTGATCGTATTCTTTGCTCAGTTTGGTGTGCGGAACCGCAACCAATTTCGCATCTTCACCCGCTTCGTCAGTCATTTTCAGCACGCCAACTGGACGGCAGCGAATAACAGAACCTGGTTGCAGTGGGTATGGCGTTGGGACCAGAACGTCAACCGGGTCACCGTCTAAAGACAGGGTGTGGTTGATGTAACCGTAGTTGCACGGATAGAACATGGCAGTAGACATGAAACGGTCAACGAACAGCGCGCCGGTGTCCTTATCAATTTCATATTTGATAGGGTCAGCGTTTGCTGGGATTTCGATAACAACGTAGATGTCTTCTGGCAGATCTTTGCCCGCAGGGACGTTGAGTAAGCTCATGTCTTTTTCCTTTAAACTGGTGTCATTCAAGTGCCGGGTATTATAGCCAACTGCATTAAAAAGTCTTTTCCTCATTTCATCACTCTTTTCCGGCAGCGCGCTTTTTCAGAGCCCTCCGACAACGTAATTATCCATAAACATAGCCGTATTCTTTATAAAACTGTGTAAGCGGTTACAGGCCCGGAGATGACTTGTTTGAATTGTGATGTAACTCATTCTGTTACCCCATACGTCGACTATAGTTTTTTTCGAAGGCTAGTTTTCACCCAATAATAACCCTACGAGGATGTCCCTATGTGGAAGCGCTTACTTTTGGTCTCAGCTGTCTCCGCAGCCATGTCGTCTATGGCAATAGCAGCTCCGTTAACGGTCGGATTTTCTCAGGTAGGTTCTGAATCCGGCTGGCGTGCAGCAGAAACCTCGGTTGCGAAGAGCGAAGCCGAGAAACGCGGCATTACGTTGAAAATTGCCGATGGCCAACAAAAACAAGAAAACCAGATTAAAGCCGTACGTTCATTCATCGCTCAGGGCGTAGACGCTATCTTTATCGCGCCAATCGTCGCTACGGGCTGGGAGCCAGTATTACAAGAAGCAAAAGAGGCAAAAATCCCGGTATTCCTACTCGACCGTAATATCGATGTGAAAGACAAATCGCTGTATATGACGGTGGTGACCGCCAACAACGTGCTGGAAGGCCAGTTGATCGGCGAGTGGCTGCTTAAAGAACTCAATGGCAAGCAGTGTAACGTGGTGGAACTGCAGGGCACCGTGGGTGCGAGCGTGGCAATCGACCGTAAGAAAGGGTTTGCTGACGCCATCTCTAAAGCGTCCAACGTGAAAATTATTCGCTCCCAGTCCGGCGACTTTACCCGCAGTAAAGGGAAAGAAGTCATGGAGAGCTTCATCAAAGCCGAGAACAACGGCAAAAATATCTGCATGGTTTACGCGCACAACGATGACATGGTGATCGGTGCGATTCAGGCCATTAAAGAAGCGGGCCTCAAGCCGGGCAAAGATATTCTGACCGGTTCTATCGATGGCGTGCCGGATATCTACAAAGCAATGATCGATGGCGAAGCTAACGCAAGCGTTGAGCTGACGCCAAATATGGCAGGCCCGGCGTTCGACGCGCTTGAGAAGTTCAAGAAAGACGGCACCATGCCTGAAAAAGTGACCATTACCAAGTCCACGCTGTATCTCCCGGACACCGCGAAAGAAGAGCTCGAGAAGAAGAAATCGATGGGGTATTGATGGTTAGCATGTGCGCGTAGGGCGGATAAGCGTAGCGCCATCCGCCATCTGTGAATCATGTCAGGTGGCGAAAGCGGGTGGATGGCGCTGCCGCTTATCCACCCTACAATTTCGGTGGGAGTGCGTTAATGAACACAAACAATCAGGAAATTCTGCGCACGGAAGGCTTATCGAAACATTTCCCCGGCGTCAAAGCGCTCGACAAAGTGGACTTCAGCCTGAATCGCGGCGAAATCATGGCGCTGCTCGGTGAAAATGGTGCAGGGAAATCAACGCTTATCAAAGCCCTGACCGGCGTTTATCAGCGCGATAGCGGCAATATTTATCTCGAAGGCGAACTTATTTCGCCAAAGAACACCGCCCACGCTCAACAGCTCGGCATTGGCACCGTCTACCAGGAAGTAAACCTCCTGCCGAATATGTCGGTGGCGGATAACCTGTTTATAGGCCGCGAGCCGCGCCGCTTTGGTTTTTTACAACGCAAAGAGATGGAAAAGCGCGCCACCCGGCTAATGGAATCCTACGGTTTTTCGCTGGATGTCGCCGAGCCGCTTAACCGTTATTCCGTGGCGATGCAGCAAATTGTGGCTATTTGCCGGGCCATCGATCTCTCCGCCAAAGTGCTAATCCTCGATGAGCCTACCGCCAGCCTCGACACCAAAGAAGTCGAAATGCTTTTCACGCTGATGCGCCAGTTGCGCGATCAGGGCGTCAGCCTGATCTTCGTCACCCATTTTCTCGATCAGGTTTATGAAGTCACCGATCGGATCACCGTTCTGCGCAACGGCGCGTTTGTCGGTACGCGCAACACGAAAGATCTCCCGCAGATCGAACTGGTCAAAATGATGCTTGGGCGCGAGCTGGAAACCAACGCCCTGCACCGCGCGGGCCGTACTTTACTGAGCGATAAACCCGTTGCGGCATTTAAAGATTTTGGCAAAAAAGGGGTGATCAATCCGTTCGATCTGGAAGTGCGTCCGGGGGAGATCGTCGGCCTTGCGGGTCTACTGGGATCCGGCCGCACCGAAACCGCCGAAGTCATTTTTGGAATCAAGCCTGCCGATCAGGGCAGCGCGTGGATCAAAGGCAAACAGCAGTCTCTGCGATCGCCGCATAAAGTCTCGTCGCTTGGCATTGGTTTCTGCCCGGAAGATCGTAAAACCGACGGGATAATCGCTGCCGCGTCGGTACGCGAAAATATCATCCTCGCCTTGCAGGCCCAGCGCGGCTGGCTGCGCCCGATTCCTAAGCGCGAGCAGTATCAAATCGCCGATCGTTTTATCCGCCAGTTGGGCATCCGCACGCCAGGCCCGGATCAGCCGATTGAATTTCTCTCCGGTGGCAATCAGCAAAAAGTCCTGCTTTCACGCTGGCTGCTGACCAAGCCGCAGTTCTTGATCCTCGATGAACCTACGCGTGGGATCGACGTTGGCGCGCACGCCGAAATTATCCGCCTGATCGAAACGCTCTGTGCAGATGGCCTGGCGCTGCTGGTTATCTCATCCGAACTGGAAGAGTTAGTGGGTTACGCGGATCGCGTGGTGATCATGCGTGACAGGCAGCAGGTGGCGGAGATCCCGCTGGCTGAACTTTCCGTATCGGCAATTATGAATGCCATTGCGGCATAAGGAGTAACACGTGATGTCTCGTTCATTGCCGCAAGAGGATGTGCCGAAACCTAAGCGCACTTTCCGCTGGCCGCCGGGTATTCCGCAACTGGTCGCGCTGGTGCTGGTGCTGCTGGTGGATAGCCTGGTCGCCAACCATTTCTTTGATATTGTGGTGCAAAATGGGCGGCTGTTTGGCAGCCCGATAGACATTCTTAACCGTGCGGCACCGGTCGCATTATTGGCGATTGGGATGACGCTGGTGATTGCCACCGGCGGGATCGATCTTTCCGTCGGTGCGGTGATGGCGATTGCCGGAGCCACGGCGGCAACGCTCACCGTTGACGGGCACAGCCTGACGGTGGTGATCCTGGCATGCTTGGGCGTGGGAGTTCTGGCGGGATTGTGGAACGGGATATTGGTTGCGATCCTGAAAATTCAGCCGTTTGTCGCCACGCTGATCCTGATGGTCGCCGGGCGCGGAGTGGCGCAGTTGATCACCGCCGGGCAAATCGTCACTTTTAACTCGCCGAATCTCTCTTATCTCGGCAGCGGCTCGCTGTTTTTCTTCCCGACGCCGGTGATTATCGTGCTGGCAACGCTTGTGGTCTTCTGGCTATTTACCCGCAAAACGGCGCTTGGCCTGTTTATCGAATCGGTTGGGATAAATATTCGTGCGGCAAAAAATGCCGGGGTGAATACGCGCCTCGTTGTGATGCTGACTTACATGTTAAGCGGCCTGTGCGCGGCGATTGCCGGGATTATTGTTACCGCGGATATTCGCGGGGCCGATGCTAATAACGCCGGATTGTGGCTGGAGCTGGACGCGATTCTGGCGGTGGTGATCGGCGGCGGTTCGCTGATGGGCGGGCGTTTTAACATCGCACTTTCGGTGATTGGCGCGCTGATTATCCAGGGAATGAACACCGGTATTCTGCTTTCCGGTTTCCCACCCGAGCTTAACCAGGTGGTGAAGGCGGTGGTGGTGATGTGCGTGCTGATTGTTCAGTCACCGCGTTTTATTGCTTTGCTCAAAGGACTCCACCGCCATGATCAAACGTAACCTGCCGTTGATGATTACCCTGGCGGTATTTGTGCTGGGGTATCTGTACTGCCTGACGCAATTTCCCGGTTTTGCGTCAACGCGTGTGATTTGCAACATTCTGACGGACAACGCCTTTCTCGGCATTATTGCCGTTGGTATGACTTTTGTGATCCTCTCTGGGGGCATCGATCTTTCCGTCGGATCGGTGATCGCTTTTACCGGCGTTTTCCTTGCCAAAGCGATCGGCTTCTGGGGATTATCGCCGCTGGTCGCCTTCCCGTTGGTGCTGGCGATGGGCTGCGCGTTTGGCGCGTTTATGGGGCTGTTAATCGATGCGCTCAAAATCCCGGCCTTTATTATCACGCTTGCCGGAATGTTCTTTCTGCGCGGGGTGAGTTACCTGGTTTCGGAAGAGTCGATTCCTATTGATCACCCGATTTACGCCACGCTTTCAAACCTTGCCTGGCGCATTCCCGGCGGCGGGCGTTTAAGCGCTATGGGGCTGCTGATGCTCGCCGTGGTCGTGATCGGTATTTTCCTGGCGCACCGCACCCGTTTTGGTAACCAGGTTTACGCGATTGGCGGTAACGCAACCTCGGCAAACCTGATGGGGATTTCAACGCGCAGCACCACAGTGCGCATTTATATGCTCTCAACTGGGCTTGCAACACTCGCCGGCATTGTCTTTTCGGTCTACACCTCCGCCGGTTACGCGCTGGCGGGAATGGGCGTTGAGCTGGATGCGATTGCCTCGGTGGTGATCGGCGGTACGTTACTAAGCGGAGGCGTGGGTACCGTTCTCGGCACGCTGTTTGGCGTGGCAATTCAGGGGCTTATCCAGACGTATATCAACTTCGACGGCACGCTCAGTTCGTGGTGGACGAAAATCGCCATCGGCATTCTGCTGTTTATCTTTATTGCCCTCCAGCGCGGCCTGACGGTGCTGTGGGAAAACCGCCAAAGCTCGCCGGTGAAGCGGATTAAGGTGACGAACACAAGATCCTAAAATGTCCTGAAACGATGATTTAAGTTAAGTCAGATATGTGGTTAATATGAGCACCTTATTAACCACATAAATTAAACGGATTTAATATGGCTAAAGGATACTTTCTTCATATTGGGGATAAAACCACGTGCGGGGGAGAAATTTGCACGGGCAGCGCGACATTACATTTTCAGGGTATGGGTGCTGCACGAGCAGGAGATATTGTTACCTGCGGTAAATTTCCTGGCAAATTCGAAATTGTGGGAGGATTACCAAAGAGACGTAATGGCGGGCAACTATTAGCCGGAACATTACACAGTGTAAGTTCCTGCCCTTGCCGGGCAACATTTATTCCCTCGATTGAAAATGGTTACGAAAAGCGGGCGGTTATTCTTCAGGACACAGACGCATTATTTGGGGAGAGTACAGTTAGTGATGACGAGCCTGAACAATATGCCCAATCAGCCAGACGTCATAAACAATCACAGCATTCAGAACAACCCGCCAGCGAAGATAACGTTGCTCCACAATCCCCAACCCCCGGTAAAAAGAAACGAGAAATTACCCTGACAATTGGCGTGTTCTTTGATGGCACGGGGAATAACTCCATTAACGTGCAGAATATGTTGAAGGCTTGTTCCGGGGAACATTTCAACCTGAACAGTGCGGATGCGCAGTCTATTCTGGCTAAAAGTGCCGAAAGAAATATGGGCGTTTCCGGTATTGGTTTGGGTAGCTATATTGGGTATTACACGAATATTCACTGGTTGAATACTTTGTATAAACAAACTTTTTCTACTGAAAGTGAATATGTACAACGAGCTATGTACATCGAAGGTATTGGGACTGAGGCTGGAAAAGCTGACAGTATGATAGGTAAAGGACTCGGTATTTCCGATACAGGAGTGATAGCCAGGACCGATAAGGCTGTAGAGCAAATAGTTTCGGCTATTGGCGTCGCCAAAGACAACTTGTCGGAAAATATTGTTATTAAATTCCTTCAGTTCGATATTTTCGGCTTCAGCCGTGGGGCGGCGGCGGCCCGCCATTTCGCGAATCGCATACACGCTGAAGACAATGCGGTGATTAAGGCCATCCGTCAGGGAATGGGGGAAATAGAATATCGAGGCGCACCGTCAGGAAAAATTCGCTTTATTGGTATCTTCGATACCGTTGCGGCTATCGGCACGCCAGCAAACGGCCTCAACCCCCATAGTGCAGATACCGGGGATGTTAATATCATTTTGCGTCCGGGTATTGCGGAAAAAGTCTTCCACATCACCGCACAAAATGAGTGTCGTTTTAATTTCGCCCTTAATAGCGTTCAGCCTGCATGGCCAGAACTGGCGCTGCCCGGTGCTCATTCCGATATTGGTGGGGGGTATCTGCCTCTGGAGCAGGAAAACCTCTATTTGACACGTCCTGAGGCCGAAACCGTCCCGTTCAATCAACCCGGCCAGGAAACTCGGGTTTATCGCCAGGCAATGGCGCAACAGGCTCAACTTGCAAATACATCGGCTATTGCTCCAGTCGTGCGCACCAATAAAGTTACTGGCGAAACCTGGTACGACGACAGAATGCCACAGGATCGCTACGGTAACTTTTAGAAGCGCAGTTTTGCAGCCCTGGTTATGCGCAAGCGCATAGTGAAGAATGACTGGTCGAAGGTTGTGCTGCGGGTGATGCTGGATGCTGCGCAGGAGGCGGGAGTTTTGTTTGATCCCATTCGTGATACAAATAAGGAATTGCAACTCCCACCAGAACTTCTCCCCTATTGCAGCCAGGCACTCTCCATCGGAAAACGCGCTCGTACAGGGAAAACCATGTCCGGTTTTACCACCGATGAAATAGACCTGATAGCCAAGGAATATATTCACTGTTCGGCAAACTGGAATGCGGTCGAGGTGGATGAGAAAGGCCAAATGAGCGGTGGAACGTCAGTTGCGGAAATTATTTTCACCGATCGTCCCGATGAAGAAGGGCGACGTACGGTATACAACATGGACGGTAAAAAAGTATGAATATTAAAAAAATATTAGCTCTGTCACTCCTGCTGGCACTGGCGGGATGTCAGGCAGAAAAAACATCGCAAGACTGTTGTTCATCCCTGGCAGCGAAGGGGGACTGGACGCTGCCTTATGGGGAGTGGCAATTCGATTTCTTCACCCCGAAGCTCCTACCAGCGGTAGTTACTCACGCTCGGATAATTGATACAGCCGGATATTTGTACACTTTCAATACACTTGATAGCACCCAGGATGATCCAAATGTTGTTGGCGCATGGAATAACAATACACGAACCACTTCTTTGCACTTCAATAAAGCCAGGCAGCCGCCACAATATATGATCTTCTGCTGGGATTCGATCATTGATAAAAAAAGCTATGAAACGAGTCTGTTTTTCCCTGAATCGGTGTGGAGAAAAATGAGGATTTCCACAGGTAAAGATATGTTCGGCAATATAGCGTGGTATGACACGATACTGTTTGGTCTGGCACCTGAAGGTAAGGTCAGAGTGTGGTTGCAGAACAGTGCCGGAGGTGAAAATTATCCGGTTCCCGTGGAGAAATTAAAAACGGTGTCCGGCGATCGGATGACCGTCTGTAAGGGAATAACACAAAGTGATTTTTCTTATGGCTATGATCAGGACATAAAAGACTTCATCAAAGGAAAAACCTACCCGTACGGTGCCTGGTGAGCGGGTTTGGATTTATCCATGGAGGGTAAAAATATGAGAGTTAATACCATTCTGAGTCTGTCATTTCTGCTGGTACTGGTGGGATGTCAGGCAGAAAAAACATCGCAAGACTGTTGTTCTTCTCCTGTAGCGAAGGGAGACTGGACGCTGCCTTATGGCGAGTGGGAGTTTGCATTTATGACTCCCAACGCCCTTCCCGCAACGGTGACGCGCGTAGGTATCATTGATACTGCGGGTTATCTCTATGACATGCGCACACTGGATGGGACTCATGATGATCCTGATAGCATTGGTACATGGAGCAAACTTGTTCGAAGTGGATCGGTATATTTCAATAAAGCTAAGCAGCCGCCGCAATATATGATTTTCTGCTGGGATTCGATCATCGATAAAAAAAGCTATGAAACGAGTCTGTTTTTCCCGGAATCGGTGTGGAGAAAAATGATGACCCCGGCGGAGTATAAGTCTCGTTCAGGCAAAACTGTCTGGTATAAAACGATGTTGTTTGGCCTGGCCCCTGAAGGAAAAGTCAGGGTCTGGCTACAGGATGTAGGCGATCATCCAAATTACCCGGTTCCCGTGGAGAAGTTAAAAACGGTGTCCGGCGATCTGATGACCGTCTGCAAGGGAATGAGTAAGCATCCTGAAGGGTATGAATACTACGGGGAAACCCCTGACTTCATCAAAGGAAAAACCTACCCGTACGGCGCCTGGTGAGTGGGTTTGGATTTATCCATGGAGGGTAAAAATATGAGAGTTACTACCATTCTGAGTCTGTCATTCCTGCTGGCACTGGCAGGATGTCAGGCAGAAAAAACATCGCAAGACTGTTGTTCATCCCTGGCAGCGAAGGGGGACTGGACGCTGCCTTATGGGGAGTGGGAGTTTGCATTTATGACTCCCAACGCCCTTCCCGCGACGGTGACGCGCGTAGGTATCATTGATACTGCGGGTTATCTCTATGACATGCGCACCCTGGATGGAACTCATGACGATCCTGATAGTGTTGGTACCTGGAGTAAGCTTGTTCGAAGTGGATCGGTATATTTCAATAAAGCCAGGCAGCCGCCGCAATATATGATTTTCTGCTGGGATTCGATCATCGATAAAAAAAGCTATGAAACGAGTCTATTTTTCCCGGAGCCAGTGTGGAGAAAAATGATGACCCCGGCGGAGTATAAGTCTCGTTCAGGCAAAACTGTCTGGTATAAAACGATGTTGTTTGGTCTGGCCCCTGAAGGAAAAGTCAGGGTCTGGCTACAGGATGTAGGCGATCATCCAAATTACCCGGTTCCCGTGGAGAAATTAAAAACGGTGTCCGGCGATCGGATGACCGTCTGCAAGGGAATAACACAAAGTGATTTTTCTTATGGCTATGATCAGGACATAAAAGACTTCATTAAAGGAAAAACCTACCCGTACGGCGCCTGGTGAGTGGATATTTTTAACGTCGCAACTATTTAAAACTGACTAAACTTTCCCCGGCGGCAGTCGATAACAATTAATCGTTCTGTCACCGGGAAAAGAGCAATGTTGAGAAATTTGTCTATTCGCACGGGGCTGCTGACGTTATTGGCAGTCATGACCTTCCTGTTGTTAGTTGTCAGCGGCATGGGTATTTACGCTCTGCAACAAAGCTCTATTTCACTCAAGAATATCAATCGCTTGCAGGGCGAACAGATGGTGCGCTTGTCTGATGGTTATGTTTCGTTATTGCGTGCGCGTAACGGAGCGGGGCAGGCCGTTCGGCAGATGGAAATTGGGATGATGGAAGATGCGACTAAATCAACCGATTATGTCGCAAGCGACGTTGCAGCAGCGCAGCAGCAGCTAAAAGAGTTTATCGACAGCGGCGTGGACGATGAAGAAGGGAATCGACTCATTCAGAACCTTTCGCAAAGCTATGCGGAATACCTCGCAAAAGGCATCAACCCGATGCTGGCCGCGCTCAACAAACAAAGCCCCGATGATTATTATGATTTGCTGGAGCATGTGCTGATCCCGCAGGCCCAGAAGTTTGATACAGATGTAGATATTTTCAAACAGTGGGGCGAGCAGCGCGGCAACAACGAAGTTGAAGCGGTGCAACGGCATAAGACTCTCGTCCTGACGTTTATCATTATCGCCGCCTTGCTTACCGCCGGAATTATTGTGCTGGTATGGCTGGCACTGCGTCATTTACTGCTTAAACCGCTCAATCAGTCGATTGAGCAACTGGAGTTTGTCGCCAAAGGTGATTTAACCCAGCCGTTGCCACCTGCAGGCAATAATGAGTTTGGTCGCCTGGCCGCGGCCATTACGGTGATGCGCGATTCGCTAATGGAATCCGTGAGCCGTGTGCGTGATGCCAGCTCGCAAATTGATACGGGCAGCCGCGAACTGGCGGCAGGCAACCAGAATCTGGCCCAGCGCACCGAATCAACAGCGACATCCCTTGAGCAAACCGCTGCCAGCATGGAGCAGATTACGGCGACGGTGAAACAGAACGCCGACAACGCAGAGCAGGCACATAAACTGGCAAAAGATGTCTCCGAAACCGCCGATCGCGGCAGCGAAATGGTGTGCTACGTAATTGAAAAGATGCGCGATATTTCAAGCAGTTCTGACAGAATTGCAGACATCCTGAGCGTGATTGACGGCATTGCGTTCCAGACCAATATCCTGGCGCTGAATGCCTCGGTTGAAGCCGCTCGCGCCGGTGAGCAAGGGCGCGGTTTTGCGGTAGTTGCGGGTGAAGTTCGCACGTTAGCGAGCCGCAGTGCAGATGCGGCAAAAGAGATACGCACCCTGATTTCAGATTCGCAAAATCACGTCGGTGAAGGCCGCGAACTGGCGCAGCAGGCTGGAGAAACGATGGATGAAATTGCCGAAGAGGTGATGCGTATGACACGCCTGGTGCGCGAAATTGCCAGTGCTTCTAACGAACAAAGTAGCGGAATTGAACAGGTGAATATCGCTGTCAGCCAGATGGATGAGGCGGCGCAGCAAAATGCGGCGTTGGTCCAGGAATCTACCGCGGCAACCCGTTCGCTGGAAGAGCAGTCGCAGCAGTTAGTCGCGGCGATGGCGACGTTCAGGTGCTAATGGGTTAAAACCATCCTTATAACGACCCTCCTTGTCAGGAGAGGGCGAAATCGGACCCCCTCCCAGCCTCCCCCTTACCAGGGGGAGGAGCTAAAGCCCTTTGCAGGGAGAGGGTGAGGGCAAATTTAAGCGTCCGGATACTCACGGATAAAACGCTCTACATCATCAACCATATGCTCGTTTCCGACAAAGAACGGGCGGCGTTGGTGCAGGGTTTCCGGAATAATATCCAGAATACGTTCTTTACCGTCACTTGCTTTGCCACCGGCTTGTTCAGCAAGGAACGCCATCGGGTTACCTTCATACAGCAAACGCAGCTTCCCTTGCGGGTGGCTTGCGGTGCTTGGGTAGAGATAAATCCCGCCTTTCAGCAAGTTGCGGTGGAAGTCTGCAACCAGAGAGCCGATGTAGCGTGAGGTATAAGGGCGCTGCGTTTTGGCATCTTCTTCCTGGCAGAACTTAATATACTTTTTCACACCCTGCGGGAAACGGATGTAGTTCCCTTCGTTGATGGAATAGGTATTGCCCGTTTCCGGGAAGCGCATACGCTCCTGGCACAGGCAGAAAACGCCGAGTGACGGATCGTAGGTGAAGGCATGAACGCCGCAACCGGTGGTGTAAACCAGCATGGTTGAGGAGCCGTAAACCACATATCCCGCCGCCACTTGCTTATTCCCCGGCTGGAGAAAATCGGCTTCGGTGACTGGCGTACCCACCGGCGTAATACGGCGATAGATAGAGAAAATTGTACCGACTGACACGTTAACGTCGATGTTAGATGAACCATCTAGCGGGTCCATCAGCACCACATATTTGGCATGTTCCGCGCCTTCAAAAACAACAATCTCATCTTCTTCTTCGGAAGCCACACCCGCCACAATCCCTCGGGCTTTCAGTGCTGCTTTCAGTTTTTCGTTTGCGAACAGATCAAGTTTTTGCTGCACCTCGCCCTGAATGTTTTCCGCGCCGCTGGCACCTAAAATATCAACCAGACCGGCTTTGTTGATATCGCGGTGGATGATTTTTGCGCCGAGCTTTATTGCCGACAGTAAGGCAGTCAGTTCACCAGTGGCGTGCGAGAACTCATGCTGCTTTTCGACAATAAATTCACCTAACGTTTTCATAACACTTTCCCTGCATCTGTTAATTAAATGAAGCGATTGCAACAATCCTAACAAAGATTCAAATAGTAGCGTACTGGTGAATCGCGCCAGCAAATTACGGAATTAACTTAAATGCGATTTGCGAGCACTCAACATGCGGTTAGAATGTGCGCCAAATAATGAAAGGATAGTTTTTATGCGCATTCATATTCTGGGTATTTGCGGCACCTTTATGGGCGGTCTGGCGATGCTGGCCCGCTCGTTGGGCCATGAAGTGACTGGCTCGGATGCCAACGTGTACCCGCCAATGAGTACCCTGTTAGAAGAGCAGGGTATTGAATTAATTCAAGGTTACGACCCAAGCCAGCTCGATCCGCAGCCGGATCTGGTGATTATCGGTAACGCGATGACGCGTGGGAATCCGTGTGTTGAAGCGGTGCTTGAGAAAAGCATTCCTTACATGTCTGGCCCACAGTGGCTGCATGATTTCGTCCTGCGTGACCGTTGGGTGATTGCTGTGGCGGGTACGCACGGTAAAACCACCACGGCGGGCATGGCGACCTGGATTCTTGAAGCCTGCGGTTACAAGCCTGGTTTTGTGATCGGTGGCGTGCCGGGTAACTTCGATGTTTCTGCGCGTCTGGGCGAAAGCTCATTCTTCGTGATTGAAGCGGACGAATACGACTGCGCGTTCTTCGACAAGCGTTCCAAATTTGTGCACTACTGCCCGCGCACGCTGATCCTCAATAACCTTGAGTTCGACCACGCGGATATTTTTGACGACCTGAAAGCGATTCAGAAACAGTTCCACCATCTGGTGCGCATCGTGCCAGGACAGGGGAAAATTATCTGGCCTGAAAACGACACCAATATTAAACAAACTCTGGCGATGGGCTGCTGGAGCGAGCAAGAGCAGGTGGGCGAGCAGGGTCACTGGCAGGCGAAAAAGCTCAACCCGGATGCTTCACATTGGGAAGTGTATCTGGACGGCGAGCGTGTTGGCGAAGTGCACTGGCAGTTGGTTGGCGAGCACAACATGCATAACGGTTTGATGGCGATTGCTGCTGCGCGTCATGTGGGTGTCACGCCTGCGGATGCGGCAAAAGCGCTGGATAGCTTTGTGAATGCACGTCGTCGCCTGGAACTGCGCGGTGAAGAAAACGGCGTCACGGTGTATGACGATTTTGCGCATCACCCAACGGCGATTCTGGCAACGCTTGCTGCACTGCGTGGCAAAGTGGGCGGCACAGCGCGCATTCTTGCGGTGCTTGAGCCTCGCTCGAACACCATGAAAATGGGCCTGAGCAAAGACGATCTCGCGCCATCTTTAGGCCGTGCGGATGAAGTCTTCTTGCTTCAGCCGCCGCATATTCCATGGCAGGTCGTGGAAGTGGCGGAAGCCTGCATCCAGCCTGCGCACTGGAGCGCGGATGTCGATACGCTGGTGGATATGGTGGTGAAAACCGCCCAGCCTGGCGACCATATTCTGGTGATGAGCAACGGCGGTTTCGGTGGGATCCACCAGAAATTGCTGGATGCGCTGGCTAAAAAAGCTCAGCTTCAGGCGTAACGCTCCTGCCAATAAAAAAGCCTGCATATTTGCAGGCTTTCTTTTTTAACCCTGGCTTTCGGCCAGTTCGCGCAGATAAGAGAATATCTGGCGGTAAGATTTTGGCGGCTTGTTGGCTGCTTTCTCTTTTTGCGCATTGCGTATCAGCACGCGCAGTTGCTGGCGGTCAGCTTCTGGGTAAAGTCTTAACACTTCACTCATCGCGTCATCGCCTTCTTCAACCAAACGATCGCGCAGCGCTTCCAGTTTATGGAACAGCGCAACTTGCTGGTTGTGGCGGTTTTTCAGCTTATCCAGCGCCTGGCGAATCGGGTCCATGTCGCGCGAACGCATCATTTTACCAATCAACTGCACCTGGCGACGGCGGCCTTCTTTCTTGATTTTCTGCGCCAGCTCAATGGCGGCACGTAAATCGTCATCCAGAGGGATTTTGTCGAGCGCATTTTTGCCCAACTCCATCAGCTCCATACCGAGGCGTTTTAATTCTTCGGCATCACGTTTAATTTCGCTTTTACTGACCCAGATAATCTCATCATCTTCGTCTTCATTTTCGTCATCTGGGACGTCGTCGAGCCAGTCATCGGGCTGCTTAGTCATATTAGGCTCCTTAAAAAAAGTGGCTAATTCTACCAGTAAAGCCTGTTCACTGCGAAATTGTTCTGATCCTGTTAGACTTAAATCACTCACCTTACATTATGGCAGTAGCGATGAAAGTAAACACGCAAGTAGCACAACAACGTCAGGTTCTGGAACAAGCGGTATCTCAGGCGCTGGAACTGGCTTCCGCTCAGTCAGATGGCGCAGAAGTTGCCGTCAGTAAAACCACTGGTATCAGCGTAAGTACGCGATACGGTGAGGTGGAAAACGTCGAATTTAATAGCGATGGTGCGTTGGGCATCACCGTTTATCACCAAAATCGTAAAGGCAGCGCATCAACGACTGACCTCAGCCCGGACGCCGTAGCGCGCACCGTGCAGGCGGCGCTGGATATCGCCCGTTACACATCACCCGATCCTTTTGCAGGCATCGCCGATAAAGATCTGTTGGCCTTTGAAGCGCCAGATTTAGATCTTTTCCATCCCACAGAGATGGATGCCGATCGTGCTATCGAGCTGGCGGCTCGTGCTGAAAACGCATCCCTGAACGTCGATAAGCGCATCAACAATACCGAAGGTGGCAGCTTTAACAGCCACTACGGCATCAAAGTATTCGGCAACAGCCACGGCATGCTACAAAGCTATTGTTCAACGCGCCACTCCATTTCAAGCTGTGTGATTGCTGAAGTGAACGGCGAAATGGAGCGCGATTATGCGTATACCATTGGCCGCGCGATGGAAGACCTGGATAGCCCGGAATCAGTCGGTGCTGAGTGTGCTCGCCGTACGCTGGCGCGCCTTTCTCCGCGTAAATTGTCTACCATGAAAGCCCCGGTTATGTTTGCTGCTGAAGCGGCAACCGGCTTGTTTGGGCACCTGGTGGGCGCGATTGCAGGCGGTTCGGTTTACCGTAAATCCACCTTCCTGCTGGATTCTCTGGGCAAACAAATTCTGCCGGAATGGCTGACAATTGAAGAGCACCCGCACCTGCTTAAAGGCCTGGCTTCTACGCCATTTGACAGCGAAGGTGTGCGCACAGAGCGCCGCGACATTATTAAAGACGGCATTCTGCAACAGTGGCTGCTGACCAACTATTCTGCCCGCAAACTGGGCCTGAAAAGCACAGGCCACGCCGGTGGTATCCACAACTGGCGTATCGAAGGGCGCGGCCTGGATTTTGACGGTATGCTCAAAGAGATGGGTACCGGCCTGGTCGTGACCGAGTTGATGGGGCAGGGCGTGAGCGGCATCACCGGGGATTATTCTCGCGGTGCATCCGGCTTCTGGGTTGAGAACGGCGAAATTCAGTATCCGGTGAGCGAAATCACCATCGCCGGAAACTTAAAAGATATGTGGCGCGAAATTGTCACAATCGGTAGCGATATCGAAAAACGCAGTAATATTCAATGTGGTTCAGTGCTGTTACCGGAGATGAAGATCGCCGGTCAGTAGAACGGTAACGGGCGCGTCCTGCCGCGCCCTTCTTCGACATAATAAAAAGGTGAGCAAATGCGTAAGCAACTTATTGCAATGTTGGCAGTATCGTCCGTGCTCTTTACCGGTGCGGTGATGGCGAAAGATGTTGGCGATGATATGGATACGATCGCTGAAAACTACAAAACCGTGTTGAAAACTGATGACGCGGCAGAACTAAAAACTTCTCTCAACAATATGCGTACCGCGGCGCTGGATGCACAAAAAGGCACTCCGCCGAAGCTTGAAAACGAAGCTGCGGACAGCGCAAAAATGAAAGACTACCGCCACGGCCTGGACATTCTGGTCGGCCAAATCGACGGCGCGCTGAAACTGGCTAACGAAGGCAAAGTAAAAGAAGCGCAGGCCGCAGCCGAAGAATTTAAAACCACTCGGAATGCCTACCACAAGAAGTACCGCTAAGATGATACTGGCTCTGGCTCTTTTTCAGAGCCGGTATATTTCCTTCTCTTTTACAAGGACATCTGATTTATGAAACCGATTCATACGATTATCAAAGGTGCTGCCACCGTTTCGCTGCTTGCGTTTAGCGTTTTTTCTGCAACTGCCGCGCTGCTACCAGTATCCGGGGATTACCAGGCCGATCATTTTTCCGGGAAAGTCGTTTCAGTAGATCAAAAGAATCACGTTGTGGTGCTTGAGGGAAGTGAGGGCAATAAGGTTTCAGTGAATGTTCCTGAAACAGCCGGTACGCTGGCTAATATCAAAGCCGGAGACACAGTGAACACCACCGTGACGCGTTCCGTAGCCGTGGCGTTTGATACCGATATTGATAAATCAGCACCGACAGCTTCTAGAACCCAAGGGGTAGAAAAAGCAACCAAACAAAACCCGGAGCATGAAGCTTTCCGCCAGGTTAATGTTCAGCTCAAGATCAAACATATCGATCTGAAAAAGAATGAAATTACTTTTGAAGGGCCAAAAGGCCAGCAGAAAGTGGTGACGGTTGAAGATCCTGATATTCAGGCGCGTTTGAAAGATCTTAAAGTAAACCAAAGTGTGCGTGTGACTTATACCGATTCCATTCAAATCACAGCCCAGGCTAATAAGTAATTTCTGCCTATGCATTAACCCTTCTTTCTGCGCTTTGGGAAGAGGGGTTATTCAGTTGTGCTTGCTAGAGGGTTGGGTACCCAGCCTCTTTCTGGCACTTTCGGAAACAACTACTTGTGACATAGAGGCCCATCCTGTTCATGCCCGGATCCCCAGGATTCTAACCATGTCACCGTCTCTTCTGCAGTAATGTGGTTTCCTGTCTCCTGGTATTCCTGCCATGCTGCCTGAGCCTCTTTGCGGTACTGGCTACGCTTCTCTTCCCGGACAACATATTCGGTGATCGCTTCGAGCATCAGAGCATGTGCAGAGCTGTGGCGGTCATCGGCCAGTGTTTTGAGTCGGTCTTTCATCTCCTGCTCAATCCGCAGGGTAGTGGTCTGTCGAAGCGTGTTAGGCATAATTTACTCCGTTTGATATCACTGGTGTCACCAACGATATTAAACACATTCAGAAACGCTGTCATTACGGATAGCCTCCAACTTTTAGGGCTATTTTTATACCTGTTGAGCATTCTACGTTCCCCCCAGCTCCCTACCAACCGCCATAACACCAGCTTGCGGCGTTCCTCGCAGTAAGCATTTTTATTTATCCCCTAGCCTATCTTTTCAGCTGCCGCCTTCCAACGCGATCACAAAACCTAATAACAATTATTACTCTAAGGCTAATGATTGATACCTCACCTTAATTGATACCCCAAAGAGGTAGGCGCAAAATTTAACCAGACTAAAGCAAATCAAAATGATTGGCTGAATCAGGAGGTTAAATATGTTGTCCGGGCAAACCCCAGCACGAGTCTGGAACACACGCCGCACCGAGAAACAGCGTCGTATGGCTTCCACCAACGTGCAGGGCAAGGTGCTTCCAACCGAAGGCCTTGTCGATATGTTGGAAAAACTGATCGCTCCCGGCGATCGCGTGGTGCTTGAAGGCAATAACCAAAAACAGGCGGACTTCCTTTCCCGCATGTTGGCCGAAGTTAGCCCATCCAAAGTTCACGATCTGCATATGATCATGCCGAGCGTAGGGCGTAGCGAACACCTTGATATTTTTGAAAAAGGCATCGCCCGCAAGCTCGATTTCTCCTTCTCTGGCACCCAAAGCCTGCGCATTTCGCAGTTGCTTGAAGACGGTCAGTTAGAGATTGGGGCCATTCATACCTACATCGAACTTTATTCCCGTTTGTATGTGGATCTGGCGCCGAACGTCGCGCTGGTGGCCGGTTTTAAAGCCGACCGCAAAGGCAACCTGTATACCGGTGCCAGCACCGAAGATACGCCTGCGTTAGTTGAAGCTGCCGCATTCCATGACGGCATCGTGATCGCCCAGGTTAACGAACTGGTTGACGATGAATGTGACCTGCCGCGTGTGGATATTCCTGGTTCCTGGATTGACTACGTGGTTGTGGCTGACAAACCGTTCTTTATCGAACCGCTGTTTACCCGTGACCCGCGCCTGATCAAGCAAGAACACATCCTGATGGCGATGATGGCGATTAAAGGCATCTACGCAGAACATCAGGTGCAATCGCTCAACCACGGTATCGGCTTTAACACCGCCGCCATCGAACTGCTGCTGCCGACCTACGGCGAACAGCTCGGCCTGAAAGGCAAAATTTGTAAACACTGGACGCTGAACCCGCACCCGACGCTGATCCCTGCTATCGAAAGCGGCTGGGTAGAAACCGTGCACTGCTTTGGCGGTGAGTTAGGAATGGAAGAGTACGTTCGCGCTCGCCCGGATGTGTTCTTTACCGGTGCTGACGGCTCAATGCGTTCCAACCGTGCGTTCTGCCAGTTGGCAGGCCAGTACGCGGTGGACATGTTCATCGGCTCTACTTTGCAGGTCGACGGCTACGCTAACTCCTCAACTGTAACGCGCGGTCGTCTGTCTGGTTTCGGCGGTGCGCCAAACATGGGTCACGATCCACACGGTCGTCGCCATGCAACCGCCGCCTGGCTTGCCATGCAGGCTCAACCAGACTTGATGCAGCGTGGGCGCAAGCTCGTGGTGCAGATGGTTGAAACCTTCCAGGCGGGCGTTAAGCCAACGTTTGTTGAAAAACTCGATGCCGTTGACGTGGCGAAAGCCTCCGCGATGCCGCTGGCTCCGGTCATGATTTACGGCGACGATGTCACCCACGTGCTGACCGAAGAAGGTATCGCGTATCTGTATCGTGCTGAAAGCATGGAAGAACGTCGTGCGATGGTGGCGTCCGTTGCGGGTATCACCGACATCGGCCTTGGCGTTGACGCTAAACGCGTTGCGGCACTTCGCCAAAGCGGCAAAGTCGTGTTCCCGGAAGATATGGGCATCCGTCGTACCGATGCGACCCGTTCTCTTCTGGCTGCCAGCAGCGTGGCGGATTTAGTGGAATGGTCCGGCGGTCTTTATAACCCACCTGCGAAATTCCGGAGCTGGTAATGAAACTGCAACCACAGGTTGGGGTTGAGGGCGGCGCACTTTGGCTTTCAAGGGTTGCCACCCATAGCCTGATTGAAGAAGTACGTTTAAGCCCGAAACCCGGCCTTGTGGATAGCCGGGGAAACGGCGCACATCATGACCTGACACTGGCCTTGATGGAGCGCTCGGCGCATAGCCTTTCCCCGACGTTTCATGCGCTGGCATTACAAAGCTGGCAGCGCCCGGCGGATATTGCCCTGCGCCAACTCATTGGCCGTTTAGGCCGCGAAGGCGAAGCGCAGATGATGGCGGCGACCGGCGGAGTGAACACTCACCGGGGAGCCATCTGGGCGCTGGGATTGTTGGTTAGCGCTGCTGCGATGTGCGGTTTAGAAGGCGGTAGTGAAGAAATTGCGGCAAACGCCGCAAAACTCGCCAGCCTGCCGGACAGCACAGCACCAAAAGTTTTCAGTAAAGGGTTACTCGCCACACGGCGTTATCGCGTCCCTGGCGCTCGCGAAGAAGCGCAGCTTGGCTTCCCGCACATTATGCGTCTGGCGCTGCCGCAACTGCGTCGCAGCCGTTCGCATGGCGCCACGGAACAGCAGGCGCGCCTTGATGCGCTGATGGCCATCATGACCTCGCTTAGCGACACCTGCGTGCTTTCACGCGCCGGTCTTGAAGGGCTTGAAACGATGCAAAACGGCGCGCGTAGCGTGCTGGTTGCAGGCGGCACGGCAACGGTTGAAGGCCGCGCGGCTCTGGCCTGGCTTGATAAGCAAATGCTCGCGCTCAACGCCTCTCCGGGCGGTGCCGCAGACTTGCTGGCAGCCACATTGCTTATCGACCGCATCGCTTGCGATGACGCGACGGTTAGCCCTTTACCGCAACATTCACACTTTTAAGAGGGTGTTATGGAACACATTACATTGTCATTTCCGGCAACACGCAACGTTAGCGGCAAAGCGCTGGCGGGCGTAGTGGGCTCCGGCGATATGGAAGTTCTGTTTACGGCGACCCAGGGCGAAACCCTGACTATCGCTATCACCACATCCGTGGATAACAGCGAACAACGCTGGCAGGCACTGTTTGAGCGCATGAGCGGGTTAACCAGCCTGCCTGCCGGGCAGATGCAAATCCACGATTTTGGCGCGACGCCAGGTGTGGCGCGTATTCGCATCGAACAAGTTTTTGAAGAGGTGGCTCATGCGTAACGACAGCAGCTTTATTGAACTCAAAGCGCGCGAACGTGCTCGCCTGTTGCTGGATGACGGTAGCTACCGCGAACTGCTCGACCCGTTTGAAGGCATCGTTTCCCCGTGGTTAGAAGCGCAGGGCATTGTTGTCCAGTCTGATGACGGCATGGTCGTTGCCAAAGGCACGATTAACGGCGGCCCGGCGGTAGTGATTGCTATCGAAGGTGCTTTCCAGGGCGGCAGTATGGGCGAAGTGTCCGGTGCAAAAATGGCCGCCGCGCTTGAGCTGGCCGCAGAAGATAACCGCAACGGTATTCCGACTCAGGCGGTTCTGTGCCTTGAAACCGGCGGCGTTCGTCTGCAAGAAGCAAACCTTGGCCTTGCGGCCATCGCAGATATTCACGCGGCAATCGTTGATTTACGCCGTTACACGCCGGTTATCGGTGTGGTGGCAGGTACCGTGGGCTGCTTCGGCGGTATGTCAATCGCAGCGGCACTGTGCAGCTACCTGATTGTGACTCGCGAAGCGCGTTTGGGTCTGAATGGCCCGCAGGTTATCGAACAGGAAGCGGGGATCGACGAATACGATTCACGTAACCGTCCGTTTATCTGGAGCATGACCGGGGGCGAAGTTCGCTATGAAAGCGGTTTTGTCGAAGCGCTGGTGGGCGATGGCGTGAATGCTATCAAACAAGCGGTGAACGACGCGATCGCCAAAGGTGTTCCGGCGCAACATCGCACCGATAACTATGAATGGTATCTGGATCGCCTGAGCCATTTCGACACCAGCAAACAAGCCGATGCCGAACAGATTAAACAGCTTTTTGGGGAGAAACGCGCATGAGCCAGAAACTGAATCGCGCCGCCATCTGGTTGGACAAACTCACTGCTAATGCCCCGCACATGGCTGGATTGTGTGCTTCCGTGCAAGTTGCTGACGGCAGTGTTGATGACAAAGCCGCACGTTTTATCGCGGTCGTGCCGGACGAAAATAACCATTACCCACGCGCTGCTGGTGGTGAAGTGGGCCTGCTTGAAGGCTGGACGCTGGCAAAAGTCGTTAGCGAAACCATCGCCGAAGATGCAAACGCCGAAGAAAAACGCGCCATCGTGGCGGTAATCGACGTTCCGAGCCAGGCTTATGGCCGCCGCGAAGAAGCGTTCGGTATTCACCAGGCGCTGGCAGGTGCTGCGGCAGCGTATGCCAATGCACGTCTGGCGGGGCACCCGGTTGTTGGGCTGATCGTGGGCAAAGCGATGTCCGGTGCGTTCCTGGCACACGGCTACCAGGCAAACCGCCTGATTGCGTTTAACGATTCCGGCGTGATGATTCATGCGATGGGTAAAGAGTCTGCGGCACGGATTACGCTGCGTACCGTGGAAGCGCTGGAAAAACTGGCCGCTACTATCCCGCCAATGGCTTATGACATCAGTAACTACGAAACCCTGGGGCTGTTATCTGCTCTGCTGGAAATCGAAAATCCTCAAGCGCCGCAAAGTGACGACCTGGCAAAGGTTAACGCAGCCCTGGTTACCGCAGTACGTGAAGCGCGCACGGATAACACCCTGAAAAACAGGCTGAATGCTAAGAATCGCCATAGCTCAGCTCTGGTTCGCGAACGTATGCGCGCGGCCTGGTAACAAATGTAATTAGAGCCAAAGACAGACCTGCCAGACGATAGATAAGGGCGTCGGCATGTGAAATTTGTAGGGTGGATAAGCGCAAGCGACATCCATCGTTCAAACCCGGCGGGTGGCACGTTGTTTACCCGCCCTACACATTTCGCAGTTGAACGCCCAAAACAAAACTCGTCTGAAAAATAATAACTATCGCGCTCGTGCCAGATTTCTTTTCAAACTACAGGTGAAGTTATGACTTATGTAATTGTTCATGCGCTTGCGCCCATTTTTGTCATCATGCTACTCGGCTTTTTTGCCGGTAAAGCAAAGATGGTGGATAACAAAAATGTTTCTCTTCTCAATATCTTTGTAATGGATTTCGCTCTTCCTGCCGCGCTGTTTAGCGCAACGGTTCAGACGCCGTGGGCAGGTATCGTCAAGCAGTCACCGATGGGCGTGGTGCTGGTTCTGGCGATGTGGATTACTTACGCCGTTGTCTATTTCCTGGCGACCAAAGTATTCAAAAAGTCTCCGCAGGATGCGGCCGTACTGACACTGACCGTAGCGCTGCCAAACTATGCGGCACTTGGCCTGCCAATTCTGGGAAGCGTGCTGGGTGAAGGCCCGTCAACGTCGCTGTCTGTTGCGGTATCCATTGCTTGCGGTTCCGTACTGATGACCCCGTTCTGCCTGATGATTTTAGAGCGTGAGAAAGCGCGTGCGGCTGGCGAAGCGACCGGTTCTACGCTTGCGATGCTGCCGATTCTGATGTGGCGTTCGCTGAAAAAACCTATCGTTTGGGGCCCGCTGCTGGGTGTGATTTTGTCGGCGATTGGCATTCGTATGCCGGATCTGCTGCTGTCGGCTATCAAACCGTTGGGCTTGTCCGCAACGGCTGCGGCGCTGTTCCTGACCGGTGTGATTCTTTCTGCTCGTAAGCTGAAAATTAACACCGTGGTTTGCATCGCGACCATCACCAAGCTGCTGATTCAGCCGTTCATTGCCTGGGGTATCGTGCTGGCGCTCGGCCTGACTGGCCCGGTTGCGGTTACCGCAATTCTGATGATTGCGCTGTCCGCTGGTTTCTTTGGTGTGGTGTTCGGCAACCGTTTTGGTGTGCAATCGCCGGATGCAGAAGCCGTCTTGCTGCTAAGCTCCGTGCTCTCTATCCTGTCGTTACCGCTGTTTATTACTCTGACTTCAGGAATCTAAACCATGAACACACCGCGTCCACACGACCTACTCTGGCTTGACGACCACGCGCAACTTGAAGGCGTGAGCGAAGAGTGGGTGGCAAGCCAGTGGCGGCCCTCGCTGCCAGTGGTGGTGCGACGCGATGTGAACCATGAAGGGCGCATTCCAGTCGGTGTTCGTGGAATGCGCCGCGACCAACGGGCTGCCGGATGGGTAAACTCGGCGAGCATTAAGCGCACCGTTTCCCCTGAATCTCTGACAGCCCGTGACGTTTTGCTCAACTCTCCTTTTGTTTCTATGCCGCCGGTTCAGGGGGCAATCCAGCTGGCACTCCGAGAATGGCCCTGGATTTGGGGCATTACAGGAAGCGTCGGGTACGCGCTCGCAACGGAAGTTCCGGTGCTGCACGCTGAAAGCGATCTCGATTTACTGATTCGTTGCCCGCAGCCTGTGGAACGCGAAACATTGCAGGAATGGCAGCAGGTCATCGGCCTTTTGCTCTGCCGGGCTGATACGCAAATCGAAACGCCGCAGGGCGCTTTTGCACTGGCGGAGTGGCTGCGTGACAGACGTGTATTGTTGAAAACCAGTAGCGGGCCGCAGTTGGTGAGCGACCCGTGGATATCTGGAGAAAAGTAAGGCTCTTCTTTTGTAGGGTGGATAAGCGAGAGCGTCATCCACCGTTTACGCCAGCTCTGGCGGGTGACGCGTTGCGTACCCGCTCTACAAAACCTATTCGACGGATGTTGTTGGCAATCATATGAAAATCCTTTTCACTTTCCCGGGGCAGGGAACGCAACGTGCAGGCATGTTGCAGAAATTACCGCAAGATAACGCCATTATGGCGCAGGTTCGTCGCGTATTAGGTGATGAAGCCGACTCGCTTGATTCCCCCGAAGCTCTAAAACATACCCGCGCCGTTCAGCTCTGCTTGCTGATTGCAGGCGTGGCCTATGCCCAGGAGCTGGAACGCCACGGTATCCAGCCGGATATGGTTTGCGGATTGTCGATTGGTGCATTTCCCGCGGCGGTTGTCGCCGGGGCTTTAAACTTTGACGATGCGCTGCGCCTGGTTGCTTTGCGTGGCGATTTAATGGAGCAGGCGTATCCGCAAGGTTACGGTTTAACGGCGATCACCGGCTTGCAGTTAAGCCAGGTTGAGCGGCTCGTAGAAGGTAGCGGAACGTACATTGCCAATATCAATGCCGAGCAGCAAATTGTGATTGCCGGGCGTGATGAAGATATGGATAGCGTCGCACAACGTGCGCTCGCGGCAGGTGCGCAAAAGGCCAAACAGCTTGCGGTTAGCGTGCCATCGCACTGCGAATTACTGCGTGATCCCGCTCTGAAACTGCAACAGGCTTTCGCTGATGTTACGCTCGCCCGCCCGCGCTGCACTTATCTTAGCGGCAGCACCGCCCGCGTCATCTGGCAACCCGAACAAATTGCCGACGATCTGGCGCTGAATATGTCGCGCACCGTGCGCTGGCGCGATGCAATGGTCGCCGCAAACGAACGTGACGTGCGTCTTGCCATCGAAATGCCGCCCGGCAGCGTATTAACAGGTTTGACGCGCCAGGCATTCCGCGAAGGCGATATGCTATGCGCGGAACAAAACAGTGCGGCACTGATTAAACGCCTGGCCGATCGCGTTAAAGAGGCGCGTTAGGCGTATCGCTAAACGAACGGGCGTACATGCGCCCTTCGGCTGCCAGCGCCAACAAATTTGGGTCGAGTTCGCGGTTGCGGGCAAAGACGATAGCGATGGACTGCTGCATTTGATATGGATCGGCCAGTTTCAGCAGTTGTACCGAATTTTCATAGACTTTCTTCATTCTTCCCGGCATTAACGCCAACCCTACGCCCGCCTGCACCAGGCTTATCATCGAGAAAATATCGTTCACTCGCGTCACAATTTGCGGCTCAAAACCGGCAATGTGAAAGGCTTCCTGGAAGCCGTTATAAGTGGCAAACCCTTCCGCCAGTGAAACAAATTTTTCATCGTGGAAATCACGAAGATCGGCAAGTTTGCTGGTATCGAGCGGGAAAGAGCCGGGAGCTGCAAGGAAAATATCATCCTGAAAGAGCGGCAGAACTTCCAGGCGGCTGCGGTCAATTTCACTTTCAGAAATTGAAATCAGGATGGCATCCAGAACGCCGTCTTCCAGCATGTTAAGCAGCATTTGGTTGGAGCCCATGGTGAGATCCATTTCCAGTTCCGGACGGCGTAATTTCATGCCCATTATCAGGCGCGGCACGGTTTCCAGCGTTAGCGAATACATTGTACCGATGCGCAGCCGACCTTGCCCCACGCCTGCCGCCTGACGCGTTTCTTCAATGCCGCGTTCCATCAGGGCCACGGCTTCTTTGCTGTGTTCCAGTAGCGTGTGTGCCGACGGCAGCGGCACCAGATTGCGGCCCTTGTGAATAAACAGCGGGCAGCGAACGCCTTCTTCCAGCGTATGCAAGGCGCGATGAACGCTCACGCCGCTGATACCCAGCGCTTCAGCAGTACGGGCGATGTTTCCCTTTTCCATAAACGACATAAATATCTCGAGTTTACGGAAGGTGATTTCTGCGTCTATTTTCATGGATTACCTGACGAT
Organism: Buttiauxella gaviniae; assembly: GCF_040786275.1. Lineage (NCBI taxonomy): Bacteria > Pseudomonadati > Pseudomonadota > Gammaproteobacteria > Enterobacterales > Enterobacteriaceae > Buttiauxella > Buttiauxella gaviniae. Next base: position 2,432,008 of record NZ_JBFMVT010000002.1, read on the forward strand.
GTCATCCTTTCACGATGGCCATAAGTATGGGCTGGTGAAATAAAAGAAGGGTGCCTGAGCCAGTACCGTTCACATTTTGGCGGGGTTTCCCCCGCCAGTTTGCTCCTACCGTTGTGATTCGCAAGCCATTGTTGCCGCAACCTCCTTATCGCCATTCCGTATTCGCAGTTCGTAAAGCGAATGACCGGTTAAACAGGTGAATGCCAAAATCGTGATACAGAAAATGAGCAGACACCAGACGATAATATGGTGTGGTTTCATGGTTTGCTTCTCCTTGCCTTCAGGCGGGTAAGAGGCTAACCTCAATGTGTCTAGCATTGGGAGGCCTCACGTTGTACTGACCCCCAAAAGTTGGACTGAATAATCGAGGCATCTCAGAAAGAGTCCATGGTATACATGGGCTCTTTTTTGTTTCCTGTTAAAGCTAAATAACGTGTCCCGCAATCGAATTATCCATTTCGTTGCTTATTACTTCACCCGCTTCCCTGCTTCATCAATAACCTTTTCGCCATCTTCTTTCGTGAATGCACTTTGCTGAGGTTCCGGAATAATTTCCAGTACCACCTCTGAAGGTCTGCACAGGCGGGTTCCTGCAGGTGTGACAACAATTGGCCGGTTGATAAGAATTGGATATTGCAGCATTAATTCTATCAATTGCTCATCGGTAAACCTGTCTTCTGCAAGTTCCAGTTGCTCATAAGGCTCAACATTCTTACGCAGCAATGCACGTACCGTAATTCCCATATCTGAAATAAGTTTAATAAGCTCATCGCGGGTCGGGGGCGTATCGAGATAATAAATTATCGTCGGTTCGTTGCCGCTGTTACGGATCATCTCCAGCGTGTTGCGTGATGTGCCACAGGCCGGGTTGTGATAGATGGTAATGTTGCTCATATCAGTATCTCATTACAAAGTGACAGAGAGCCGCCACGCCAGCGCGGCCAGAGTGACAAACAGCACCGGCACAGTCATGACAATGCCGGTACGGAAGTAATATCCCCAGGTAATCTTTATATTTTTCTGGGCAAGCACATGCAGCCACAGCAGGGTTGCCAGACTGCCAATCGGGGTGATTTTCGGGCCTAAATCGCAGCCAATCACATTGGCATAAATCATTGCCTCTTTGACGACGCCGGTCGCCGTACTCCCGTCAATCGACAGCGCGCCAATCAGCACCGTCGGCATATTGTTCATCACTGATGAGAGAAATGCCGTCAGGAAGCCGGTGCCGAACGTCGCTGCCCATAACCCCTTGTCTGCCAGCAGATTCAGCACGCCAGACAGGTACTCCGTGAGCCCTGCATTGCGCAGGCCATAGACCACGAGGTACATGCCCAGCGAGAAAATGACGATCTGCCATGGCGCACCGCGCAGGACTTTCCCGGTGTTGATGGCATGGCCTCTTTTCGCCACCACAAACAGCACTGCTGCGCCAGCCGCCGCTATCGCACTGACCGGGATCCCCAGCGGCTCCAGAACAAAGAAACCGACAAGCAGCAATAACAGGACAATCCAGCCCGCCCTGAAGGTTGCCGGATCCTTGATCGCACTTGCAGGCGTCTTCAGCAGCGAAACGTCATACGTTGCCGGAATATCCCTGCGGAAGAAGAGATGCAGCATGATCAGCGTGACCGCAATCGCTGCCGCATCCACGGGGATCATAACGGAGGCGTACTGCGTAAAGCCCAGACCGAAGAAGTCCGCAGAGACGATATTCACCAGGTTAGAAACAATGAGCGGCAGGCTGGCCGTATCTGCAATAAACCCTGCAGCCATGACAAAGGCCAGTGTCGTGCCCTGGCTGAACCCCAGTGCGAGCAGCATCGCAATCACAATCGGCGTCAGGATCAGCGCGGTGCCGTCATTGGCAAACAACGCAGCAACAGCGGCACCGAGCAAGACTATCCAGGTGAAAAGCAGGTGACCACGTCCGTTACCCCAGCGGGAGACGTGCAGTGCGGCCCATTCAAAGAAGCCGGACTCATCGAGCAGCAGGCTGATGATGATGACCGCAATAAATGCCGCTGTCGCGTTCCAGACGATATTCCAGACAACGGGAATATCAGCGATATGGATGACACCGGTTCCCAGCGCCAGCACTGCCCCGATACTCGCGCTCCAGCCAATACTCAGGCCTCTGGGTTGCCAGATCACCAGTACCAGCGTCAGTAAAAATATACACCCTGCCAAAAGCATCTCAGACCCCATCATATATGATTTTGTAAATATGTTTTCCTGCTTCAGCAGGAGGTGCAGGCTGATTTGTCCAGCCATTCACGTACATCCTCGCGCAGACACTGCCAGGTCGTCGTGATTGTCTCTGCTGCCCACGCCGGTATATGGGGTGACAGACGATAGTGGATCCATTTGCCTTCCCGATGGTCAAGAACCAGCTCAGCCTCGCGAAGAATAGCCATATGTCGCGAAATTTTGGGCTGTGATTCGGAGGTGGCCGCGCAGATATCGCAGACGCACAGTTCACCGGACTCCCGGAGAAGCATGACGATGGCGAGCCGTGTCTCATCCGACAGGATTTTGAAAAGCTGGACAGGTTGTAGCATTTATCACTCCATTCCCTTTAGAATACACATATGGTAAATCATATATATTAACTTTGAAATCATCTGTTCTCTATGGAGGAGAAAAATGGAACAATTTCCTGCCCTGAACACCGAATGCTTTGATCAACACATCGCTGAACGCCTGCACCTGCAGGAGCCACCACGGATTCTGATCCTGTATGGCTCAGTAAGGGAACGCTCTTACAGCCGCTTTGCCGCGGAAGAAGCCGGTCGCCTGCTGACGGCGATGGGCGCGGAGGTAAAGCTCTTTAACCCTTCCGGTTTACCTCTGCCGGATGATGCACCGGACACGCACCCTAAGGTCACCGAACTACGCAGCCTGGTCAGATGGTGTGACGGGATGGTGTGGAGTTCACCGGAGCGGCATGGGGCAATGAGCGCGGTTATGAAGGCACAAATCGACTGGATACCCTTAAGTGAAGGCGTAGTTCGTCCTTCACAGGGTAAAACGCTTGCGGTAATGCAGGTTTGCGGCGGTTCGCAGTCCTTCAATGCCGTGAACCAGATGCGCATTCTGGGGCGCTGGATGCGTATGTTCACTATCCCCAACCAGTCCTCAGTGGCCAAAGCGTGGCAGGAATTCGATGAGAACGGACGTATGAAACCCTCTTCCTGGTATGACCGTATCGTCGACGTCACCGAGGAATTATTTAAGATCACCCTGCTCCTGAAAGGGCAGACTAATTATCTGGCTGACCGATACAGCGAACGTAAGGAAAGTCATCAGGCACTGTCCGCACGGGTAAATCAGGCCAAAATCTGACAGGGGAACATAGTAACCATGGTTGGCCTCTTCAGGATAACAGCCAGTGAGGCCGGCCATGCTCGTACCCTATCATATCTTTTACATCTCGGGCGCATCTGCCCCGCATGGGGTTGTGATATAATTCCCGCGCCATTGGATTCGTAAGGGATAACAGTGAAAGGCGCACATAAAAATCTTTCCTTTAATGGAAAAAGCTACTGTATGAAGCACCTCGCGCCTTTGACGTTTATGGCAGAAATCGCCAATATCCCTGACCCCGTACAGATAACAATCAACTACAGCAATCATGTCTTTTCTGACCAGAAAGGAAACGGACCGGAAATTCCACCGGATCGATTTTTCTGTGCTGACAGATATGCTGCCAGCCTTAACCTGCCGCAGATGCTTTCAACAAATCTGCTGACCTCCTACGTTGTTCCCCATATCAATAAGGGAAACAATGAGATGTATCATTATATGGAGGTTAATGACTATGCGATCTTCTTTGACTTGCGTAAGGACAACGGCCACCCGAACGGCTTAAAGCTTTATGTTGTATCAGCTTATGAAGTCAATCAGTGGGGACGACACTCCATACCAAAGAGTAGGCCCATGAAATTTGCATATGTCGCACATCTGCGACTGAATGGACAGACGGTTTACACGTCCAGAAAAGCAAAAAGGCGCTGATATCAGCGCCTTTTCACCAGAGTAGATCATCGATGTTATCCACTCTTGTTGGGTTCCGGTCTGTGTCTTTGGATATCCCGCTCTTAGGCTGGGGGAGATTACTCTCCGACATCAATACCCCATCAACATACCAGTGTTGAGTGGTTCCGGTCAGTATCGATGCCTGAATAGTAATAAACCTGACGTTTACCTGCAAGGTCACTGCTATTCATAGCTATTCATGACTTTTCAGCGTTACGGGAATACGCGTTAATAGCCCACTATTCGCAACCAAAGGCCTCAGAAACAGTTTTTACTGTTGAAACACAATTGGCCTTATGCGTAACGAAGAATCGCTCTCCGGGCTTCCTGTTGCGAATTAGAGGCATGTTTTCCTGCAAAAAAGATTTGTAAATTTTTTACGAAAAGCACTTTTTGCTCATTTTGAATGCTGTTCATTTCAGCCTGGCCGTGTCCGGAACATCAGAAACGCCCCGGAACAACAGGGCTGGTATCAATACAGCTGAGGGCCGTCAGGCCGCGTAACGCCCTTGTCAACATCAGACCGTCCAGGTGAAATCAGGATAACGTGGCTAAAGCCGCAACGGGTAGGTCTTCAGGCGGTATTCAACCGGGCTGAGGCCGTTAAATTTAAGGCTGATTCGCCGCGTGTTGTAGTAACGAATGTAATCCTCAAGAACAACCTTCAGCTCCTCAACATCGTTGAATTTACGGGTGTAGAAGCATTCTGATTTTAACGTCCCGAAAAAACACTCAGCGCAGGCATTGTCCAGACAGTTTCCTTTGCGGGACATGCTTTGCAGAACCCCAAACTCCCGCAACTGATACTGATACCACCGATGGCGGTACTGCCAGCCCTGATCTGAATGAAGTACTGGTTTGCTGTTTGCGTCCATTCTGGCAAATGCCTTAATCAACATGTCGTCAATCATCGGCATTGTCGGGCGTTCTGAGATACTGTAGGAAATGACTTCGTTATTGAAGAGATCGATGATCGGAGAAAGATAGAGTTTGCGGCCGTTGACGGCGAACTCGGTGACATCTGTGACCCATTTTTCGTTGGGCCGACTGGCTTTGAAGTTTCGTTGCAGGAGGTTGTCAGCAGCACACCCACGTTCGCCACGCCAGGAGGTATAGCGCTTTACTTTGATAACGGCTTTAAGATCAAGAGCATTCATCAGGCGTTGAACCACTTTGTGGTTGATCAGCCAGCCCTCTCTTCTGATCGCCAGCGTTACCCGTCGATAGCCATAGCGGCCCTGGTTTTCATCATATATCTCGCTGATTCGACGATTTATTTCATCATATTTTCCCGGAGAGCGTAGTGCTTTAAGATGATAGTAAAACGTGCTCCTGGGTATCCGGGCGGTACTCAGCAGCTGATCAAGCGGGTAATGCTGCCTTAGTTCGTCAACAACACGAACCTTATCTCTTACCGAACTAAGGCTTTCAGCTTTTGAAGATAAATTATCCGTAATTCAAGACGTTTGACCTTCCTTTCCAGTTCATGAATTCGCTGCTCTTTTGATCGTTCCTCTGCGGCTTCAATAAGTTCAGGGTGTTCAGCCATGTAAGATACCCTTTTTGTGCCTACCTTGAGTGAGCGAAGCCCTTCTTCACCCTGCTCTTTGTACACTTTTAACCATTTGGCGACAGATGATGCACCTGCAACATTGAATTTAGTCGCGGCCTGTGTCTGAGATATCTGACCAGATAGCACCGCTTTCACAGCTTCAATTCTGATTTCAGGATCGATGGATACACCCTTATCTCTGGGTTTTAGTCCCTCTTCACCATAAGCATCATAGGCTGCAACCCAGATTCTCACCTGGGTTCTGGGAACGTTGAAACGGGCTGAAGTTAAGCGATAGCCTTCATCGCTGGCAAGATAGTGCATAACGACTTCAAGGCGTTCTTCGAGGGTATATTTACGTCCGGGCATAGGACTCTCCAGTTTGAGAGTCCAACTAAATGGGTGCAGTGCACGTTGATGTACAGTCAAGTGGGGCTTTTTCCTGTCTGCCTTTCGATAAGTTCCTGAGACAGCCAGTCTCAAGCACCCACGCACATTCTACGAATTCCTGCCTGTTTCCCTAACGCTAAAACACTTCTTTGCGAGGCTCTTCGCAAGACGCTAATTTATTGTTTCCACGCCATAAGTCAGCATGAATCAACGAGTTGTATTTCTCGTTGGTCGAGGGAGTTGCGCGCCTTTTTTGTCAAAATAACGGCTTGGCCAGATTTGGGCGGGTGGAAGACCGATCGCCTGCGCGATGAGCAATTCACCTTTTGCCCATGGGCGAGAAAGCGCATTCGCAAGCGTTGAGGATGCCAGATTGGCGTTGCGCGAAACAGCCGCAAGCGAAGTGCCTTTCTTATGCAGCGCGGCAATGATGTCGGCTTTATGCCAGTCGGAATGTGTGGTCATTGCTTGCCTCCGCATACGGTAAAAGTACGGGAAACGTTGAGGAACGGCAGGAAGGTGGGGCTGTGTGAAATTCTTTTCATTTGCATCTCCAGTATCTAGCGTATCGCTACCACCAGAGCTGCAATTCTCTTATTGGTGGTAGCCCAGACAGGGATTGCAGTACCGGGATACTGGAAACCGGCCTGACCGAAGTCAGCCCCGCCTGAGCCACCATTGACATCTAAATCAGGTGATCTGATTTTCGACGGATGTGACAAAGCGCAACAAAGAATCGGCATAAAGCGCATTCCTTGCTTCCAGTACACCGGGCTGCAATTCCCGACTGCGGATGTGCCGCAGCGCACGGATAATACCGCAACGTTTAACTGCCTGTCACTAATGGGGTTATTGGATTGCGAGGCTGATTCCAGTTTGCGAAATCAAAGAGGTGAAGAGATTTGAACCTCCGAATACTGAACATAAAGTCCAGGATCCGGAGTTCAGGCTACAACCCTCTTCTTGAAGAAGAGGGGCAGGGAAAATTACTTCAGAATAGTAAACGCAGTCGTGACATGCTTCACGCCGCTGACCCGGCTGGCAATATCTGCTGCAGACCTGGCTTCGCGCTCAGTTAACAGACCTAATAAGAACACTTCGCCGTTTTCGGTGGTGACTTTCACATTTGATGATTTCACCTGATCGCTTGCCAATAACTGCGAGCGCACTTTGGTGGTGATCCAGGTGTCTGATGATGCAGTGCCGAGGCCGATTGGTGCCATATTACGGATTTCGTTGTACACCTCGGTGGTGCCATCAACGCCCAATGCGATTTGTTTGGCACGCGATGCCAGTTCAGCATTCGGTGCCTGGCCTACCAACAGCACCTTGCCTTGATAGGCGGTGACGTTAATACGCGCTTCTTTCTTGATTTGTTCGTCTTTGGCCAATGCGCTGTTTACGCGCAATTCCAGCGTACCATCGTCAACCTGAGTACCGACGGTGCGGGGGTCGGTTGCCGTTTTCGTGGCAACTGCCGCGCTACCCACGACTGCGGCTGCAACACAACCTTGTAGCAGTAACGCAGTAATAAGGACTGCAAGTGGCTTATATGCCTTCATCTGTGCTCCTTAATCGTCCTGGTGAGGGAATAACGTATTATCAATCAGATCGCAAAGGCAGTTTACCGTCAGCATATGCATTTCCTGAATGCGTGCGCTACGGTGAGAAGGGATGCGGATTTCAACATCCTGCGGCCCTAATAAGCCGGCCAGTTCCCCGCCATCATAGCCCGTCAGCGCAACGATAGTCATGTCACGCGTCACGGCGGCTTCTACCGCTTTGACAATATCACGACTGTTGCCACGCGTGGAAATAGCGAGCAAAACATCACCGGCATGACCGAGCGCACGTACTTGTTTGGCATAGACTTCTTCGTGCAAACGATCGTTTGCGATCGCGGTTAAGACCACATTATCGGCATTAAGTGCAATGGCAGGTAAACTCGGGCGCTCGGTTTCAAAGCGGTTGATCATGCTGGCGGCAAAATGCTGGGCGTTCGCCGCAGACGTGCCGTTGCCGCAGCAAAGAATTTTATTACCGTTGAGCAGCGACTGAACCAGCGTCATTGCTCCACGGGAGATAGCATCTGGCAGAGCTTCCGCTGCGGCAATCTGGGTTTGAATACTTTCCGTGAAGCAGACTTTGATTCTTTCGAGCACGTTTATTTACCTGGTTACTTTAAACATCTGCGGTGAACGCGTTGGTTAACCACTCTATTTCATTGCCGGTGAAGGCTAACACATCGAAACGGCAATCCACAGTATCAAAACTTCCTGATGTGCGGGCTAACCAATACTGCGCAGCATGTAACAATTTTTGTTGTTTGCGATGGGTGATGCTTGCGGCGGCATCACCGAAGTGATTTGAGCGGCGGTATCGTACTTCTACAAAGACGATAACCGCGCCGTGTCGCATGATGAGATCGATTTCGCCGCCGCGGGAATGGACGTTAGCGGCAATAAAGCGCAGCCCTTTACGTTCAAGAAAGCGGCGCGCGCTTAATTCATAGTGCGCGCCAGCCTGTTGACGCGTCAGGTCGCCGGAACGATTTGACCGTGACTGAATTGCAGCCAATTTAACTTCCTGTTAATGACGCAATCTGAACTTGCAGAGAGCGTGCCGGTATTGCCATTAACCTGATAACCTGGCACCTGGCGCATTTGAGAGAAGTGGTTTGCCAGCGACCAGGCATCCACGCCCATCGCATACAGGCGTGCTAATGAGTAGTCGTTATTCACGCTGCTTAACGCCTGCTGCATCAGCGATGGGTTATTGCCTGCGAGCATTGGGATTTCGCTAAACTGCAAACCTTCCATTTCCAGACGGAAATCCGGGCCGTTCACACCCTGAGAACTACGAGAGCTGGCATACAGTTGTGCCGCACTTCGGCTACCGGTGCGCATGGCGATCATCGGTTTGATCAGCGCTACTTCATCTGAGGTTGCCACAATGTAGGCCGCATCCACGCCGTCTGAGGTGCCTGCAGTAATTTGCGCATCGGTAGGCGGTGGGGGAATGGTCAGCCCGCCGATGGTCACGCCAGCCGGTTGAGCGGCTGCAGCGTTAACCGGCGTACCGCTTAATGCGATGCCAGAACCGCTGTTAATGCCCTGCTTCAGCTCTGCGGTTGAGCCGAATTTCTGTTGCAGCACTGTGCCGCCGCCCAGTTTCTGCCACTCGTCGGCAAAGGCTTTCGTTACACGGTCGCCCAGTGCGCTACGCGGAACCAGCAACAGCGGTGCGCGGTGGCCCTGCTGCCAGATATGTTCTGCGGCATCACGCGCTTCATCTTCCGGCGACAGCGCGAAATAGCAGATATTGGCGCGGTTCTGCACGTTTTCCGGCTGGTTGAGCGCCAAAATATTTAGCGGAGAAGTGCTGGTCGCTAACTGATCGACATTGTTTTTCAGCAGCGGCCCCACGACTAACGTGGCTCCGTCTTGCTGGGCTTGCGCGAGGATCTGCACAAGTGGCTGCGTGGTGGTGTCGTAGACTTTAATTTCCGCAGACGGATTAGCAGGAGCCGCCGCCGCTGGCTGGGCTTGTGTTACCGGTTGCTGAGTGGGTGCTTGGGCTACAGGTGTAGCCGCAGGCTGTTGGGTTAAATCATCCACTGACGCCGCAGCAGGGCTTGCAACTTGATTCGGATCGTTAGGCTGCGCTGCTGCGCTGTCGCCAGGTTGTGCCGATGCATCCTGGGTTTGCGCAGGGGCAGATTTTTGCGTCACCGGAGCCGAACCCATATTTTTCGCGGCTTCAAAACCTTGTTGAATGGCATGTCCAAATACCGCCGCCTGGCCGCTTAAAGGCAGCAGAAGTGCGATTTTGTTAGCCGACGCAGGTTTGTAATTTTCCATATTACTGAGCTGAGTGGGCAGCGTTTTGGCACCCGGATTTTGCGGATAACGCGTTTGCCAGTCTTTAATCCCGGCTTTTAGCATATTGGGATCGTTACGGTTGTCATTCCAGACGCGTTGTAGATCCAACCAGCCTTGCAGCGTGTTTTCATCAGCGTTAATCACCAGGGAATTCATCTGCTCGGGCGTCATCTGAGATAAGGCTTGCCAGGTACCGTCTATATTCTTCTGATGTGCCTCGCCCTTCAGGAAAGGCTCTTGTGCGATGTAAGCGCGCAGCAGTCCCAGCGATGGGCGATTTTGGCTTGCGTCAATCACCGCCTGGTAATAGCGCGCCTGCTGATTTTTGTTGAACTCTGCTGGGTTGAGTTTCCCCAGTGCGGCAGTGGCTGCAGCATAATCTTTCTGCGCTATTTTGATTTCAGGTACCAGCAGTGACTGTTCGCGGCGCTGTGTATCGTCCATCTCTTTTGGCAACTGATTGTAGAGATCAACCGCCTGCTGAGTTTTACCTTCTTTTACCAGTGCATGAATGGCGAGTAATTGCCAGGTGGTCTTGCTATCATCAGCGCTTTGCTGCATCTGTTGCAGGTAATACGCAGAATCTGCAGTAGCCTCGCCCTGAATGTGCGCGCTCGACTGGTCTGGTGCTTTAGTGGTACAGCCGGCGAAGATTAGCGCGGCCAATACAACAGGCAGACAGCGCCCGGCTTTAGAACGAATAAATTTAGACGGTACCATTCTGTATCCAGTGTAATTTTTATCTCAGTGTTCAATATTAAATCGGCAATACGGATGAAACAATGAAACAACTCGAAACGGCGGCTATTTCTGCCAGCACGCTCTACATCGTTCCGACACCCATCGGTAACCTCGGCGATATCACACAGCGGGCGTTATCCGTGTTGCAAAGCGTTGACCTGATTGCTGCCGAAGATACTCGCCATACCGGTTTGCTGCTGCAACATTTTGCTATTAATGCGCGATTGTTCGCATTGCACGATCATAATGAACAACAAAAGTCAGAAACCCTGCTGGCAAAACTGCAAGAAGGGCAGAGTATCGCGTTGGTGTCTGATGCTGGCACGCCGCTGATTAACGACCCCGGATACCATTTGGTGCGCACCTGCCGTGAAGCGGGGATCCGTGTTGTGCCGTTGCCTGGTCCATGCGCCGCGATTGCCGCATTAAGCGCTGCCGGTTTACCTTCCGATCGCTTCTGTTATGAAGGTTTTCTTCCTGCCAAATCCAAAGGCCGTCGCGACGCGCTCAAGGCGATTGAGCAAGAACCGCGTACGCTTATCTTTTATGAATCAACGCATCGCCTGCTCGATAGTTTAGACGATATCTGTGCCGTGCTCGGTGAATCACGTTATGTGGTGCTGGCGCGTGAGCTGACCAAAACCTGGGAGTCGATTCACGGCGCACCGATTGGTGAGCTGGTGGCGTGGGTTAAAGAAGATGAAAACCGCCGCAAAGGCGAGATGGTGCTGATTGTCGAAGGTTTTAAAGCACCTGCCGACGATGCCCTGCCAGCCGACGCGCTGCGTACTCTTGCTCTGCTACAAACCGAGTTACCGTTGAAGAAAGCCGCTGCGCTGGCCGCTGAAATTTACGGCGTGAAGAAAAATGCACTTTATAAATATGCGTTAGAAAACAGCGAGAAATAACGGTTTTCGAGAAGCGGGTTTTGTCACTATACGAAGCATTAGTGATTAACTGCGGCGTCATTCTGATGAGTGGTAATACGCAATATGCCTCCAATTAAAAAACCCGCAGCAGCGGGTTTTTATTATCCAGATAACAATCCGTAAGAACGTTAAAGTGAGGTTTCAGTCTCTGGTATTAATTTATTGGCTGAGCCGCAAACGGTGACTTTACTGCGCACCACTTCTTTCATAGCATCCATCCCCACGCGCATGTAATAGCGCGGGTCGTTGCCTTCCGGGTTATCGCCAAACCATTTTTTAACGGCTGCGGCGAAAGCGATTTTTAATTCTGTAGCCACATTCACTTTACACACGCCCAGCTCAATGGCGCGTCTGACGTATTCGTCAGGCACATCGCTCGCACCGTGCAGAACCAGCGGAATATCTACCACTTCGCGGATTTCAGCCAGGCGCTGAAAATCAATTTTAGGACGCTTTATGTAAAGCCCATGCGCGGTGCCGATAGCAACGGCGAGGCTGTCGATGCCGGTGAGTTCGACGAAGCGGCGTGCTTCTTGCGGGTCGGTAAGGAACGCGCTTTCTTCATCCACATCCATATCGTCTTCTACGCCGCCCAGGCGGCCCAGTTCAGCTTCGACGCTGCAATCATAGCGGTGGCAAAAATCGACCACGGATTTCACCAGGCGCACGTTTTCGGCGAGCGGGAAGTGGCTGCCGTCAATCATGGCGCTACGCACCCCGGCATTCACCTTGCGGCTGATATCCGCCAGTGATTCATGATGATCAAGGTGCAGCGCCAGCGGCATGTCATAGCTTTCGGAATAGGCTTCGCACAAGGCGTAGATCTCTTCAAACGCGATGTGTTTAAATGTGCCCGGCGTACCGGCAAGAATTACCGGGGACTGCATCTCTTTGCAGACTTCCAGAATCGCCTGGATAGTTTCAGCATTGTGAATATTAAACGCCGGGACCGCGTAGCCACGAGCCTGCGCATCCTGAAGAAGATATTTAGTGGAAATAATACTCATCTTTTATTCCTCTCAGCCTTTCCACGGATGAATAACCACACCTTTCACAACACGGTTTACCGTGCCGCTGGCAGAAGGCGTATCAGGGGTAATGCCCGCTTTGATTGATTCGGTTAGGGCGAAGATCTGGGCATAGATCAGGAAGCAGAAAGCCTGCTCAACGTCGATAAAATCGCGGGAAGCGGGTAGCCAAATATGCGGCCCTTTTTCAACTTCCGCACAAGGTGAAGTGCAGATAGCCACCACGCGCAGGGCTTGTTGATCTCGATACAGTTCTGCCAGTAAATCGAGATCGTACTGACGGGTGTAGGGATCGCTTGAAACCATGACGACAACTAACGTTTCGTTATTCACCAGCGATTTTGGGCCGTGGCGGAATCCGGTGGGTGAGTCATAAAATGCAGCCAGTTTTCCTGCCGTTAGCTCCAGCACTTTTAGGGCGGATTCACGCGCCACCCCCTGTAAACCACCGCTGCCGAGATAAACCACTCGTTTAAACGGTAGATCGCCAAACACGCTTTCGTTGAACTCTCCTTGCGCAGCAATGATTTGCTCACAGCGGTTAGCAACATCCTGGAAAGTGGAACTGTTGATGACATCCGGTGCAAACACGGCGAGGCAGCTTGCCATCATGGTGGTGATGCTGCTGGTCATTGCGAAACCGCGATCGTGAGTTTCTGGCGGCATTAGCAGCGCCAGAGCATTACCGCTTGTTGCTGCGTTCTGATACAGACTGCCAGCTTCATTGCAGGTAATTATCAGGTGATAGCACTCTTGCACGACCTGATTGACGAGGTCTACAGCGGCAACGCTTTCCGGGCTGTTGCCGGAGCGGGCAAAAGAGACCAGTAATGTGGGCTCTTCCTGGATTAAGTAATCCAGCGGATTGGTCACAAGGTCGGTGGTCGGTACGGCAACAAAGTTTTTCCCGGTGTGGCGCGATAGCCACGGCGTAATAATATCGCCAATAAATGCTGAGGTTCCTGCACCCGTCAGGATAATTTTTAGTGAGGTGTTTTGCAGCAAGGGCTCAAGGAAGGCGTCGATGCCACTACGTTGATTACCGATATTTTTTAACGATCGGATCCAGCTTTCTGGCTGTTGGCGGATCTCTTTTTCAGTCCAAGTCGATGTGCCGGAAAGACAGGCAGATTGGGTTTCGCTCATAACTCAGTCCTTAGCAGTGCAAGATCATCGGAAGTAGCACAAAGCCATACTGGATAATCTTTCGTTTTGTTTCATTTACTCAACTTTATGCTTAAATAAAATCTATAGAAAAGAAAACGAAAGGTCAATGTAAGAAAGGAAATAAAACGAAAAGTGTGATCAAGAAAACGATCGTTTTGTTTTAATTAATTGATTCAGATAATGATTTATAAGTTAAAAATAACCAGCGTGAAATAAATCGAAAGGAAAAGAAAGTTCCGCCGTGCAAGCACGGCAGAAAAAAGTGAGGAGCAACGAAAGTACTACAAAGGGAGACTCTGACCACTAATCCAGATATTTTGCAGCCTGAGCTGTGAGTTAAGTGCGATGGTGTTGGCGTGTTTGCCCACGGCGAGTGAGCCTAAACAATGGCCTAACCCGAGCATTTTGGCCGGATGCAGTGAAGCCATATGAATCGCGTCCTCGGCGGAAATGCCGACGTTATGCACCATATTTCGCACCGCTGCATCAAGGGTAAGAGTGCTTCCGGCAAGCCCGCCGCTTTCGGTACGTACGATCCCGTTTTGCATCCTGACCGGATGCCCGCAAATCGAATAAACCCCGTCAGCCATGCCCGCCGCGCTCATAGCGTCCGTTATCAGTAAAATGCGCGATTTCGCACAGCGGCAGCTGATATTCATCACCGTAGGGTGAACGTGATGCCCATCGGCAATCAGTTCCAGCCATGCGCGTTCATCCGTTAAACCTGCGCCGACCATTCCCGGATTACGGTGATGCAGCCCCGTCATACCGTTAAAGCAATGCACCAGCCCGTCTGCTCCGGCATTAAATGCCTGGATGGTTTCTTCATAGCTGGCGGCACTATGGCCGAGCATGACGCGTATGCCACGGCTTTTAAGATGCTTAATGGTGCTCAGCGCTGCGGGTTTTTCTGGTGCGAGCGCCACAACGCGCAACGTGTTTTGCGATATTTCTATCAGCCTGTCCAGCTCGGCAATATCCAGATTGCGGAACAGCTCGGGCGGGTGCGCACCTTTGTTCTGCGGCGTAAAATAGGGCCCTTCCAGATAGCAGCCTAACACGGTGGCACCCGGTCCACCGTGGTAAGAGCGCTGCGCAATTCTGCCTAACGCACGTTCGATATCAGGCAGCGGCGCTGTGACCGTGGTGGGCAACCAGGCAGCCACACCTTCACGCGCTTTGTGTATTGCAATCCGGTCAAGGACGCCGGGGTCGTCATCCATAACATCAACCCCATCGCCGCCGTGAACATGAATATCAACGTAGGCGGGGCAAAGCAGATCAGCATCACGCGCCATCGTTCCCGCAGGAATAGGTTCAATGGCGACAATCGTCTCGTTATCAATACGTAACTGATGATCGTCTAGCCAGCCTTGTTCCGTGAGAACACGCCTGGCTCGCAGCAGCGTGGTCATATTCCTTCCTCGACCGCCTCTGCTTCGCGGTAGCGCCCCATTTCATCAACCAGACTGGTTAATCCACGATGGCCGCATTCCAGCGCCTGAAGGCGAAACTCTTTGCTGCTGAGCCCGTCACGTTCCAGAACCATTTCCAGCAATAATTGCAGGTTAATGCCGGTAATAACTTCGCGCCCAGGTTTCTGTAACGCCATGGTAGAAGCGACGCGGAACGGTGTGCCGCCGAGTAAATCCGTTAAAAAAACCAACCCATCACTTTCGTCTAATGTATTGATGGCTGCTTCAAACTGGGAAGTAAGCAGAGCTGTGGAAGACGTTTCAGGGAAATCAATCGCGATAAACTGCTCTTGCTCGCCAAGGATCTGTTTCATCGCTTTTTCCAGCCCGGTGGCAAAGCCACCGTGACCGCTAAGAATAATACTTAACATTTTGTTTTCTCTCGCTTACTGGCCATCACTTATAAGAAGTGAGCAAACTTCCCGACAACACCCAACACAACCGTGATACCGATAAGGCGCAGAGGGCTCCAGCCACGACGCACCAGCGCGTACATGCACAAGGTATAAACCAAGGGTAAGAAGGCTGGCATCAGTTTGTCGATAACGTCAGTTTGCAGTTTCACTACCGCATCGCCCGCGGTAATTTCAAGCGTAGTGGCCAGGCGAACGTAAGTGGCAACCAACGCCCCAATGACTGTCATCCCAACAATAGAAGCGGCATGGCCCACTTTGCGAGTGTTGGCTTTGATAAGCGGAATGGCTGCTACACCCATACGGTAAGCGTAGTGTGCAAGACCAAAACGCAGGCCGAGATGAACCACGTTAAATAGCACGATAAAGATCACCGCTCCGAGAATCGAACCCTGTAAGGCAAGGCTTGCCCCGATACCGCCGCAAATAGGCAGTAACGTCAGCCAGAACATGGCGTCGCCAATCCCCCCTAACGGCGCGCCGACGGCAATTTTCGTGCTCTGGATGCTATTCACATCCTGCTTTGAGCGCTCCATCGCCAGAATGATGCCGATAACGAAGGTCACGAGGAAAGGGTGGGTGTTGAAGAATCCCATATGGCCTTTCATGGCGCGAGCCAGGTCATTTTTATTGGTGTGGATCTTTTTCAAGGCGGGCAGTAAGCCATAAAGCCAGCCAGATGCCTGCATACGTTCATAGTTGAATGAGGCCTGTAACAGCATGGAACGCCATGCCACCCGGTTAATATCCTGCTTCGTCAGTTCCGCACCAATACGCTGATCTTCATAAATATTGTCATTTTTTTCGACCGCGGCGGTGTCCGTTACGTTGACGGTTTGCAGAGTCTGATCGTTAGATACCATCTTCAAATTCCTCTTGCTTCACGTGTGTGGGTTGCTGTGGTGCAGGGTCTTTGCGTAAGAAATCAATGAGCGCCATTGCGAGTGCCGCGGCGGCAATCGCCAGCACCGGGAGTTTCAGCCAGGCGGCAGCGACAAACCCGAGAATGAAATAGGGGATGTAGACGTTTTTCATCATGATTTTCAGCAACACGGCAAAACCAATGGCAGGCATAATGCCGCCAGCAACGCCGAGGCCGTCAATCAGACGAGCAGGAAGCATATCTATGGCTGTTTTTGCGTGTTCCGCGCCGAAATAAATAGGCAGGAATGCGCAAAGGAAATAGAAGATTCCGAGTGCCAGTAATGCCAGATAGTTCACCCGCTCAATGCCGTCGGTATCAGCATTGGCCGCCATTTTGTCGCAGCGCGCCATCACGCCTGACATGATGGAAAACAGGAAAGTAATCCCCATTTGTACCGCGACGGCAAACGGAACCGCTACGCCAACGGCCACTTCAGGTTTAACGCCGGTGGTAATCGCAAACGTGGTGCCGACAATGGTACCGATAATCACGTTGGGTGGCTGGGCTCCGGCCAGCGGGGCAAGGCCCATCCACACCAATTCCAGTGTGCCGCCCGTTAAAATCCCGGTGTGGAGGTCGCCAAGAATCAAACCAACCAGCGGCCCTAACACCACCGGACGGTGCATATGCGTCAGGCCGTTGAACATATCCAGGCCCGCAATAAAGGCCAGAATACCCAACGCCAGTGCCTGTAATAAGCTAATTTCCATAGAAAATACCTCAGAGGAGTTTGTAGAGATCCTGAGCGGATTCCGTCGGCACACCCTGAACAAAACATTCCACTCCGGCTTTTTGCAGGCCATTAAAAGCGGCAATATCCTGGTCATCTACAGAGACGGTTTTCGCTATTTGTTGTTTACCTTCTGCGTAGTGCATGTTGCCGACGTTAATCCGTGAAACCGGCACATCACCTTTTACTAACGTCAGAAAATCACTCGGGTTTTTGCACACCAGCAGGATTTTCTGGCGGTCGGCTGCGCGGTGAATATTGTCGATAACTTTTTGCAGCGACCAGAACCGAACGGCGATCCCTTCCGCCAGAACCATCTCCATTAAGTTTTGCTGAACCGGATCTTCGGCGACTTCATCGTTGGCAACGAGCACGAGATTTGCGCCAGCAAAGCCGACCCATTGAACGCCAACCTGGCCGTGGATCAATCGTTCATCAATGCGGCTTAATACAATGTTTGGCATATTTTTTCCTTTTTTATCATTGTGTTAATTGGATGTTTGTGTGCCCAGACAGGCAGAATGGTACTGGCGCAACACGTCCTGGATATGGTCGATAATCAGTTCGTGTGGTGTTGCCACGATTTTTCCTTCACGGACTCTGGCGTATTGCAGAGGCAGATACTGACTGATCAATGGCAAAGGAATAGATTCATTAGCCAGATTAGTGACGAGCCGTGAATATGCTTCGTCAATTTCACGATCCGGCCAGTAATAGCGAACGCGATCGGAGTAGCTATATCCGCGTGCCAGACGGCGGTCGCTGTCGTTGCCGTGATAATGGTGTTTCCAGTATTCAGGATGCTCGAGCATGACGCTTTCCAATACTTCTCTTAGCCCGGAACATTTGTGTGCGGGACGTAACTCGCGCTCAACAGCGGCCAGTGAAAATAGCGTTTCGCGTAAGGCAAAGGTGAGTGCCGGGCCAACTTTCAAAATAGCGAAGTGGTTTTGCACCAGTTGCTGCAACGCCTGTGGCGTCTGGTAATCAGTGGAGTGCGCTTCAAACACCATGGTGTCAAACGCATCGATCATTTTGCTCAGGTCATGAGATTTTTCAGGTTGATAATCAATAACCTGAGTGTGGTCAAACTCAACCCCTGGCTGAACGACCAGCCCAATAATGCGCGGCCACAAGTCGCTTAAACCTTGCAATTCAAAAGCATGGCGATGGGCCTCAAGCGTCATTTTTGCCGCCTGTGGCGTGGTAACGGCAAGCTCCGCCAGCGTTTCATGCGCACCGCCTGGAACGGGAACTTCGGTGCCAATAACGTAAACCAGGTCGGACGTTCCAAATTTTTCACAGCAGGTTTGTTCTGCGATTTTTGCCAGGCGTGCGGCACGCATAGCGACGATGACGTCGGTTAACGGAACCGGGTCATCAGCGCAGGACATGCTGCAATCGAGGTGAATCTTTTTGAATCCCGCTGCGACATAGCAACGAATCAGCTCATCTGCATTGCGCATCGCCTCTTCAGCGGGCAGAGATTGCCAACGATTTGGCCCAAGATGATCACCACCCAGAATCAACTGCTCGCGTGGGAAGGCGAAGTTGTCTGCCATTTGCTCGACAAAACCACGGAAGTCTTGCGGCGTCATCCCGGTGTAGCCGCCATGCTGGTCAACCTGGTTGGATGTCGCTTCTATTAATAAGAGAGATTTTGCTTCTCTTGCATGGCGCATTGCCGCTTCGAGAACCAACGGGTGAGCAGAACAAACGGCAAAAATGCCACATCGTGAATCCTGTTTATGGTCGGCCACAAACGCGGTTAAATGTTTCACTTTCCTCTCCGTGTGGGTTGGGTGTCAATTTGTCTTTCGATTTGTTTCATTTAATAGTGGTGTATCGTGCGATAAAAACAAAACGAAAGATAATAGAATTGCGATCTGTTTCGCAAAAGAAACATAATGAAAGGCTATTTGACACGGTGACAGAGAATGAAGCACGCGATGTAAAGGCTTGCTTTCCGCGAAAAGAAAGGTGTTAATAGGCAAAGTGAAATGAAACGAAAGGTTTTATGAAAGGATCTATTATGAGCAATACCGACGCAGCAACGGACAAGCGTGTAACAGGTACAAGCGAAAGACGCGAGCAAATCATTCAGCGCCTTCGCCAACAAGGAAGTGTGCAGGTTAATGATCTCTCATCATTTTTTGGAGTTTCCACGGTAACGATCCGTAACGATCTCGCTTTCCTGGAAAAGCAGGGCGTTGCGGTGCGCGCCTACGGCGGAGCATTAGTTTGCGATTCACTTACGGCCCAGGTTGAACCGACCGTTGAAGATAAAAGTTCGCTGAATACCTCATTGAAACGCAGCATTGCACGGGTTGCGGCGGATCTGATCAAACCCGGTCATCGCGTGATCCTCGACTCCGGTACCACAACTTATGAAATTGCGCGCCATATGCGCAACCATAAAGAGGTGATAGCCATGACCAACGGCATGAACGTGGCGAACGCGTTGCTGGAAGCTGAAGGGGTGGAATTGCTGATGACCGGCGGGCATTTGCGCCGCCAGTCGCTCTCATTTTATGGCGATCAGGCCGATCAATCCCTGCAAAATTATCACTTCGATATGCTATTTCTTGGCGTAGATGCCATCGATCTTGAGCGCGGTGTCAGTACCCACAACGAAGATGAGGCGCGTCTTAACCGCCGGATGTGTGAAGTGGCAGAACGCATTATTGTGGTGACGGATTCCAGTAAGTTTAACCGCTCCAGCCTGCATAAAATTATTGATACCCAAAGGATTCATATGGTTATCACCGATGCGGGTATCCCCGCTGAAAGCCTGAATGGATTGCGTAAAGGTGGGATTGAAGTGGTGCTGGTGGGTGAAAGTTAAACATTAAAGCGGTGGATGGCGCTCGCGCTTATCCACCACAATTTTTGTCTACGTCCGTGACAACTTATACCCCCGCAGGCGACTCACGCTGAGAATAATCGCTAATACCGTGGCGATAACCGCCATCCAGAGGCTTAAATGCACGGCGCTGCTCTGCGCATAAATCGACATCATCACGCCAACGAACGCGGCGCCCAGGCATTGCCCAAAGGTGCGCATGATTGCCAGCACGCCGGATGCGTAGCCGCTGTTTTCCCGCGATGCGTTCGACAACATCTCTCTGTTATTCGGGCTTTGAAAGCAGCCAAAACCGATGCCGCACAGCAAGCTGCGCAGGCAAATATCCCAGGCGTGCGCCTGTTCCGGCAGGATTGCCAGCAGTGCCAGTCCTGTGGCGAAAATGCACAATCCAACGGTTGAAATGATCGCGGCGGAATAGCGGTCGGCGAGGCGTCCGGCATGCGGTGCAGCAAGAATAATACCTATCGGCCACGGGGTGAAAAGCAACGCTGAAACCAGTGCGCTGTAACCGTATACGCTCTGAAAAAGAAACGGTAATGCGATGAAGGTAATTCCCTGGCTGACAAACGAGGCCAGCGACGTGAGCGCTGCCAGCGAAAACCGTGACGAGGCAAAGATGTCGAGAGGAAGCAGCGGTTTCGTCACTCGCCGCTGAACCCAGACGAAAGCCATGCCTGTGATGATGGCGGCGCTGGCGTAAATCACCGCCATTGTCATTTCACCGTTGCCGGGATGGGTAAAGGCGTCCGCAGCCATAATCAGTGCGCCTAAGGCGACGGCGGATAACACGGCTCCTGCAAAATCAAACGGTTCCCGTTTTAACGCCGGGTTGTCAGGGATAACGCGTAGGGTCAGGATCACCGCAATAATGCCCAGCGGAATGTTAATCGCAAACAGCCATTGCCAGCTCATTGTCGAGAGGATCGTTCCGCCAAGAATTGGTGCGATAGCGGTGCTTGAACCTATCAGCAATGCGTTCAGGCCAAGTATTCGCCCCAGCAGGCGGTTGGGGAAAACCGAGCGCAGGATTGCCGGGCCAATGCTTAACGTGGCGGCACCGCCAATACCCTGCAGTACGCGCATAATAATGAGCATTTCCAGCGATGATGAAAGCGCGCAGCCAACGGAGGCCAGTGTGAAAACAGTGAGGCCGAAGGTGAAAATGGAGCGAAAGCCGATGCGGCTGGAAAGCGCGGCGAATATCGCAAGTGTCATCGCCGCCGATAACAGATAACCGTTGGAAACCCAGACGGTGGCACCCAGTGATGCATCAAGCGATCGGGCGATTTGCGGCAAGGCGATGTTGATCATTGAGCCGTCAAATACGGCCATTGTCGTCATTGTCATGACGGCTGCCATCGCTAAACCGCGTTCGCGGCCGGGTAATCCTTCATCGCCTGGCTGGTTGGTAAAAAGTGCCATGGGTTAAAACTCTTTATCGCTGGTGGGTGGCGGAAATATAGCGGGGCGGGAGACAGGGCGGAAGACGCAGCATTTGCATTAATAACCTGCACCAAACGCCTTCTCTCATTCTAAAGAGCAGGCTACTATGCCGTATGACTGAACCCGATCTGAACTTACTCATCGCCCTTGATGTGCTTCTTGCGGAAGGAAGTGTGGCTGGCGCTGCGCGTCGTCTGGGGTTAAGCGCTTCGGCGATGAGCCGGACGCTGAGCCGCCTGCGTGCGACGGTTGGCGATCCGCTATTAGTGCGGGCAGGGCGCAATATGGTGCTGACGCCTTACGCGGAAGAAATCCGTGAGCGCGCGCAAAACGCCGCCTTTGAAGCGCGGGCCATTCTTCGCCCTCCTTCAAATTCCCTGAATCTTGCAACACTTGAGCGCCATTTCACGCTGCGAACAAACGCCGGGTTTATTGAGATTTTTGGTGCGGCGTTGATTGATGCCGTTGCCGCTGTCGCGCCTTTGGTGCAACTGCGTTTTATGCCAAAACCTGAGAAAACCGCGAAATATTTGCGCGAAGGTCTGATCGATCTTGAAGTGGGCGTGCTCGGGGAAATGGGGCCGGAAATACGCTTAACCGCGCTCTATCGGGACAGATTTGTCGGGGTAGTCAGAAAAGGCCATCCGCTGGAGCAAGAGGGGGAAATGACTCCCGAGAAATACGCTGCGTCAGGGCATGTAGTAGTTTCGCGCCATGAAAGAGGCACAGGCCCGGTGGATGTATTGCTGGCAGAACTGAATTTAACCCGCAAGATTGCGGCGATGGTTCCGGGTTTTCCCGCGGCTTTGGCGGTGGCTCAGGCGTCAGATTTAGTGGCGCTGGTGCCGGAGACTTTTTTGTTAAACCAGCCGGGTTTGTATGGCAATCCAGGTGAAGCGAGAGTACATATCTTCGATCTTCCTGTGAAAACCAAAGAAATTACGATCTCTTTGATGTGGCACCCGCGCTCGGAAGTTGACCCGGCACATCGCTGGTTACGGCAGCTGGTGATGAGCGTTTGCCGTGAGCGAGTGCCGGGGTAAGCTTGATTGTTCTCACTGACCCCACCCCAGCCCTCCCCTTACCAGGGAAGGGAGCAAAAGGAGTCTTTAGCTCCTCCCCCTGGAAAGGGGGAGGCTGGGTGGGGGTCATTTAAGCAAAAACCTTTCGCTTAAAGTTCTTGCACGTCTTTCTAAGATTTTAAACGAATCAGGTCACCGGAGCCGGGTTAAACACCGCCAGGGCGTTGTGCAGGCCCCACTGATCCGAGAAGGTTTTCTTGCGTCCGCTCGCGACATCCAGAATAAATTTAAATAACTCCAGGCCGACATCTTCAATAGTTGCTTCGCCCGTGGCGATAGTGCCAGCGTTGATGTCCATTAAGTCATACCAGCGGTTTGCCAGTGCGGTGCGGGTTGCCATTTTAATCACCGGAACCGCTAACAATCCGTATGGCGTACCGCGCCCGGTAGTAAATACCTGAACCGTAATGCCCGATGCCACCTGCTGTGTACCGCAGACGAAATCGCTGGCCGGCGTGGCGGCGAAAATCAGGCCGCGTTTGGTTGGCCGCTGGCCAGGGGAAAGTACTTCCACAATCGCGCTTTTGCCTGATTTGGCTATCGAACCGAGGGCTTTTTCCACCACGTTTGCCAGACCGCCTTTTTTGTTGCCTGGGGATGGGTTGGCGCTGCGGTCTGTTTTGCCCATATCGAGATAGTTATCGTACCATTCCATCTCTTCAAGCAGACGTTTTCCCACCTCTTCGTTGATGGCGCGCGGCGTTAACAGATGGATGGCGTCACGCACTTCGGTGACTTCAGAGAACATCACCGTTGCGCCACAGCGCACCAGCAGGTCAGACGCGTAGCCCACGGCCGGGTTCGCCGTCACGCCTGAGAACGCATCGCTTCCGCCGCACTGCATCCCCACCACCAGTTCAGAAGCCGGGCAGGTTTCACGCTGACGCTGATTAAGTTTCGCCAGATGGTGCTCGGCGACGGTAAGAATGTCATCGACCATCGACTTAAAGCCGACGTGGTGTTCGTCTTGCAGGCGAACAATGCTGGCGTTACCGACGCTAATTGCCTGAACGTCGTCGGTGCCTTCCAGCAGGCGCTCTGGCTGTAACTTCTCACAGCCCAGGCCAATCACCATAATCTCGCCGCCAAAGTTTGGGTTCAGCGAAATGTTATGGATAGTGCGAATGGGGATGACAGCCGCAGGCGCGTTGATCGCCACGCCGCAACCGTAGAGGTGATTCAGGCCCACCACGCCGTCGACGTTCGGGTAGCGCGGGAGCAATTCGCGTTCGATAATTTTGATGACGTAATCGACTACGCCTGCGACGCAATGCACGCTGGTGGTGATGCCGAGCAAGTTTTTCGTGCCAACGCTGCCGTCTGCGTTGCGATAACCCTCGAAGGTATAACCTTCCAGAGGCGGTAATGGCTCTGGCACTTTCGTGGCTAATGGCAGGGTGTTGAGCGGAGGCGCTTTTGGCAATTCCACTAAGGATTCGTCAATCCAGCTTCCGCGCGGAATATCACGCACCGCATAACCAATAACTTCGCCATATCGGATTATTTCGCCATGGGCAGGAATATCCACCAGTGCGGCTTTGTGGCCTTGTGGAATGTGCTCGATCAGTTCAAGCCCGTCCGGGAATCGGGTGCCAGCCTTCAGGCCATTGTCATTAACAATAATAGCGACGTTATCTATTTCATGAACTTTTATATAGAACGACCCTGGCGGCTGCTGTTTTATTTCTATGTTTGACATTATCACTATTCTCCAGACATTACCTGAATGCGAAATAATTAATTTTCTTATCGTGATTACTCACAAGCTAAATAAAGAATGTCAGGCCGCAGAGAATAAAAATGTGATGACGATCACTTTATATTATGACGCTTTATCCATTGGGGTGGGTAATGCATGGAATTGTGCAACAGCCCCCACAAAGATGGGCATAAGTTTAACTATTTGTAATTTTATACGCTATCAATTGTGCATATGCCTAATGTCCATTCCCCTGGTGCTGGCTATACTGTGTTGCGAATGACAAACACCAGGTTAATTTATTATTCCGAAAATATATTCGAGAATATTTCCTTATATAAATAAAAATCCTTGCATTAAGTACCCGCAACAGAGGATGTAGAAAAATGATTTTGGATACAGCTGTTGAGTCAAAAAAAGGTAATCACACCCGATATTTAATATTATTGATTATCTTTATTGTAACGACCATTAACTACGCGGACCGCGCTACGCTCTCTATTGCAGGTACTGAAGTTGCGAAAGAATTGCAGCTCAGTGCAATCTCAATGGGCTATATTTTTTCGGCATTTGGTTGGGCTTACCTGCTGATGCAAATCCCCGGCGGCTGGTTACTTGACCGCTACGGCTCCAAGAAAGTTTATACGTACAGCTTGTTCTTCTGGTCGCTGTTTACGTTCATGCAGGGGTTTGTCGATATGATACCGCTGGCATACGCCGGTATCTCCATGTTCTTTATGCGTTTTATGCTCGGCTTCTCTGAAGCGCCTTCATTCCCGGCAAACGCCCGCATTGTTGCGGCCTGGTTCCCAACGAAAGAACGCGGGACTGCATCGGCTATTTTTAACTCCGCACAATATTTCTCGCTGGCGCTGTTCTCACCTTTGCTCGGCTGGCTGACCTTCGCCTGGGGCTGGGAACATGTGTTTACCGTGATGGGCGGCATCGGTTTTGTGCTGACCTTCCTGTGGGTGAAATTTATCCATAACCCGACTGACCACCCTCGTATGTCTCAGGAGGAGCTGGATTACATCACTAAAGGTGGCGCGGTGGTGGATATGGACCACAAAAAGCCGGGCGTCGTCGTCGAAGGGCCAAAACTGCATTACATCAAACAATTGCTGACTAACCGTATGATGCTGGGCGTGTTCTTTGGTCAGTACTTTATCAACACCATCACCTGGTTCTTCCTGACCTGGTTCCCGATTTACCTGGTGCAAGATAAAGGCATGTCGATTCTGAAAGTGGGGATGGTTGCCTCTATTCCGGCACTGTGCGGTTTTGCCGGGGGTGTGTTAGGTGGCGTGTTCTCAGATTCGTTAATCAAACGCGGTTACTCGCTGACCGTTGCCCGTAAAGTACCGATTGTTCTCGGGATGCTGCTGGCTTCAACCATCATTCTTTGTAACTACACCGATAGCACGGCGCTGGTCGTCACGCTGATGGCGTTCGCTTTCTTCGGCAAAGGTTTTGGTGCTCTTGGCTGGCCGGTTATCGCTGACACCGCGCCAAAAGAGATGGTCGGTCTGTGCGGCGCAGTATTTAACGTGTTCGGTAACGTCGCTTCAATCGTAACGCCCCTGGTGATTGGCTACCTGGTCAGCGAACTTCACTCCTTCAATGCAGCACTGATTTTTGTGGGCTGCTCTGCGCTGGCAGCGATGGTTTGTTATCTGTTCGTAGTGGGTGACATTAAACGTATGGAATTGCAGAAGTAAGCAACGACAAAATTAAGGTAAAGCTCATGAATAGCAACGTTTTCCCAAATAAATTCAAAGCAGCACTGGCAGCACATCAAACGCAAATCGGTTGCTGGTCTGCATTAGCAAATCCTATCAGCACCGAAGTGCTGGGCCTGGCCGGTTTCGACTGGATTGTGCTGGATGGCGAACATGCGCCAAATGACATTACCACGTTCATTCCGCAACTGATGGCGCTGACCGGCAGCCATAGCGCGCCGGTGGTACGTGCCCCTACCAACGACCCGGTGGTGATTAAGCGTTTGCTGGATATTGGTTTCTATAACTTCCTGATCCCGTTTGTTGAGACTCAGGAAGAAGCGGCCCTGGCGGTCTCTTCAACCCGCTATCCGCCGGAAGGTATTCGCGGTGTGTCGGTTTCGCACCGCAGTAACGGCTACGGCACCGTGGTGGATTATTTTAAGCAGGTGAATCAGAACATCACGATTCTGGTGCAAATCGAAAGCCAGGAAGGCGTTGATAACCTGGATGCGATTGCCGCAACGGACGGCGTGGACGGGATTTTTGTCGGCCCTGGTGATTTATCTGCGGCATTGGGCCACCTCGGTAACCCGTCGCATCCTGAAGTACAAAGCGCAATCCAACATATTTTTGCCCGTGCAAAAGCACACGGTAAGCCGTCAGGCATTCTGGCTCCCGCTGAAGCCGACGCCAGGCGTTACCTGGAATGGGGCGCAACATTCGTCGCCGTCGGCAGTGATTTAGGTATTTTCCGTGCGGCGACTCAGAAGCTGTGCGACCAGTTTAAAAAATAACTTCCACCCGTAAATAACGAGAGAGATTAACGCTATGACACTGAAAGTTGGGTTTATTGGCCTGGGCATCATGGGCAAACCAATGAGTAAAAACCTCATCAAAGCCGGTTATTCACTGGTGGTTGCCGACCGTAATGCAGAGGCGATTGCTGACGTTATCGCGGCGGGCGCTGAAACGGCGACAACGCCAAAAGCGATTGCCGAGCAATGTGATGTGATTATTACCATGCTGCCAAATTCGCCACACGTAAAAGAAGTGGCGCTGGGCGAAAACGGCATTATTGAAGGGGCGAAACCGGGTACCGTGGTTATCGACATGAGTTCCATTGCACCGCTGGCGAGCCGTGAAATCAGCGAAGCATTGAAGGCCAAAGGCATCGATATGCTGGATGCGCCGGTCAGCGGTGGCGAGCCAAAAGCGATTGAAGGCACACTGTCGGTGATGGTCGGTGGCGATAAAGCAATTTTCGATAAGTATTACGACCTGATGAAAGCGATGGCGGGTTCCGTGGTGCATACCGGCGATATTGGCGCGGGTAACGTCACCAAACTGGCAAATCAGGTGATTGTGGCGCTGAACATCGCGGCGATGTCTGAAGCGCTGGTGCTGGCGACCAAAGCGGGCGTTAACCCGGAATTAGTCTTCCAGGCTATTCGCGGTGGCCTTGCGGGCAGCACGGTGCTGGAAGCGAAAGCGCCGATGGTCATGGACCGTAACTTCAAGCCCGGTTTCCGCATCGATCTACACATTAAAGATCTGGCGAACGCGCTGGATACTTCCCACGGTGTTGGCGCGCAACTGCCGCTGACGGCGGCGGTTATGGAGATGATGCAGGCGCTGCGTGCCGATGGCCATGGTAACGACGATCACAGCGCAATCGCGTGCTACTACGAAAAACTGGCGAAAGTAGAAGTCAGTAAATAAAAGAGATGGGCATCTTTACGACTCTGTGCGATGCCCGGTTTTTCTCGAACTTTTTGGCATGGACACATTATGAAAATCGTAATCGCACCCGACTCTTATAAAGAAAGCCTCTCAGCGGTTGATGTGGCGAAGGCTATTGAAAAAGGATTTCGCGAAATATTTCCTGATGCGGAATATATATCAGTCCCGGTTGCAGATGGCGGGGAGGGGACGGTCGATGCCATGATCAGTGCCACGCAGGGCAAGAAAATCACCACGACGGTGACCGGGCCGCTGGGCGAGCCGGTGACGGCATGTTGGGGAATGTCCGGCGATGGCAAAACCGCGTTTATTGAAATGGCCGAAGCCAGTGGGCTTGCGCTGGTGCCAACCGAGAACCGTAACCCTCTTATTACCACTTCGCACGGCACCGGAGAGTTGATTTTGCGCGCTCTGGATAACGGTGCGCGCAATATTATTATCGGCATCGGCGGGAGTGCGACTAACGATGGCGGTGCGGGGATGGTGCAGGCGCTGGGCGCAAAACTGTGCGACGCAACGGGCAAAGAAATCAGCCACGGCGGCGGCAGTTTAATGGGCCTGAACACCATCGATATTTCCCAGCTTGATAGCCGTTTGGCGGGCTGTGTGATTAACGTGGCCTGCGATGTGACAAATCCCTTAATTGGCGAGAACGGGGCATCACGTATTTTTGGGCCGCAAAAAGGTGCCGACGAAGCGATGATTGTTGAGCTGGATGCTAATCTTGCTCATTTTGCCGATGTGATTAAAAAGGACTTACACATCGATGTGAAGAATGCAGAAGGCGCGGGAGCGGCAGGCGGTATGGGGGCGGCATTAATGGCGTTCCTCGGCGCCGAACTGCGCAGCGGCGTGGAAATTGTGACGGAAGCGCTGCATCTGGAAGAACATATTCATGACTGTTCGCTGGTGGTGACCGGTGAAGGGCGCATGGATAGCCAAAGTATTCGCGGCAAAGTGCCGGTGGGCGTGGCGGCGGTCGCGAAAAAGTACCGTAAACCGGTGATCGGTATTGCCGGGTCGCTCACGCGTGATGTTGAAGTTGTTCATCAATATGGTATCGATGCGGTATTTAGCGTGCTTAATAGTGTGGGCACGCTGGAAGAGGCGCTGAAAAATGCGTTTGAAAATATTTACCGCGCGTCGCGCAATATTGCCGCGATGGTGGCGATCGGGATGAATACTCCATCTTAGATTCCCCTAAATAATTCAAGTTATGGGAAGGCGTGACAGGGGCGTGTAAACCCTTTATACTCCGCGCCGAAGCTGACCAGACAGTCGCCGCTTCGTCGTCGTCCTTCTTCGGAAGGAGACAGGCGGAGGGGAGGAAAGTCCGGGCTCCATAGGGCAGGGTGCCAGGTAACGCCTGGGGGGGTAACCCACGACCAGTGCAACAGAGAGCAAACCGCCGATGGCCCGCGCAAGCGGGATCAGGTAAGGGTGAAAGGGTGCGGTAAGAGCGCACCGCGCGGCTGGTAACAGTCCGTGGCACGGTAAACTCCACCCGGAGCAAGGCCAAATAGGGGTTCACAAGGTACGGCCCGTACTGAACCCGGGTAGGCTGCTTGAGCCAGTGAGCGATTGCTGGCCTAGATGAATGACTGTCCACGACAGAACCCGGCTTATCGGTCAGCTTCAACCATTCAGGAACGCCCCGCACAGTGCAAACTGCGCGGGGCGTTTTGCTATGTGCGGAAGCCACCTTCCTCCTTGCCTGGTGGAGGAGTTGGGTTGAGGGCGAACTCTTGTCATAATAAAACTCCACCCGTTGCCGGATCGCCCCGCTATGATCAAATCCCTGTATATCGACAACTACCGCTCAGTGCGCAAACTCTCCATCGATCTGGAACGATTAAATGTGGTTTTCGGCCCCAACGGCTGCGGGAAATCCAATATCTACAAAGCGATCCACTTGATCCACGGTGCGGCAGCGGGGCAGCTTTCCCACTGGCTGTCTGACGAAGGTGGGATCCAGAAGGTGATGTGGGCGGGGGATCGCGCTCGCGGGTATGCCAGCGCGCCGCGCCGCATGACTTTAGCCGTTGAAACCGATGATTTTGAGTATGAATTGCAGGTAGGCTTTCCGGACAAACTTCCGTACCCAACCATGTTCGATCTCGATCCTATCGTTAAAGAAGAGCAGATCTGGCTGAGTGGTTTTCGCCGTCGCCCTTCGTCTTCCATTATGCATCGCCGCAACCAGGCGGTTTTTCTCAACGATGTTAACGGCGAAAAAGTTACGCATGCCGCCACGCTTTACGAAAATGAATCGTTGTTTGGTCAGCTTGGCGAGCCTCATCTTTATCCGGAAGTTTCCAGCGCGCGTGAAACGCTGCGCAACTGGCGCTTTTATCACGAATTTGATATCTCAAAAGGGGCTGGGTTACGTTTGCCGCAGGTGGGTTATCGCTCGCCGGTGCTGGCAGGGGATGGGCTTAATTTAGCCGCGGCTTTCCAGACGATTGTGGAAATTGGTGATAGCGAACTGTTGTTTGCAGTGCTGGATGAGGCGTTCCCGGAGTGCTTGTTCTTCTGCGATAACAGCAACGGGCGCTTTCAGATGATGATGCACCGCCAGGGCATTAATCGCCCGCTGGAGTCGGCTGAGTTTTCTGACGGAACGCTGCGTTTCCTGTGCCTGACAGTGGCGCTACTCAGCCCGCGCCCGCCACATTTTATTGCGCTAAATGAACCAGAGAACAGCCTGCATCCGCAAATGCTGCCTGCGCTGGCGCGGCTGATTGCCGAGGCGAGCCGTTATACGCAAATCTGGTTAACCAGCCATTCGCCTGAGTTGGCGACCCTTATTGAAAGATATACGCCGTTTACGCTCTATCAACTGGCCATTGAAAATGGTGAGACGCGGGTAAATCGGCTTTCCTGAAAGTCCCCGGCGCTAACCGGGGCGAGGGATTAGAGAGTGCCTTCTTCTTCAGCCAGACGAACATCTGCTTCAATGACAATTGCTTCGAGCTCGGTGAGCATTTCGTCATAACTCAGTTCAGCCTGCTCGTGGGTTGCTGTTACGGTAGCCTGCGCGGCTTTTTTCTCGCGGTGTTTTGCTATTGATTTCTTACTCACTAATGACTCCCATTTGTCTGTTTTTGACACTGGTCAGACCGGTAAATCTATCAGCAATGCACGCAATGGGGTATCTGCAACCAGCGTAATGTTAGCTTCGTCACGGATAAAAGCGCCGTCTCCGCAGGTAAGCCCTTCTTTTTCCTCGGTAGAAGTGACAGCGTGCACCGTACCGTGGATCGACTGCAAATAGGCGCGTGGGCCGTGCAACTGGAAACTCACCTGCTGCCCTTTCTCCAGTTCAATCTGGTGGATCCAAACCTGTTGGCGCAGTTGCAGGCTCTCTTTGCTGCCATCGGGAGAGGCCAGCAGTTGATGCACCCCATCGGTAAGCGTGATTTTTTGCACCAGCGGGTTTTCACGCTCCGGGCAGGCATCAAGCCACAGTTGCATCCGCGTCAGAGAATGCTCTTTGCTGAGGTTATGCTCGCTGTAACTCAGCCCAGGTTGCGTGGAAAGCAGCAGCGCTTCGCCCGCTTTCGCCTGGACATGATTACCTTCGCTGTCGCGGTATTCCGCTTCGCCTTCCAGAATCAGATTAAGAATATCGACATTGGGATAGGTGCGCGGCTGAAATGATGCACCTGGCGCTAACACTTCCTGGTTGAGTACGCGCAATGAGGCATAGCCCAGCAATTTCGGGTCGAAGTAGTGACCGAAGGAAAAGGTATAGCGGGCCTGGAGCCAACCATAGTCCGCTTTCCCGCATTGTTTGGCAGTTCTTGGCGTAATCATAATTTCTTGACCTCTTTTTACACTAAGCCCATGGTAAAACTCTGGACGCTGTATTGTTAGCCAGTTAATCTGCTTGGTATGTTCAAATTTACTGAATGAGAACGAGATGGCTAAAGAGAGAGCATTGACGCTGGAAGCGTTGCGGGTAATGGACGCGATTGACCGACGTGGGAGTTTCGCCGCTGCTGCTGATGAGCTTGGGCGCGTGCCTTCGGCACTGAGTTACACGATGCAGAAGCTTGAAGAAGAGCTGGATGTCGTGTTGTTTGACCGCTCAGGCCATCGTACAAAATTTACTAACGTTGGGCGGATGCTGCTGGAGCGAGGGCGAGTTTTGCTCGAAGCGGCTGACAAACTTACCACCGATGCCGAAGCGTTGGCTCGCGGTTGGGAAACGCATCTCACCATCGTGACGGAAGCGCTGGTACCGTCGGCCAGACTCTATCCACTGGTGGGGAAACTGGCTGAAAAAGCGGATACGCAGTTATCGATTATTACCGAGGTTTTGGCCGGTTCGTGGGAAAGCCTGGAGCAGGGGCGTGCCGATATTGTGATTGCGCCGGATATGCACTTCCGTTCTTCCTCTGAAATTAACTCCCGTAAACTGTATAAGATTTTGAGCGTGTATGTCGCCGCCCCGGATCACCCGATCCATAGCGAACCTGAACCGCTTTCAGAAATGACGCGCGTGAAATATCGCGGCATTGCCGTGGCGGATACCGCGCGTGAACGCCCGGCCCTGACGGTACGGCTGCTGGATAAACAGCCGCGTTTGACGGTGAGTAGCATGGAAGACAAACGCCAGGCGTTGCTGGCAGGGTTGGGCGTGGCGACTATGCCTTATCCGCTGGTCGAGCAGGATATTGCTGAAGGGCGGTTACGCGTGGTGAGCCCCGAATACACCAACGAAATTGACATTATTATGGCGTGGCGGCGCGATAGCATGGGCGAGGCAAAGGCCTGGTGTCTGCGGGAAATCCCGAAATTGTTGAAATAAAACGTAGGTGTAGTGGGCGGGTAAGTTGACTTACCCGCCGCAATTAATCATTCGCTAACGAATTGCGCATCCAGACTTTTTGGGTCGGGGCCGTACTCATTTTCACCTGGCGTGCCGCGCTGGCAGTTAAACGCCAGAATAATCAGCCAACCCACCAGCGGAATTAACAGCAGTAACAGCCACCAGGCTGAACGATCGGTATCGTGCAGGCGGCGGAACTGTACGGCCCAATAAGGTAAGAAGATGAGCACGCCGTAAATTGTCGTGAGCAGACCTTCGTCCTTTGCAATCCTGAGCCCTAACATTTTGTCCAGAATGGTGAGTACCGCCGTCAGAACCAGGTTTACCAGGATGAACATCCAGAACTCTTTGCGGCGAGCCCGCCCGCTAAAGCCAACATAATTTCTTAATACTTTGAAATACCAATCCATTTGTAGCCTGCCTTGAGTAGTCATCAATCGCTTGATCTGTAAGCGATCTATTTCAAGAATAGCTGCGATTGGATTTTACGTAAATCATCGCTTTAATGAATTTTCTCAACCTTGATTAAACCGTTCATCGCGCCCGTGGGGCTCGTTTAAATCCTGTGCCGGGCCAATAGAAATAACCCCGGTTGGGTTAATGGTTTTGTGGCTGCGGTAATAGTGATTGCGGATATGCGCAAAATCGACGGTTTCTGCAATGCCTGGCATCTGGTAAATATCACGCAGGAATCCGTACAAATTGAGGTAATCGCTAATGCGGTGTTTGTCGCATTTAAAGTGGGTGACATAGACCGGATCAAAACGCACCAGAGTAGTCCAAAGGCGTATATCGGCTTCGGTAAGTTGGTCGCCGGTTAAATAACGGTGCTGACCAAGAATTTGCTCAACGCGAGTCAGCCCTTCAAACACTTTTTCAACGGCTTCATCATAGGCTTCTTGAGAGGTGGCAAAACCTGCTTTATAGACGCCGTTATTAATGGAGTCGTAAATCCAGCTATTGAGATCGTCAATTTTGCTGCGCAATTGCGGCGGATAATAATCCCCGGCGCGTGCTCCTTTCGCATCAAATGCGGTATTTAACATGCGAATGATTTCAGCCGATTCGTTACTGACGATAGTCTGGGTTTTCTTGTCCCACAGAACCGGGACGGTAACGCGACCCGTGTAATCGGGATCGGCTTGTAAATAGAGTTGATAGAGATATTCGTGCTGATACAAACCGTCGCCGGTGGCGTTCGGGAAGTCATCATCAAATGTCCAGCCATCTTGCAACATCAGCGGGTTAACCACCGAAACGGAGATGAAAGACTCTAGTCCTTTTAAGACGCGCATAATTAAAGTGCGATGTGCCCACGGGCAGGCGAGGGAAACATACAAATGATAGCGATCTTTCTCAGCGGCAAAGCCACCTTTCCCGTTTGGGCCGGGTTCGCCATCGGCAGTCAGCCAGTTGCGAAACGCTGACTCTGAACGTTTGAAACTGCCACCGGTAGATTTGGTGTCGTACCAGACATCATGCCAGACGCCGTCAATTAGCTGTCCCATGTTTCATTCCTCTTGTTGTGCCTTTAAAAACAAAAAAGCGAAGGGGTTAACCTTCGCTTTTATCAATTCTCAGTATAGAACTGTTACCACTTTTTATTCAGCGCTCGGTCGATGCTGTATGCGCCCGGCCCGAAGATAGCCAGCAACAGATAACCACCGGCTATGGTGAAGTTCTTCATAAACATGATGGAGTTCGGGCCCTGAGAGAAATCACTGTGGAACAGGAATGCGGTCAGCAGCGTAAATACTGCGGTGATAATAGCCGTAGTGCGGGTTAAGAAACCGAACAGAATGGCCAGACCGCCGCCAAATTCAAGCAGGATGGTCAGTGGCAACAGGAACCCTGGGACGCCCATTGCTTCCATATATTGTTGCGTGCCAGCATAACCTGTGATTTTGCCCCAGCCTGCAACGATGAACAGTATTGGCATCAGGATACGCGCTAACAGTACTCCAGCATCATCTAATTTTTTCATTTTACTCTCCAGTCAATCTTATATGGGTACTATTGGCCCAGGGATGTTTGTCTTTGCAATTTCCGGTTGTTACCGTTAGCTGCGGTTGATGGAGAGGATAATAGACGTGCCGTTAACAGATTGTTAGCAAGGAAAACTGTCAATGTTTTTCAAATATCTTGAGCATGATGGGTAGAGAAAGCAGAAATAAAAACGCCGCCTAAATCAGGCGGCGTTGAAAATTAACGCGATTGCTGTTGTATCGTGTTGCGAATGAGTCGCCAGGCGCTCCAGGCTCCAAATCCGCGTTTGGCCCAGCGCATCAGGAAACTAGGATGGCGCACCGTCCAGATAGCCATTACGCTGCTGGCGATTAACGCATAGCTGCGAAAGCTCAGTAGGGTGTTCCAGCCTCGATCGTATGCACCTGTCGCTTCAAGCCAGTCACGCCTGCTCGCACTTAAATCCAGCCGCTGCTGTTGAATTTGGCTGAGTAAAAATGCTTTGCGCTTCTCGCGCTCGCGGTCACTCATGGCTTGTCATCTTCAAGCAACGCACGATCGTTTTCTAGCTCGCGCCGCGTATGACGTAACAACGTGGATTGGCGCGACTTACGTAGCGTCCAGATCCCGCCGATTAACGCTAACGCCAGCAGTACCACGGTCGTCGCAATCATGGCGTTCAAACGATACTGTGGATCAACGGCCCAGATAACCAGCACCATCAGACTCATCAAGCCGAATGCTGCAAACAGCATGGTTAATCCAAGCATCAACAGTAGCTGGACGAGATGCGCTTTCTCTTCTTCCAGCTCCACCACAGCAAGGCGTACGCGTGTTTCCACCATCCCAACGATGATGGTGACAAGACGCTGACCGATGCCGAGGACGCCTTTGCCTGGCCCTTGAGGTTGATGGGATTCAGGCATAATTAACGACGCGTCATCAGAACACCGAGCACAACGCCAATCGCTGCACCAATACCGACGCCAGTCCATGGATTTTCACGAACATAATCATCGGCTTTTGATGCTGCTTCTCGAGTTTGCTTGGCAATAATATCCCCGGTGTCACCCAGGCGTACGCGGCTTTCTTTCAGGGCTTTTTCAGCCTTCCCGCGCAGCTTTTCGAGTTCGGATTTCGATTTGTCCGTCGATGCACTCAGCACCTCTTCAAGGGTATCTGCCAGGGATTTCAACTCAGCGCGCAAATGTTCTGATGTAGTATCTTTTGACATGGTTCTCTCCAGGTGTTTGAGGTTAGTCCTTAATACCCTTCATACGTAGAATCGCAGGTATTTGGGGCAGTCTTAGTAATCACGGGCCTGCAAGGTCTTCAGCTCATGTTCAGCTTCAGACAATTTTTGTTCCCGTTTTGAAATTTTATCCGCGTCGCCTTTCTCGCGAGCTTCTTTCAAATCGGCTTTACGTTCGGTGATTTCAGCTTTCTGCTCGTTGATTTTCT
This sequence comes from Buttiauxella gaviniae, assembly GCF_040786275.1. NCBI lineage: Bacteria > Pseudomonadati > Pseudomonadota > Gammaproteobacteria > Enterobacterales > Enterobacteriaceae > Buttiauxella > Buttiauxella gaviniae. The sequence goes on from NZ_JBFMVT010000002.1 coordinate 2,468,088, forward strand.
TCTGGTGCGCCGCGCGTAAGCTGCTGTCGGTGCAATTGGCGCGCACTTCTTTCAACGCTTTGTTCAGCCCATCAACGCGGCTTTTATTCTGGTGTTTCTCCGCATAGCCAATTTCTCGCTGGATATCCTGCTCTTTTTCACTGCAAAGCGAGTTCGCATGAGCGGCAGAAGTCAGGGATAACAAGGCGATAGCCAATACGGTACGATAGTTCATGATAAAAACCTTCCATTGTGAATGTACGTTTAGCCGCAGGGTTAAGCACACATTAAATCCAGAAATTATTTGAAAATGATGATTTGTAGCGATTTAAGTAAAAACAAGCATAGTCAGAAATTGAGTAAAAACCCAATTTCCATTAACAAATTAGGATTTCTGGAAAGAGTTAACCGATGCGGATATTTTCGTTAAGCACACGCGTAAGCCAGGTGCTGGCGCTGTCATTATCCTCTTGTTGAGCGATGACATAGCCATGCGGCAGCGTTTTGTATAACACCGCTTTAGCGGCTTCACTTTGCGCGTTCGAATCAAATTTGATCAGTAAGGAGTTGTTTTCAGGGGTAATGCTTTTGAAGCGAATGCCGTTGGCATCGAGGTGATGCCACACGGAAAAGCCGTCGGGCATACTGATACCCTGTTGGCTGGAGCGAATTTCTAAGGTTGATTCAGTCCGTTGCATGCCTGAAAACATCAGGATAGCCGCGACTATCAGTATGCCCACCAGCATCGTGGCCCGCAGGCCACGAAAAAAATGTGTTTTCATCTTATCCCTCTTAACTGCGGTTTCCGTATTTCTTACGCCAAAGCACAATCAACGAACCGATCAGGCCAATTACCAACAATACGACCGGTAACAGCATCAGGCAGGACATCAACGCATCTTCGTATTTCAGGAACACCGGCGTTTTGCCCAGTAGGTATCCAAGTGTTGTGAGAATCAGCACCCACAGTAGGCCGCTCATCCAGTTGAAGAACTGGAAGCGTGCATTGTTCAGACCCGATAAACCGGCAATAGTTGGCAAGAGGGTACGAACAAAAGCAATGAAGCGACCAATCAACAGCGCAGACAGGCCATGTTTATGGAACAGGTTGTGCGCGCGTTGGTGATAATGGGCGGGCAGATGGGAAAGCCAGTTTTGCACAATTCGCGTATTGCCAAGCCAACGCCCTTGAATGTAACTGAGCCAACAGCCGAGGCTGGCTGCGGTAGTTAACAGAATGACAGTTTCCGGGAACCCCATAGCACCTTTAGCAATCAGTACGCCCACCAAAACTAACAGGCTATCGCCCGGCAGGAATGCCGCAGGCAACAGGCCATTTTCGAGAAATAAAATCATGAATAACACGAAGTAAAGCATGCCAATCATTCCTGGATTGGCGAGCGTTTCAAAATCCTGGCTCCAGAGAGCGTTCAACAATTGCGTGAAAAGTTCCATTCAGTGTTCCTGGCACATCGGTTAAGACCGCTGAACAACGTCAGCCTGGTAGCGCACGGCATGGTTTTGTTTGGTTATGAAGTTGCCGATTGCAATTCACAGCGTGAAACTCGTTCGTGCCACACTCCGTGTGAATACGAACGGAAGGTGAAAAGCAAAGCTAACACCGACAGTGAAATTGCATCTAATTGTAACAAAGCTCTGCCTAATGCGTCACAGTATTTGTGCTTTGTTGAAGATTGATTTTGCTGACTAGCGGAGAGGCTGGCGAGGGTATTTACAAACGCTGACACTATTGGTTGGTTTGCTTACCCTCGCGGGGGAAAATGACTATTTTTGACCGTTTGCAGCGGTATCGAGGTGTATAACCGGATTATCCGCAAACAGGTAGCGGTCAGCGTTAAATTCGAAATCATCGCTGGTTGCATCAAACAGCATCTGTTTTGTGTTTTCGAGATGCTGCCACATGGCGACTTTCGCCGCGTGCGGGTCTTTACGAATCAGCGCTTTAAGAATCTGGTCGTGATCGTCACACCAGTTATCGGCGGTGCGCTTATCAATATGCTCGTGAAGTTTTTTCCAGTACGGGTTGTGGATACGTTGGCTCCACATTTTTTCCACGATGGCGGCGAGGGCGCTATTTTGCGAGGCCAGCGCGACTTGAGTGTGAAAATGAAGGTCCCATTCAGAATCCTGGAAATTATGCTCGTTACGGGCCATTTCCTGAATTTCCATCAGCTTGACGATATCTTGCTTAGTCACCTGGGTCGCGGCAAATTCCGCAATGTTACTTTCAATGAGCTGACGCGCTTGCAGCAGCTCAAAAGGCCCAAAGTTTGCAAATTCAAACTGTTCATCTGGTGGAGTGGTGTATTTTGCCTGGTTGGCAATAACGTGGATGCCGGAGCCTTTGCGCACTTCGACGTAACCTTCCACTTCCAGCATGATAATGGCTTCACGAACCACAGTGCGGCTCACGTTCTTTTCTTCAGCAATAAAACGCTCGGCCGGGAGTTTTTCCCCAACCAGATAAACACCGTTTTCGATGCGTTGTTTAAGTTCAGCGGCCAGTTGCTGATAAAGACGACGTGGTTCCATAACTTCCATCTGTAGCTCCGGGAAAGACCCTGCGGGTAACCTTATTTGTTATACCACTTTTCACACTTCGGCTCCACATTCTGAATACACAAAAGCCGCCCATCAGGCGGCTTTCGTTGCAAACGTAAATGCCGATTATGCTAATGCTTGTTTCGGTTTTTGTTTGTCTCCCAGTTCACTGATAGGTTTATTTTGCAGCACGGTCCAGATAACGATAGCCCCGAGGACATCGAATACCGCCAGAGCTGCAAACAGTGGGCTGAAGCCGATGGTATCAGCCAAAGCACCCACAACCAGCGCAAACATGGTGCTTGCGGTCCAGGCTGCCATACCGGTCAGGCCGTTCGCCGTTGCCACTTCGTTACGACCAAACACATCGGAAGACAAAGTGATCAGCGCGCCGGACAGAGACTGGTGAGCAAAGCCGCCCACGCACAGCAGAGCGATAGCAACGTATGGGCTGGTGAACAGACCAATTGTGCCTGGGGCAATCATCAGAATCGCGCCCATGGTTACCACCATTTTACGGGAAACAATCAGGTTCACGCCGAATACGCGCTGGAATAACGGTGGCAGGTAGCCGCCAACGATACAACCCAGGTCAGCAAACAGCATTGGCATCCAGGCAAACATCGCAATGTGTTTCAGGTCAAAGCCATAGACTTTAAACATGAACAGTGGGATCCAGGCGTTGAAGGTACCCCAGGCTGGTTCGGCAAGGAAACGCGGCAGAGCAATACCCCAGAACTGGCGGTTCTGTACGATCTTCCAGGCGCTCATTTTTTTGCTGTTATTGGTCTGGTGCTGCGCTTCCTGACCACCAATGATGTATTCGCGTTCTTCTTCAGAAAGGTGTTTCTGATCGCGTGGGTGTTTGTAGAAAACTAACCAGGCCATTGCCCAGGCAAAGCTCAGTACACCGGAGATGATGAACGCCATCTGCCAGCTATGCATGACAATCGCCCAAACCACTAAAGGTGGAGCAATCATGCCGCCGATTGAAGAGCCCACGTTAAAGTAGCCAACGGCGATAGAACGCTCTTTAGCCGGGAACCATTCGCTACTGGCTTTCAGGCCCGCAGGGATCATGGCAGCTTCGGCGGCACCTACGGCACCACGCGCGATGGCCAAACCACCCCAGCTTCCTGCCAGTGCCGTTGCACCACAGAAAATTGCCCATGCGACCGCAAAGAATGCGTAACCCACTTTCGTACCCAGGATATCAAGCACGTAACCGGCAACAGGTTGCATAATGGTATAACAAGCTGAGTAGGCGGCGATAATGTAAGAATATTGCTGAGTAGAAATGTGCAGCTCTTCCATCAAAGTTGGAGCCGCAGCCGCAATGGTATTACGTGTCAGATAACCCAAAATAGTCCCCATAGTTACCAGGGCTATCATGTACCAGCGTAAGCCTTTAATCTTTCGCATATCGAATTTCATCCCGTCTTAAAGACAACCGCACAGTAGGCGGTTGTACGTCCGGCATGGCTGCCAGAGCGTTGTTCTGTTAGAGGGCTCATATCCGGGGGTATCACCCGGTACGACCCGTACCTTGCCATATAAAATAATCTGTGGTGGCAAATTCGGTTTCCGTACCGTAATGCGCTGTTTGTCATCTCAACGTCTGATGTAATTCCATTACCTGTGTATTGCGACGGCGGAAAGATAACTTGTCATACAGCTTTAAAAGTTGAGTGATATCACAAAAGTGTCGATCACCTCATCCTAAGGGGGTAGGGGCTTTCAGGCCAGAACTGGCGCGGGATACGGGGTTTTTTTATACAGAATATTAACAATAAAAGTGTGGTTTTTGTGACGAATACCTCAAAAATCCACTCGGCCTCTAGAAATTGGTGTGATAACTTTATTTGCATTATGCGCAAGCATCGAACTGCTATGAACAGAGGAACCCTACAATGGCCCAGTTTATGACTGAAGATTTTCTCCTGGACACCGAATTTGCCCGCCGTTTGTACCATGAGTTTGCAGCCGATCAGCCTATTTTCGACTATCACTGTCACTTACCGCCGCAGCAAGTTGCGGAAGATTACCGTTTTAAAAACCTGTATGACATCTGGTTAAAAGGCGATCACTACAAATGGCGTGGCATGCGTGCGAACGGCGTGGAAGAGCGTTTGTGCACTGGCGATGCAACTGACCGTGAGAAATTCGATGCCTGGGCTGCGACGGTTCCGCACACCATCGGTAACCCGCTGTACCACTGGACTCACCTTGAGCTGCGTCGTCCGTTCGGCATCACTGGCAAACTGTTGTCCCCAACGACTGCCGATGAAATCTGGAACGAATGTAATGAGCTGCTGACTCAGGACAGCTTCTCTGCGCGCGGTATCATGAAGCAGATGAACGTAAAAATGGTCGGCACCACCGATGACCCGATTGACGATCTGCGTTTCCATCGTCAAATCGCGCTCGATGCGTTTGAAACCAAAGTGCTGCCGAGCTGGCGCCCGGACAAAGCGTTCAACATCGAACAAGCGACCTTTGCTGAATACATGGGCAAACTGGCGGAAGTGTCTGATACCGACATTCGTCGTTTCAGCGATCTGCAAACGGCACTGAGCAAGCGCTTGGATCACTTCGCAGAACATGGCTGTAAAGTGTCTGACCACGCATTAGACGTTGTTCTGTTTGCAGAAGCAGACGAAGCGACTCTGGATGGCATTTTGGCGCGTCGTCTTTCCGGCGAAACCCCAAGCGAGCACGAAGTTGCCCAGTTCAAAACTGCGGTTCTGGTTTGGCTGGCTGCGGAATATACCCGTCGCGGTTGGGTGCAGCAGTACCACATTGGCGCGCTGCGTAACAACAACCTGCGTCAGTTCAAACTGCTGGGGCCGGATGTGGGCTTTGACTCCATTAACGACCGTCCGATGGCTGAAGAGCTCTCCCGTCTGCTCAGCAAGCAAAACGAAAACAATGAGCTGCCAAAAACTATCCTGTACTGCCTGAACCCGCGTGATAACGAAGTTCTGGGCACCATGATCGGTAACTTCCAGGGCGAAGGGATGCCGGGCAAGATGCAGTTTGGTTCCGGTTGGTGGTTCAACGATCAGAAAGATGGCATGGAGCGTCAAATGACGCAGTTGGCGCAACTGGGTCTGCTGAGCCGTTTTGTCGGCATGCTGACTGACAGCCGTAGCTTCCTGTCATACACCCGCCATGAATACTTCCGTCGCATTCTGTGCCAGATGATTGGCCGTTGGGTTGAAGCGGGCGAAGCGCCAGCGGATATCCAGTTGCTGGGCAAAATGGTGGAAAACATCTGCTTTAACAACGCCCGAGACTACTTTGGCATTGAACTGAACTAATCAGGCTTTGAGGTTGATATGCAATACATCAAGATCCATACGCAAGATAATGTCGCGGTTGCGTTAGTGGACCTGGCCGAAGGTGAAGTGGTTACCGTTGAAGGCGCAGAGATAACCCTGCGCCAGCCGGTACTGCGTGGCCACAAATTTGCGCTCGTCACCATCGCACAAGGTGAAAACGTTGTTAAATATGGCCTGCCGATTGGCCATGCGTTGGCAACCATTGAAGCCGGGGAGCACATTCACTCGCACAATGCGCGCACTAATCTGAGCGATTTGGATGAGTATCGCTATCAACCGGATGTTCTTTCTCTGGCAAGCCAGGCGGCAGATCGCGACGTGAGCGTTTATCGCCGTGATAATGGCGCTGTGGGCGTGCGTAACGAGCTTTGGATCCTGCCAACCGTGGGTTGTGTAAACGGCATTGCGCGTCAGATCCAAAACCGTTTCCTGAAACAGAACAATAACGCCGAAGATATTGACGGTGTGTTCCTGTTCAGCCACCCGTTTGGTTGTTCACAGTTGGGTGAAGACCACGTCAACACTCGCACCATGCTGCAAAACATGGTGCACCATCCAAATGCGGGTGCGGTGCTGGTGATTGGCCTGGGCTGTGAAAACAACCAGGTGAGTGCTTTCCGCGAAACGCTGGGCGAATACGACGCTTCTCGCGTTCACTTCATGGTTTGCCAGCAGCAAGACGACGAAGTGGAAGCCGGGCTTGAGCAGTTGCAAGAGCTTTACGAAGCGATGCGTCATGATAAAC